>JAFGNP010000053.1 GCA_016926975.1 Coriobacteriia bacterium | reverse complement strand
CGGCCGAGAACCACGTACACCACAGCCAGCAACAGAGCGAGCAGGGGGACGCCTGTCACGGGGTTCAGCATCATCCGCGAGATCCGGGCGCTCATATCAAGGCCCTCGTCCGACGCGGTGACAACATGACCGATGATGTCGTTCACGCGATCCCGTCGGCGGGAGTAGATCTCGTCGCGCTGCGTGCCTGGCTCGAGGCCGTGGCGCTCGGCCATCATCTCGTCCCCTTCGAGCACCAGAAGCGCCTCGGCTCTAGTGCCGACACGTGAGGCGATCTGCAGTATGTCGACCTCAAGGGCGTAGTCCGCATGACCTCTGCGGGCCTGCGGAAGTCGCTCTGCGAGCTCGTCGAAACCGACTCCCGACACCGCTACGGTCTCCACCACAGACACCCCGAGCAGGTCTTCGAGCAGGTCCCTGTCGATCGCGACGCCCTGCTTGCGGGCCTCGTCGGCCATGTTGAGAGCCACGATCATAGGCAGGCCAAGGTCGATAAGGTGCAGCGTAAGGAACAGATCGCGCTCGGGATGGACCGCATCGACGACATTGACGACGACGTCAGCGGCCAGGATCACGTCCCTGGCGACGGTCTCTTCGTCGTTGAACGAACCGATGCCGTAGACGCCCGGCGTGTCCAGGACCTCCCACTCGCCGTGACGTCCCCGCATGATCTCAACGGTGGTGCCGGGGAAGTTGCTCACATCGACGTAGGTGCCGGTCAGATGGTTGAAGAACACCGACTTGCCGACATTGGGATTGCCCGCCAGAACAAGGGTCCGCGTCGCGATCTGCCCGGCTACGGCAGACGCCTTCGAGCCGGCGCCCACCTCATACCGCCGCTTGGCGCACACGAATCCGCCGCGCGAGCCCCCGGCCGACCGCGATCTCCTGCCTGCCCGAGCGCAGCACGAGAGGCCCGGACGGTATGACCGTCACGCAACTCACGGTTGCGCCTTCGCCCATTCCGAAGCGCAGGGCCTGCGCTCTCGCATTCGGACATTCTATGGACTCGATCACCGCGCTGTTACCGGGAGTCAGACACGCAAGCGTTCCCGGCATCTCCTGTGCAAATCGACCGAAGCCACCCCGGCCGAAGCCGCGAGGACCCGTGCGATGATGTCGAGACCTGGGGGCCATGTCTAGTCTCCTGACGGCAGAGTTAGTACATACTAACTCCTTCTTGCTCCCATGCTAATCCACGCTCGGCCCTTTCGTCAAGGCGCGGCCGTTGCGGCCTCCTATGTCGGCACGCCCGAAGGAAGGGTAGACTTGGAGCCAGCCATTGAGTCGGCCCTGGCACGGCCCGACTAGCTGCGTCAACAGACGAGGGGTAGGAATGGCATCTCGGACAGCGCCTGGGGGAGGATGGCTACACCGCCTCGCCCCTGCACGCCTGTCAACCCGACTGACAGCCAGCATCGTCATCACCACAGGCTTCGTCTTCGTGGTGACCGCCACGGTCGTGGGACTGGGCCTGTCCTCCTACACCCGCTCTCTCACTGCGGCCGACTCGCAGCGTCAGCTGACCGAGGTGCGTTACGTACTCGGCCTTCAGGCGGACGCACTCGACGCTCTGGTGGTGGGCTTCACCGAATGGCGTGAGTTCTACGATCGGACGGTATCGCCCAGCGAGGAGTTCGTATACGCGGAGTTCGATCCCTGGTTGGCCGAAAGGGCAGCGGCGGACACCGTGGTGTGGGCCGACGGGAGAGGCACCGTCATCAACTCGTTCGGTGACGCGGAGGATATCTCTGCCCTCCTCAAGCTCGCCGACGAAAACCCCGGCGGGATGCTCGGCCCCTTCTCGCTGCCGAGCGGTCCTGCGGTGGTGGCTCTTCGCCCCGTGGTCGGCGATCCCCCGGCGACCTCGGTCGGCACACTCGCGGTAGCCCGCAGCGTCACTACGGAGGAACTCGCCGCCTGTGGGGTCCAGGATGTGACGGTGACCCTGCGCAACACTTCCGCCGACGACGACGGCAAGTGGCGCGACGCCGCACATCCCGAGGGTTTCTCCTCCGTGATGACCCGCTTGCGCGACGGCAACCTCCTCACGCGAGCGACTATGACCGGCGTCGATGGGAACCCTGCGCTGTCCCTAGAGATCACCCGCCCGGATCCCTGGCTCGGTGACGGACGGGCGCCGTTCGTCTTCCTGGTGCCGCTCGTACTCGGTCTAGTCACACTCGGCGTCGGCTACCTGCTCGGCGTAGTCCTGAGTCGCACCGTCGGACGCCCGCTGCGCAAATTCATCACCTACCTGCAAGAGCAGGGGTATCTTGCCCTTCAGGGCCTCCGCACCGATGAGGAGCTGCTGGTGGATCCCACGCTCCCGGACGACTTCGCTGACCTCGCGCAGGTGATTAAGGACCTCATGACCCAGCTGCGCATCAACCAGTCTGAACTGATCGAGGCCGGGGAGCAGGCCCTATCAGCCGAACGCGCATTCCGGACTGTCGTCGAGGAGTCGCCAGAGGTCAAGATCCTCGTCAGAGGCGGTGTGGTGGAGATCGCTAACCCCGCGGCTGCCCACTTTCTCGGCCTGCAACTAGGCGATCTGCTGCGGGCTGAACCCGAGGGACTCTTCTCGGGAGTCACGCTACTTGCCGAGGATGGCACCCCTCTGAAGCTGCCCGACATCGCGGCCAAGAGGCAAGAGGCTCCTGTGGTCGCACGGGTCGTTGCGCCCGACCAATCGGACCGCTGGATCGAGCTGAGCGTTGCTTCCATCGATCCCGCAGGCCACGACTACGTCATCTCGGCCCGGAACATCACGGAGGAGCGTCGGCTGGAAGCTCTCCGGGAAGAGGTGCTGTCACTCGTCTCACACGACCTGCGAAGCCCGTTGACCGTCGTTCGAGGCTACCTCGACATCCTGGGCAAGCCGCTCGACGAGGAGCGCCGGACTAGTGCGATCGAGGGTGCACAGCGCGCGGCACAGAGGATGGAGGACCTGCTTGACGACCTGTTGCACGCGACCCGCGCCGAACGGGTCTTCGCCCCGAAGGTCCTCAGACCTGTCGACCTCGGAGCGCTGGTCGAAGGCGTGGCAACATCACTTCGGCTGAGCGCAGAGCAGCAGATCTTCACAGCGACAGAGCCCGACATCACCGTTCTCGGCGATGTCGTCCGACTCGAGCAGGCGATCACCAATCTCGTCGGGAACGCCATCAAGCACGGTCCGCCGGAAGGGAAGGTCCGGGTAGAGGTGACCGCTCGTGACGGACGGGCCATCATCGGCGTGGAGGACGACGGACCAGGGATCCCCGAGGACCAGCGTAAGACCCTCTTCGCGCGTGGAGCCCGTGGGGAGGCATCGGCCGGAACGCCCGGGATGGGCCTGGGACTCTACATCGTGCGGGTCGTGGCCGAGGCACACGGCGGGTCGGCCTACGTTGACGACATGAAGAACGGCACCCGCTTCGTCCTGGACCTGCCGATCGTCGAGCCCGACGCCGAGTCTTTCTAGCGGTCCAGCGCGAGTCGAACCAGCTTGTCGCACAACTCGGTGAACTCCATGCCCGCCGCACGGGCCGAGTCCGGGAGAAGGCTGGTCGACGTCATTCCCGGTATGGTGTTGACCTCTAGAAGCTGAACGTCGTCTTCGCTAGTGACGATCATGTCCGACCGGGACATCCCCCGGCATCCGAGCGCACGGTGAGCCTCGATGGCTACCCGCTGGCATTCCATGCGCGCTTCGTCGCTGATACCTGCAGGTATGATGTGCCGACTCATGCCGGGCACGTACTTGGACTCGTAGTCATAGAACTCGTGCTCGGGCACGATCTCCAGCGTGGGTAGTGCGACCAGCTCGTCGTTTCCGAGCACGCCGACGGTGACCTCTGTACCTGTGACGAAACGCTCCACCAGCACGGTGCTGTCGTGCTCGAAAGCCAACTCGATGGCTCGCGCGAGCTCGGACGGATCGTGCACGATGGACATCCCGACAGACGAGCCCTCGCTCACGGGCTTCACCACGAGCTTGGTGCCCAGCTCGGACAGCATCGCTTGAGTATCCGGAGCGTCGCCCGCCCGCAGCGTGACCGAAGCAGGAGTCTTCAGTCCGCACGCAGTGAAGATGTGTTTCGATGCCACTTTGTCCATCGCCAGCGCGCTTGCCAGCACGCCTGAGCCGACGTACGGGAGGCCCAGGATCTCGAGCAGACCCTGCACTGTCCCGTCTTCACCGAACCGGCCGTGCAGACAGATGAAGACGGCATCGAAGCCGCCGGTCCGCAGACGTTCGATGAAACTCAGGTCGGCCGTATCGATACGATCGACGTCGTGCCCGCATGTTTCAAGTGCTCGCGACACCTGCTCGCCCGTGTTGAGCGAGACCTCGCGCTCGGCCGATGTGCCACCCATTAGGACCGCGATGCGCAGGTGCTCGCACGACATCACACAGTCCCTCCGGAGGCGAGTATCTCGAGTACGTACAGGGTCGCGACCCATATCGCCACTCCGAAGAACGCGACGAGCGCGCCCCGGGTCATGGACGAGGCGAACAGCCCCCGGCGCGAGCCCTTCGGCCTCCGCGCACGCGCAACCAACCACACGACGAACGAGATTGCCGGGCCGACGGCAGTCAGAGCGACTCCGGCCCACAGGAGGGGTTCGTAGACCGGCGACCAGCGGGCAGGCTGATCGCCTCCGATGCCGTACAGCAGATAGGCGGTCACGCCAACGAGGACGACCCACAGCCCCGCGTAGCAGGCGAACGGGATCCACGTGAGGCCACCGCTTACGCCTTCGACGAGGGCAGCGTCAGCCGAGTCCGGTAGCGGTTGGTCGAGCTCCGGCTCGGGCGCAGGCTCCGGCTCAGGCTCGGCTTCGGGCGCAGCTTCGGGCTCGGGCTCGGCTTCGGGCTCCGGCTCGGGTTCAGCTTCGGGTTCGAGCACGGGCTCCGGCGCAGCTTCGGGCTCCGACTCCAGCTCGAGCGCGGGCTCCGGCTCGGGGAGCTCACCCTCTTCAGACTGAGTGATGTCTTCGGCTTCTTGCACGACAGAGCTCTCCCCTCGCGAGTCATCGGAGCCAGTCTAGTCGAGGCGTACTGAGCGTACAACGTGGATTGCAGGTATGGAGAGTTCGTGGATTCGTCTGCCGAGTGGTTGTCGTGCCCTGAACCGAGCGTAGAATCATGGCACCACGTTTCAACACACGGGGAAAGGATCCCGATATGGATTTGAACGACCTGCCCGAGCCTCCCGTCGAAGCCGCCATTGCAGAACCACCGGCAACCGAACCGGTGGCAGCCTTGCCGACAAGCGCCGAGCCGGAAATCGTCGAGCCGCCCGCTCAGGTGGTCGCCCAGTCCGGGAAACACTCGCACGCGCTGCCAGTGGTACTCGCAGTGGTGTCTTCACTCATTTTCGGCGGCGCGGCCGGCCTTGCCGGCGGCTATTTCACATCCCGGTACCTGTCTCAGCCGTCTGCCGAGTCCCGCCAGATCGAGATCATCGGTGACAGTACCGAGGAGATCGTCGCGGCAGCAGCAGCGGCGGCCTTGCCGAGCGTTGTGAACATCGATGTGAGCGGCGAACAGGCGTCGTCCGACGATCTGCCCTCCGACCACCCAAGCGTTCCGCTGCAGGGCGAAGGATCCGGGGTCGCCTACAAGGAGGCTCCGGACGGTGGCACCTACATCATCACCAACAACCACGTCATTGAGGACGCCACTCAGATCGTGGTCACCGACTCCCTGGGCGAGCGCTACGTCGCCCAGCTCATCGGAGGTGACAGGGAGAGTGACATCGCCGTCGTGCTGGTGAGCGCGAGCATACCTACCATCGAGCTGGGCGATTCGGACGAAGTGGTCGTCGGCCAGGTGGCCATCGCCATAGGCTCGCCTTTCGGCCTGGAGCACTCGGTCGCCTCTGGCGTCATATCGGCCGTGCAGCGTTCGCTGACCGATTTTGGCGGACAAAATGGCGAGTACCCGTACGTCAACTCGATACAGACCGACGCCGCGATCAACCCCGGCAACTCTGGGGGCGCACTCGTGGACCGGTTGGGCAGGCTGATAGGTATCCCCTCGGCCATCTACACCGACACCGGCGCCTCGGACGGCGTCGGCCTCGCCATTCCCGTGAGCCAGGCAACTCGAGCAGCAGAAGAGCTGATAGAGAAGGGCAGGGTAGATACCCCGTTCCTCGGCGTCCTCGGACAGACCGTGACGCCCGAATTCGCCAGCCAGGAGGGCCTCCCCGTAGAAAATGGCGCCTACGTGGTGGAGGTGACCGAAGGTACCGAGGCCGAGAAGTCGGGCGTGCTCAGCGGAGACGTCATCGTGGCCGTCGACGAGGACCGCATCCGGTCGATGGATGATCTGATCACGGTCGTCCGACGGCGCACTGTGGGCCAGACGGTCACGCTGACTATATGGCGAAACGGCGAGAAGACCTCGCTCGACATGATCGTAGGGGTCAAGCCGCAGAACCTGTCCACCCAGTAGTCGCGGGTATGTATGTACGAGAAGACGGGGCGCCACGGCGAGGCGCCCCGTCTCACTTTCCGTCGATTCGCTCTACGACTTGCGACGCTTGAATACCGCAAGACCGATGACGGCCAGGGCGGCAACCCCGAGGACGCCCAGTACGATCGGCAGTGCGGTGCTGCCGCCCCCTTCACCCGTGTCCTCCCGGGCGGCCTCCTCGCTCGCCGCCATCGCCTCGGATGACGCGTACACCGTCTTGGTCACGCTGGCCATCGTGGTCGTAGGAATCTCCACGCCCGCTTTCTCGGCCATCTCCTCCGAGCACGACCGGTAGTAGAGCGTCGCCTCCACGGTGACTTCCCCGCTGGACATCGGGAAAGTGTACTCGTTCGAGGTGGACTCCTTCGGCGGTATCCTGTCATCGCTCTCGAAGTCGACCGCTTCCCAGAGCTCGACCGGCGACTTGCCTGCAGCATCTTTGAGCACGCTGCCGAAGTCCCGGCGCTCGTTCAGAAGTTCGGTGCCGTCTTCTCCGGTCGCCTTGACCTCCAGCCACATCTGCCGCACCTCGGTGAGACCGGTGGGCAGGTAGTGGCCGGCACCTACATTCGTGATGGTGGCCTTCACAGCCACGTCTCCGCTTTCCTGAACCTCGGGTACATCGAGCTCCAGTTCCGCGGCCGCCTTGAGGCGTTCCTCGGCCAGAGCCGAATCGCCCAGGCCGACGTTCCCGCCTGCGAAAGTCATCGTGTAGATGTGCTCGCGGTCGGGTCCCATCGCGGCGGACTTGCCCGGATTGGGCTTCGTGACGCCGGGGCCCGGGGTCATATGACAGTCCTGGCACACGATGCCCTCGGCGGAGTACGGACCGTTCTTCCACTCCGTGTAGGTGGCCTCCAGGTGCATCCCGTTGCCCGGATGATCCACATCGTGACAGTTGCCGCAGAACTCGGCGGTCTCGTGGAACTGCGAGTACTCGGCTGCATGCGGCGCCTGCGGGTCCTGCAACTGCGCACGCTTGATGCCGTCTCCGGTGATCGCCGTTGAGGTGTTGCCGAGTGGGCCGTCGGTGCCGGTCACTTGATGACAGAAGTCGCAGGTCACTCCCTCGAGACCGACTGCTGAGACCGCGGACTGGTCGACACTGGTGAGCTCACCGGCCATGACTGCGATCGGCGAGTGACATGCATTGCAGTACAGTCCGAGACCGCCATTGGTGGCCGCCTCACCCTCTTCGAGCTTGAGGACGAACAGGGGGTCGACCAACGCTTGCGCATGCATGGAGGGAGTCCATTGCGATAACAGCGCGGCATGACAGCCACACCCTGCCGAAGGACCGAACTTCGAGCTCGGCATCGATGGCAACGCGCTCGCGACGGCCGGGATCGCCAGTGCCAACAGAACGATCGCGATCACTAACGCTGACCTGCGTTTCATCTGCTTCCTCCCTTTCCATTACCGCTGTACGGGCAGATGGACGGGCTACAACACTGTCTGCATGACAATAACCTACCGCACGTCTCCGCAAGGTACCGCTCCTTCTTGCCGAGCGGCATCCTGGCGTGCTGAGCCGTTGTCGGACAACACGCGTGACAATCGTCTGCCCACAGGCGGTCGTCGCGCTAGAATGGTCACTCCGACCGACATCGAGCCTTCATCCTGAGGAGCGCGCAACCGGATTGAGCGAGACACCCCCCAAAGACATAGCGGCGCTCGATCCCGCGGGACTGACAGAAGCAGTGTCTGCCCTCGGTATGCCCGCCTATCGCGGCAAACAGCTCCTGGCCTGGCTGTACGACAAGGTCGTTTCGGGATTCGACGCCATGACCGACCTGCCGGCCGCGTTTCGCGATTCCATCGCCGAGACGTACTCGCTCCAGCTCCCGGAACTCGTAGAGACACAGCGCTCGTCGGACGGCACGCGCAAGTACCTCTGGCGCTTCGCCGACAGCGTGATGGTTGAGAGCGTCGGTATCCCGGTCGGCGACCGTCTCACGGTCTGCTTCAGCACGCAGGCGGGGTGTGCGATGGGATGCAGGTTCTGTGCGACCGGTGAAGGCGGATTCGTGCGAGACCTGTTGCCGGGAGAGATGACCTGGCAGGTGGCTCTGGTGGCACGCGACTTCGGCATGCGCGCATCTAACGCCGTGGCCATGGGCCAGGGCGAGCCTATGCGGAACTACGACGCCACGCTGGGCGCGCTCAGGCTGATGAACGCCAAGGAGGGTCTAGGCATAGGTGCCCGCCATCTGACTGTATCCACGTGCGGGGTCATACCGGGAATCGAACGGCTGGCCAGAGAGCCCGAACAGTTCACGCTAGCAGTCTCCCTTCACTCCGCAGTCCAGAAGACCCGGGATCGCATCATGCCGAGCGTGAAGAAGTGGCCCCTCGAGACTCTGCAGTCAGCACTGATCGACTACACCCAGCGAACGGGCAGACGCCCGACTCTCGAGTTCGCGCTAATCGCCGGCGAGAACGACTCGCCGGCAGAGGTGTCCGCTCTGGTGGCCTTTGCGAGGGGCTGGATGTGCCACGTCAACCTCATCCCGGTGAACCCCGTTACGGGGGCCAACGCCGATCGCCCATCCGATGCCCGCATCGCAGAGATCGCCAACTCCCTGAGTGCGGCCGGCGTTGAGACCACCGTCCGCTCGGAGCGGGGAACCGACATCGACGCAGCTTGCGGTCAGCTCACGCAGCGCCACCGGCCGAAGGGCGCGTGACCGGACACATCCCGTTGAGCCCGGGACACGTCTCGCAGAAGTCGCGCTCGTATTCGGACTTGGCCGGAAAACCCTCCGTGGACATGCTCTCGATAATCGAACTCACGTGACCCCTGATGCGTCCCGAGTCCTTTTCGCCATACGAGTACGAGCTCTCACGGCCACGCTCCACCTCAGCGAAGACGACCCGGACGGCCGATGCTCCAGCAGCGAAAGCGGCGAGGGAGTAGCACTCGCCTTGCAGGCGATAGCGCTCGATCGCCCGCTCGTCTGTCAGCAAGGTGCTGCCGGTCTTGTAATCGACGATGAGCGCACGATCGTCGTTCCACGCCAGGACATCGATGGCTCCCGCAAGGACGGTGCCCGCGACCGGTATGGCAATAGGCGCCTCGCGCATCACCCGCTGACAGCCGAAGATATCTTCGGCCACCGGAAGGGCAAGATAGGCGTCTACTGCGCTCTTCAACCGCGGACCTGCAGACTTCCGCAAACCGGCGGAGCGCATGGCCATTTCGATGAGTCCCTTCACGTCTGCCGAAGGAGAGTCTAGGCGCTCGAGAACCGCGTGCAGGGCACTTCCGAACGCGAGCGCCTCTCCTCCCTGAGCAGCCGGAGGCGCCGGCAACTTCGCAATGCTCGTCAGGTAGAACCTGTACGGACAGCGCGAGTAGGTGGCCAGCCCCGTGTAGGAGACCCGACGCGGGACCATCCTGCGGCCGGTCGCCATCGCATCCTCATCCGCCGGCAGACGGCTGACCGGGCTGGAAGGCAGCGCCTCTCGGCCCGATCGTGCCGCGGGCTCTTCGCTCTCACCACCCTCTGGAACCTCTTCTTCTTCAGAAGTCGCGGCAGGGACGAGCCTCACCCGCGCCTCCTTCTGTCCTCTGACGCCATCACAATCCACCAGCGTTCCGGCAGCGCCCATGCCGAGCGCACGCCTTATGAGTCCGCCGAGTGAATCGTCGGCATCCTTCAGGGGATTCGTACGGGCGATCACCGTAAGACCCTCCTGCGCCCGCGTGCAGGCTACATAGAGAAGCCGGATCGCCTCGGCATCGTCCACTGCCCGACGCACGGACTTGACGCGCATCGAGGACAGCGTAGGGATGCTGCCCCCGCGCCGGTGCAGAACCATCCCCAACATCGGTCGCCCGTCTACACGCGCCATGGAGATCGAGGAGACGTCTCCGCCGCCCGAGAGACCGCCAACGATCACCACCGGGAACTCGAGTCCTTTGGCGGCATGGATGCTCATGATCCGTACGGCATCGGACTCGCCATCGAGAGTTGCTTCCTGCTCACTTGTAGAATGGGCATCTCGCAGTTCCAGGTACTCCAGGAATCCGCCGAGGTCCCCACCGGTGGCCGTCTCGTACTCGTCGGCCATTCTGGCCAGCTTGAGTACGTTGCCCCACGAGCGGGCTCCGCCAGGGCCGGACGCGAACAAGACCAGGTCGAAGTCCAGAGCAAGCAACGGCTGCAGCACGGTTTGGCTGAGTGACCTGAGCCCGCGAAGACGACGCGCATCCGTGATCGCATCGATGGTGCACCGCAATGCAGCGGCCTCGTCTCCCCTTGACTGCACTTCGGGATCCGTCAGTGCATCCCAGAGACGTGACTCCGACCGGCGAAGTCCCTTCTCGGTGCCCAGCCTGTCCGCACATCGGCGGATGGAGATCATCGACTCCGGGCTGAGCCCCGTCAGCCGACCCGCCAGTACCACCGTCAGGGCGACGTCATCCCGCACGTTGTCGATGACGCGAAGGAGAGCGCAAGCCTCCATCACCTCCGGGCAATCGAAGTACGCTCCGCCGCTTGCCAGGTGCACTCTGATGTTCCGCGCCGTCAGCGCCCGCTCCACCTTGCGGGCACGCCCCCCGGCAAGAGCACGCATCAGGATCGCTATGTCCCTGGGCTCCACGCCCGAGTCAATCAACTCGGAGACTCGGCCGGCGATACACTCGGCCTCTGCTTCGTGCGTGTCGATACCTTTGGCGCCCGACCAGTCGATGAAGCGCGCCTCGAATCTTGGCTGGTCCGCGGGCCAGTCGGGGCGGTTCTTGCCCTGCTTCGGTGGCAGCAGTGACATGAAGCCCGCGCCGAGAAGCGCTCCGTGGGAGAAGAGCCCGTTGACCGCCTCGAGAAGGTCCGGCGCGGAACGATAGTTGATGTCTAGCTGACGCGTCTCGGTCACCCGCCTGGCCCTTTCGCGGAAGACCTCTACATCCGCGTGACGAAACGCGTATATCGATTGGTTCTCGTCGCCGACCGTACACAGATTGGAGTCCGACAGGCTGTCGATGACACGCATCTGGAGAGCGTTCGTGTCCTGGAACTCGTCCAGCATCAGCATCTTGAAGCGCGAGCGGTACTCTGCGGCAACCTCAGGGTGCAACTCCAACAGACGGGCTGTCTCGAGCTGCAAGTCCTCGAAATCAAGCATGCCGCGCCGTGCCTTGGCTCTTGAGTAGCCCTCGTCGAACGCGCTGACGAATGAGAGGAACGCCCGTTCGTGCTGATCGACCAGGAGCTGCGCCGCACACGCACGCGCCTCTTCGACGAGCGCGATTGCCGAGTCCACCAACTCGTCAAGACCCTCTACCGAGCTCAGGTGCTTGAACCCGCCTGTGGGCAATTCGGCGAGCAGCCTCTCGGCATCGGGCTCCCCGCGACCCGATGCCGAGGCAAGCGTCTGAACCGCAGCACGCACCAGTGCCGCATCATCATCAACGGTCTTGAGCGACCGCAGTCCCTCGAATCCTCCTGCTACAGCCGACAGCTCGTTTGCGACCTGATGAAGGCGGTCGACAACTTCCTTCGCGTCTATCACTGCCACGTCTTCTATCGACACCCCGAGCGACCGCACGCTCGCACGGGTGAAGCGCGCTGCCGTCACGACAGCGTCGTAGCCGTATTCGTCGAACAACGCTGCTGATGCTCCGTCGCAGCTCATGGCCGCTCTTGCAGCATCCTCCATGGCACTGGCCTCCAATACAGAGGCCTCCACCTCGTCCAACACCCGGAAGTGGGGATCGATTCCCGCTGCGAACGCATGTTGGCGGAGCATCCGGGCACACATGCCATGGATCGTCGAGATCCAGGCGTCCCCCACAGCCCGCGCGGATGCGGCGGCACCAGCTGCCATGAGCTCGCCTCTGATCCGCTCCGACAGCTCGCCGGCCGCCTTCTCCGTGAACGTCACGGCGAGCAGCTCGCCCGGAACGCAAGCCTCGTACGGCTCCTCGCCGAGAACTGCGCTCACGAATCTGGCTGCGAGCACGCGGGTCTTGCCCGAGCCTGCGCCTGCCTCCACGAACAGGTCGACAGGACCGGCCGTCACGGCCTCGAACTGGCGGGGATCGAGTTCAGCCACGGCCAGGTCTCCATTCGGCGCAGAAGGCGATAGCGGGACAGTACGGGGGGCACTTGCCGCCCCGCGGACAGGCCGCGATGTTGCCTGACCGCAGGCCTTCCACAGCTTGTGCCGCACGCCCGATCGCGGCCTTGATCACATCCTCGGCTTCGGCGAACCCGACCACATCGTTGCCCACGAATGTCGGCGATCTCAGGTCCTCACGAACGAAGCCCCGCGGCTTCGACTCGCCTATCGGGCGATAAGCTCCTCCGGCGACCTCTAGCCCCAGACGCCGGGACGCTGCCGCTGCGTACAGCGGCAGCTGAACCAGCCCCTCGGACTCGAAAGCAGTCACCCCTCGCTTCTGATCGACAGTCCCCAGCTTGTAGTCGATGACGAAGAGTCGCCGCTCATCCACGTCTATCCGGTCGACTCGCCCCGCCAGGCCAAAGTCACCGAACGGTTCCGGGGGGTCCCCTTCAACGATGCCGAATGACCACTCGCGATAGGCCGGCTCGAACCCGGGGAGAAAGTCCGCGTCGGCCTCCACCAGCGAGAGCGTCTGTTTCGCAGCAAGCCTGATCGCCGAATCCTCTCTGGCAGTCAGCACGTGGATGCCTTCCCGCGCTGCTTCCACCGCCTCTCCATGTACGTCGCGTGCAGTCCCGAGCAGCTGGGGAACGACCCGGCGCCCTCCGGTCATCGGCTCCCAGAGCTCGTAGAAACGCCACATGATCTCGTGCGCATGACGTCCGACAGCAGCCGCGTTGAGCCGTTCGTCAAGCTCTCTTGGCTGGATCACGTACTGCGTGTACCACCGGAACGGGCACTGCAGGTAGGTCTCGATCTCGCTTGCCGAGAAGACCTCCCGTTCAGCGGTGACTCTGCGCACACCCTCCGAACAAGGGGGCGCCTTGCGTGATGCCCGCCTCCTCACCTCACGCAGCTCATCTCCAACATCGCTCTCAAGCCCCTCCATCTCTGACGCAGAGCACCTGAGGGCACGACTGCGGGACAGCGGGGCCGCGGGATCGCAGGAAAGCCCATCCAGGCCGAGGGTCTGCTTCGGAGGCTCACCGTTGAAGAACTGCCCCGAGACCGGGTCCCGGTAGAGATCGAGCACCTCCTCGAGGAAGAGCGATGGCCTCACGGGTCGTCCTTGCGAATCATGAGACTGCGCGCTCAGAACCAGCCTTCTTGCAGCCCGGGTGGTTGCCTGATAGAAGAGCAAGCGCTCTTCATCGGTCCCTCCGCGCGGGGCTACGTCTATGCCGAACCTGTGGAAGCACTCTGCAACGGATGGGGCGCAGAGCGCCTCTTCTCCGGTCCTTCGCGGCACTTCCTTCGCCGTCAGACCCCCCACGATCACGCAGTCATAGCGGCGTCCACGCACACGCTCCATCCCCATGACCTGCACGCATCCCTCACGGTCACCTGATGCGACGGACACCCGAGTCTCCCGAAGCGCCGATGCGAGCGAGTCGGGACCCCCCACATGTCCCGGCAGCGCTCCAATGCCTCGAACGGCCTCCAGAAACGCTCGTGCAGCAGCTGCGTCCGCCAGGACTTCGGAATCCACTGCAGCCTCGCCGCAGCGAGCATGCCTCAGCATGTCCGACAGAAGGAGGTACCACCCTCGCTCCGCGTCCGCACCGACCGCATCGGCGCACAGACTGCGCGCCCTGCGGAGGAGCCTCCCAGTCTCCGGATGATTCCTACGAGCCCATCTTTCTACGAGCGCCAGACCTCCAGCTCGCCGCGAGCGTACCTCGGCGTCTAGCGCATCAAGACTCCCGTCATCGGTCGGGCTGAATGGAGATCGAAGCACGTCCATTAGGCGACTGTGCTCCGGCCCCTCCCCGGCCATCTCGAGTAGCGTCAGGAGTACGCGTCCCATGCCGGTGAGGTGAAACGGGATCCGCGCATCGAACTCAGCCGGGATTCCAGCTTCCTCCAAAGCGAGCCGGAGCTCGAACATGTGTTGAGCGACATCCCTGAAGACGATGGCTATCTGGCCTGGGGCTATTCCGTATGCAATCGCGTCTTGAACCTCGCGCACGACCCGGGCCGCCTCGGCTGTCTCTCCCCACGCTTCCGACAGTCGAATCGCTCCTGCGGCCTGAACCTCGGGCGAGCCCTGCGTCCCGAGCGTCCGCTCCACCCGGCGCAGCTCGGGCTCGGATGTCGTGCTATCTTCGCAGCCCCGGTGCTCGACCGTGCCCTGGGACTCGAGGCGCCGAATCAAGCACTCGGCCGCGGCAGTCGCAGGTACGGCAGGGTCGTACGTCAAACACACCAGCACCTCACATGACTGTGAGACGACCGTCAGAAAACACTCCTGCGCTGCGGTGAAGCCGGTGAACTGGCTGACCGTCAGCAAGTCAGGGAGTTCCAAGCTCCCGCTCAGTTCGCAGACCCTCCTGTGCGCTTCCGCGCGCTCGATCAGGCCAGCAGCACGAAGGGACGCCGAGTACGCCGCCGCGCGACGTAGCAGTTCCTGCGCCGCGCCTCGTCCTCGTATCGGCTCCGGCAACTCCATCGGCGACTCTGCGGCCCGCTGCACGAGTGCCGCAAGAACGTTCACCACGCCGGGAGACGATAGAAGCTCAGCGTCTGTTCCGGAGAGTTGCTCACTGACATATTCTGCCAGCCGCGCCCATCTCTGCGCCGGTGTGATAATCGCTCGGCCGTCACCGCTGCTGGCCCACAGGCCGTTGAGGTAGCCGTCGAAAGTCGATACGCCAAGACCGACTGGAGCATCGGCCTCAAACTCCTCGAGAGCACGTGAAACATCTGGCTCCGAGGGCAATAGCAGAGTCGCCCGCCCCCCATCGCGTACGTGCGCGATCAGGCGCTCGTGAGCAACCTGGGTCTTGCCGGTGTTCGCCGGCCCTGTGATCACGTGAAGCGGCACTACCCCTCCCTGCCTAGGGGAGGAGCATAGTACCCGGGACTGACATCACGACGACATTACGGTTCGCGAGTACCGCTGAACCCCTTCGCGAATCTCCTGGACCTTCTTCCAGGCCACTTCTTCTTCGCGGCCCATGTAGTGATCCATTCGGACTCCAAGAGCCTCAGCCGCTCTCTCGGCACGCTCTGCCACAACGCGAGCGGCATCTGCAACACGCGTGGCTTCAGCAGCAAGTCTCTGTCTGGTTCGCGAACCGCTGTCGGGGGCCAGCAACAAGCCCAGAACGATACCCATCGCCCCTCCGACGCAGAGTCCAATGACAAAATCTTCCAGCCGTCTACTCATTCTGCATCGCCCCCCCTGCCGTCGGAGTCTCGGACCCTTCCGTCAGGAGTCTGACGATTCGCTCCAGCTCCTCCTCGTCGTGGAAGTCGATCTCTATCTTGCCCTTCTTCGCAGTCTGACGTACACGCACGTTGGTAGAGAGCAGCCGTCGCAATTTTCGGGCCACGATCTTGTATGACTTCGGCGTGACTGCGCGTGGCGTGTGAACGGATGCGCCGGCAGCCAACAGCTTGGCAAGACCTTCGGCCTCACGCACCGACAGGCCCTCCTCGACACACTTGCGTGCAAGGGTGTGCCGCCGGTCATCATCATTCACCGACAGAATCGCCCGGGCGTGACCGGCCGAGAGCTTCCCCTCGTAGAGGAGCTGCTGAATATCCTCGGGCAGATCAAGGAGTCGGAGTGTGTTGGTCACAGCGGAACGCGACTTAGAGACTCGATTCGCAAGCTCGGCCTGGGTCATGCCGTGCTCCGCAATCAACCTTCGGTAGCCGCTGGCCTCTTCGATTGGATTCAGATCCTCGCGCTGGAGGTTCTCTATCAGGGCGAGTGCGAGTGCCTCTGTCTCCGTTGTTGCCATAACTCGGACGGGAACCCGCTCAAGGCCGGCCGCGCGGGAAGCGCGCCATCTCCGCTCTCCGGCAATGATCTGATACCCCGCACCTTCCGGTCGGACGATGATCGGCTGCAACACTCCGACCTTCCGGATAGAGTCCGCAAGCTCTGATATCTGCTCTTCGGCTATGTCCGTTCTTGGCTGCAGCGGATTCGGAGTGATCTCGTTCACACCGAGCTCGATGACATCTCCACCCACTTCCTGCCCAGCCCCAGGAATCAAGGCAGAAAGCCCTCTGCCCAAACCTCGCTTAGACACGAGCCATCACTTCCTTCGCCAGTTGCCTGTAAGCCTCTGAACCACGTCCGCTCGAGTCGAATATCGTAATAGGCTGACCATAGCTCGGGGCCTCCGACAGACGAACGCTGCGGGGAATGACAGTATCGAACACACGTTCCCCAAAGAAGTCCTTCACTTCCTCCACGACCTGTTGTGACAACCTGGTCCGCGCGTCGTACATCGTCATCACGACACCGAATACCTCTAGTCCGGGATTCAGGTGTGTCTTCACCAGACGAACGCTCTCCAGAAGCTTGGACAACCCTTCCAGTGCGTAGTACTCGCATTGCACCGGTATCAATACCCCATCGGAAGCGGTGAGCGCATTGATAGTAAGCAGCCCCAGTGATGGAGGGCAGTCAATCACGACAAAGTCGAAGTCGCCCTTCACCGGCTCCAGCATTTGCTTGAGCTTGGATTCGCGGCTGAACGCAGATACGAGCTCGATTTCCGCACCCGCCAGCTGGATGGTGGAAGGGACCATGAATACACCTTCTACGCCAACTGGCTCGATCAGCTGGCTCAGAGGCACATCGTTCAGAAGGGCGTCGTACACGCATTGCTCCCTCTGATTCTTGTCCAGCCCGTATCCGGAGGTGGCGTTACCCTGGGGGTCAAGATCGATCAGGAGCACTCTCTTCCCGCCGTCGGCGAGAGTCGCCGACAGATTGACCGCCGTGGTGCTCTTGCCCACACCGCCCTTTTGGTTGACCACCGCCAGTACATGAGCCGCGGGGTTGCCCGCAGAGCCCGGCATATCATCCCATTCGGACACGGGTCCTCCTCCCAGCCTCCGCTATCCAGCGAGTATACGGCAACGCTTCCTGCCCTCATAGCCCCATTTCAGCCCAGCGGCCTCTTCTGTGCGAGGCCCACTCTCCGAGGCAGCTTCTTGGAGGGCTCCGCGACCCATTCGTACACGTAGCATGTTCTTACTTCTCCTCCCGACAGACCGTACGCCCTGCGCTCCAACAGGCGCATTCCGCACAGGGCGCATGCCCTGTCGGCCTGGAACTCCTCTTCGCTATCCTCCCGACCCTTAAGGGCGAGCAAACGCCCGCCCTTCCGCAACAGCGGAGAGGCCAATTCTACTAACGACGCCAGCGACGTCACTGCTCGAGCAATCACCCAATCAGCAGCCCGCGGATTGCTCAACGCAAGCTCCTCGGCACGCATACCGGCAACTGCGCATGACAATCCCAGGTCTTCCACACACTCCTGCAGGAACTTGGCCTTCTTCAAGCTGGATTCGCACAGGGTAACGTCTCTCCCCAGTATTGCCAGAGGAATCCCAGGAAAGCCTGCGCCGGATCCAAGGTCCACGATCTTGCCCTCGTCTGGACCCACGTGTGGCAAGAATGCCAGGGAGTCCACTATGTGAAGGCGGATCACGTCGTCCGGCTCAACGATTCTCGTCAGATTCATGACCGCATTGCTGCGAATGACACGCTCCGCGTGACGCCCCAACAGAATGGACTGCTCTTCAGTCGTCGGGACACCCGCCGCCATCAGGGCTTCGCGGATAGCCATTGGGCTGATGATGTCGCTCTCAGGTTTCACGTGAAACATATTGCGGCCTAACGGTTCCACAATCAAGATGTCTTCGGCTCGGAAGTTTCACGTGAAACAACTCAGCATGGGTATCGCTACGTTCGAGAACCACATTCTGACGGCCCATCCGCCGCAAACCCATGAGCCATGAAGTCTAGACAATGGATTGAGGTTTTCGCTTGCGCCAACCCTACGGCTCTTGTGCGCCAACGGATGATGGGCGCGATCGTTGCCTGTGTCCATCAGCCTGGCGACTTGGCCCGCCGCGTTAGAGGGCTCAAGGCCGAACTCGTTTCGCAGTGCGGCTGGAGATGATGATCTGCTCTCTCTGCCGTCTGCAATCCACTCATCAGAGTGCTGACATTGGCAGCCGGGCCCCAGGCGTCGACGTCAGGATCGCCGCACGATCGGCTACGTGCCGACGCAACTGGCCTCCGCAAACAGAAGGGCGCCCGGCAAACGCCGGACGCCCAGAAACACTCCGCGCGATGACTACCCTGGCCGCACTACTACCATTCTGCGGGGCTCTTCGCCTTCGCTCTCTGTCTTCACCCTGCGGTCGTCACGCAAGACCACATGTATTACGCGACGCTCGAAACTCGTCATCGGTCTCAGTTGCACGGGCCTCTTCTGCCGAACAGCTCGGTCTGCCGCACGCCGTGCTATCTCCTCCAGCTTCACTCGCCGACGGTGACGGTATCCCGACACGTCGACGATAAGCGGGTACCTCTGATCGAGCTTCCGGTTGGTGATGGCTGACACGAGGATCTGCAGTGCGTCCAGGGTCCTCCCGTGCCTGCCTATAAGAATCCCGAGGTCGTCGCCGACGATGTCCAGGATTATCTCTCCTTCATCGCCCTCGTACTCCTCCACCGTCGCTTCGATGCCGAGGCTCGCAAGAATGTCCCCGATCGTAGCCACTCCAGTGTCCGCGATTGCGTCAAGCTCCTCGTCGCTCATCTCGACGATATCGGCCGGAGCCACCCTCTTGGACGCGGCCGGTGGCGCTTCGCTGTCCATCTCCTCGTAGTCCTCGTTGGCCTCGTCGGTTGAATCGCCGACCAAAGCCTCCGGCTTCAGCCAGACCCGGACTACCGCCGGCTTACCGGACGATCCGAACAACCCTCGGCTCGGCTCTGACAGAACCTCGAAGTTGATGGCGTCCTGTTGAACGCCCATCTCCTCAAGAGCCGCGTCTACGGCTTCGGCAACTGTCGGGCCCTCCATCGTGACTTCCTCGATCATGCCCGCTCCTCCTGGGACTTATACATGCGCATCTGTATCTGCTGCTGGGCCAGGCCGAGTATGCCCTGCGTGACCCAGTACAGGACTACTCCCCCCGAAACGCTCCACCCGAAGAACAACATCATTCCGCCCATCATGATCGCCATCTGCTTCTGCTGACCCTGGGCGCCGGGTTGCATTAGTTGGGGAATGACCGTGCTGAGTCCGAACAGGATGACGAATATGACATACGGCAACGCAGAGCCAAGCCCGCTGGCCTTGTAGACCTGACTGGCGGACATGGTAATATCTGGCAGAATTATCCAGAATCTTGAAGCTGCCTCGGCTACAGTCTCAGGGAGAGACGCGATGTACTGCGGGAAGAGCCCGGGCTTACCTCCAGCGGTTCCTAGCATGCGGAACAGCGCGAAGAAGACCGGCATCTGCAGCAGCAGTGGCAGACAGCCCCCGAAGGGGTTGACCTTGTTCTCCTGGTAGAACTTCATCGTCTCTTCCTGGAGCTTCTCTTTGTCCTTCTTATACTTGTCCTGCAGCTCCTTGATCTTCGGCTGTATCCGCTGAAGCTCGTACATCGACTTGGTCTGCTTCACCGTGAGCGGCAGCAGCAGGACTCTGATGAGCACCGTCAGGCCGATGATCGCGAACCCGTAGTCGCCGACTACCGTGTGGAGCTGCTGGAGAATCCAGAAGAGCGCTTCTTCGATCGGTTCGAGCACAGCGCGCCAACCTCCTAATCTGAGGTGCAGGATCTACTGGTGCTTGGTGTCCCATCCACTCCCGATCCGACGTCGGGGGGCCGTTTGCAATCTACACACTATACTACTCACACGCGCGTCCGTCCTCATGGCACGGGATCATGTCCACCCTTGCTCCACGGATGGCAACGCCCGATGCGCTTGAGCCCGAGCCACCCGCCCCTCCACAGGCCATACCGCTCGATCGCGGTGATCGTGTAGTTCGAGCACGTCGGCATGAAGCGACACGATGCCGGCAGTAGCGGCGACAGGAACTTCTGGTAGAAGCGTATGGCGAGGACGGCCCCGCCCGCTAGCGGATTACTCATCAGACGATGCCCAGTGACTCGAGAGCCTTATTCACGGCTTCGTCCAAGGTCCTCGCGTCAGCGTCCGCGGTACCCGGTCGCGCTATTAACGCAACGTCCCAGCCGGCCCAAGGGCCGCTCATGCGGCGCACCGTCTCTCGGAGGACCCGCTTCGACCGATTCCGTACTACCGCACCCCCGAGCCGCTTGCCGGCAACGAACAACGCCCTTCCTGCCGACGCCTCGCCCTGCGGGCGGGGGGCAGCCAATACAAGAAGCGCCGGGTGGGATACCCGGCGCCCTTCTCGAAACAGCCGCTCGATCTCACTGTGCGCGGTGATGGTGCGCATTTGCACGAACCGCTCGCCTAGACGCTCACGCGGCGCTAGGGCAGATTACCTTGCGACCCTTGCGGCGGCGAGCGGCCAGTATCGCCCGGCCGGCCTTCGTGGACATGCGCTTCCGGAATCCGTGCGTCTTCGCGCGCTTCCGGTTGTTCGGCTGATATGTACGCTTCACTTCAGAACCTCCATGTCGGTGCCCCGGTGCTGGTCTGGGCACAAGCTCGGCGATTATAGCGGCGCCCTGTGCCGCATGTCAACGTGCCTACATCACCTGGAGAGCACGTTGTGCCTCGTGGCTGGTGGTGGCGTTTCACAGTACTCCCCGGGCTGATGCGCGAAAAAAGTCCGAAATCTGTGGACAGTGTGGAAAACCCAGGAATCAAGCACGCCGCACCTGTGGATAACAGCATTCCGTCCGTTGTTGCGCCCGCAACCGCTCTGATACAATCGATCCCGCTCCGCCGCCCGATGTTTCTCGGCCGCGCAGCTGTAAACGCCCAGGTCAGAGTGGTTGTACGGTTTCTACGGCCCAGCTGCAGACAGGTTGCTCCGACTGGTTATCCACAGCGCAGCACCTGTGTACCTTTAGCCATTTGACAGTATGTCAGCTCTTTCCACAACAGCGAGAGCGTTGTCCACCGGCCGAATGCCGATGGAAAGGCTTTTCGTAGCTCTGGAGAACCACTACCTGCGTGTTCGACGCGTGTTCGATGGATGTGGTGGAAAGTCTCTCCACAGGTGTGGAAAGTCTTGTGGACAACAGGTAAACGACCTGTTCAGCGCATTTCACTGGGAACGGCTCGACTGGAACGCGAGGCTTGTGGATACGGCATCTACCAGCAGTTTCTGGTACAAGGCCAACTGTGTGAATTGTGGACTGGTTTGTGGATGAAGTAGTCTCTTGGGGGTTTGTGAATGAGGTCTCCCTATGATCCGCGTGGGCTTGACGGCCTTGAAGCTCTCGCGCCAGCAGAGTCTCTGGACGCGGCAACTTCAGTGCCCGGTCCGGCTCCCGCCCTGATCGCGGTGTACGATGCCATGACTGCGCCACCCCGGGTGGAGCGTGTCGAAGAGGACTCCGCGCGCGCCCTGATAGAGAGTCTGTCTTCGCGCACGTACCAACTGTCGCATGAGCCCGGCGGGGAGATTCCCTATACGGTCATACGTGAGGTCGTTGAGAACTTCATCCACGCCGGGTTCGACGAGGTCGTCGTCAGCATTCTGGATGGAGGAAGGATGATCAGCTTCGCAGACCAGGGTCCCGGTATCCGAGACAAGGACCGGGTCTTCCTCCCAGGGTTCACCACCGCAACGACGGAAATGAAGTACGTCATCAAGGGCGTCGGATCCGGACTGCCGGTCGCCCGGGAGTGCCTGACCTTCTCGGGGGGCACGATCGCGATCGACGACAACCTCGGTAGTGGAACTGTCGTGACGCTCCGCATGAACACACCTGTCCAGGCCGTCGAACCGGATACTGCGCTGGTCCGGGAGGAGTATGAACTCCCCGCCCTGAGCTTGCGCCAGAAACAGGTGCTGTCCCTCGCAATGGAGTTGGGTTCGATCGGCCCCAGCATAGTGTCTAGAGAGCTGGGCGTCGGGCTTTCTACCGCGTATCGCGACCTCGAGCAGTTGGCCGGCCATGAACTCCTGTCGGCCGACAATGCCGGTAAGCGGATGCTTACCGATCGGGGTGTCCGGTGTCTTGATGCAATACTTGGAAGATAAGGCGGCGAGTGGCTGATGGTTGACGTACAGCAGGTTTGGCAGGACACCCTTGATGTCGTGCGGGGAGAGCTGAACACGCCGACTTTCAAGACCTGGTTCGAGCAGACAGCCCCGCTTGGGATCGTAGAGCAGGAGATGGTTGTGTCCGTTCAGAACGACTTCGCCAGGGACTGGCTTGAAACCCGCTACTCAAGTCTGTTGGCTTCCGCCCTGACCCAGGTCACCGGATCGCCGATGGTCGTTCGTTTCAGTGTCCCGGGGAGCAGCGCCGTAGAGACCCCACCGGAGCCTGTGAACTACACACTCACGGTGGAACCGGATCCCATCGTCACCTCCGTTAGCAAACAGGATGAGGTAGAGCTGAATCCCCGGTGCACCTTCGATTCATTTGTCGTCGGTGCATCAAACCAGTTCTCCTACCATGTGGCCCTGGCTGTGGCCGAAGCCCCCGGCTCTGCGTACAACCCACTCTTCATCTATGGAGGTGCCGGCTTGGGGAAGACTCACCTTCTTCAGGCGATCGGTTCGTACGTCAGGTCCAGCTACCCGCACATGAAGGTTAAGTATGTGTCCAGTGAGCAGTTCACCAATGACTTTGTGGACTCCATCCGTGACAAGAACCGCATCGAGGGGTTCCGTCGCTCCTATCGAGAGAACGACGTCCTCCTTGTTGACGACATACAGTTCATCGCTGGTAAAGAACAGACGCAGACTGAGTTCTTCCACACCTTCAACACGCTTCGGGAGGCCGGTAAGCAGATAGTGATGACCTCGGATCGGCCACCGGCGGAAATCGGCGATATCGAGGAACGCCTTCGCACGCGCTTCGGTGGGGGTTTGATTGCGGACATCCAGCCGCCCGACCTCGAGACCCGCATCGCTATACTCCGCCGCAAAGCCCAGGCAGACGGCCACGAGGTCCCGGATGAGGTTCTCTCGTTGATAGCGGACCGCTTCTCCAGCAACATCCGCGAGCTCTGGGGGGCGTTGCTTCGAGTGGTAGCCTTCAGCTCAGTGACCCGGCGTGCCATCAATCTCGATCTGGCGCAAAGCGTCTTGAAGGACATCTTCCCTGAGCGCTCGATCAAACCGATCTCCATCTCGCTCATCCAACAAGAGGTCTGCAAGTACTACGGAATCAACAAGAATGAGTTGGTGGGAAACAAGCGGGCCCAGTCGATCGTCTTTCCTCGGCAGATAGGTATGTATCTGTCCCGCGAGCTGACTGACCATTCTCTGCCCAAAATCGGCAGTGAGTTCGGTGGCCGAGATCACACGACGGTTATGTACGCGAATACTAAGATTCAAAGGCTTATGAATGAGCAGCGGGATGTCTACAACCAGATTCAAACGCTCACAAACTTGATACGGCAACGGAATTAGCAACCTGTTTAGATTGTGTTAGTAGGGATGGGGAAAGGTAGGTTTCTTTGTGGATATGATCTCTCGGCTGTGGAAATGTGGAGAAACCGGTACAGTTCCCCCACAAGTAGGGCACAAAAGAGTTTACGGTTGTCACCTGCACAGACTGGCTCAATCCACAGTCTGCACAGGCCTTATTACTACGGTTACTAGATAGATATACATTCAGACATAGAGAAGGGGCGCAGCATGAAGATCTCGATCGCACGCGGAGAGCTGCTTGATGCTCTATCCGTGGTATCCCGAGGGCTGTCTTCAAGGACCACGCTTCCTATCTTGTCAGGGATACATGTGTCGACAAACGAAGATACGGTGGTCTTTCAGGCCACTGATCTAGAGGTGTCCATCAAGACTTCATGTAAGGCGAGGGTTGAAACGCCAGGGAATAGTGTTTTACCAGGTAAACTGCTGACCGATGTTGTAAGGAGTCTTCCGGAAGCAGCGGTCACTGTGACCACAAACGAGAAAAGGACAGCGCAAGTAGTCTGTGGACAGTCGTCTTTCTCGATGAAGACTCTCGCGCCAGAAGACTATCCTAAGTTCCCGGAAGTGAATGCTAACCAGACGATATCGGTGCCAAGTGAGGTTTTCTCCCATCTAGTCCATCAAGTGTCGCGTTCCGTGAGCAGGGATGAGACTCGTCCGATTCTTACAGGAATGCTTGTGATGATCGAAGCGGGAATGCTTCGAATGGTCGCAACAGACTCGTATCGCCTCTGTGTTGGAGAGGTGGAAGTCGAAGGTGTCGGCGATGACATAGAATTGGTCGTGCCCGGCAAAGCCATGGAGGACGTGGCGAAGCTTGCAGGTTCCGCAGAATCTGTGTCTCTAGGAGTTTCAGAGAACCAAGTGATCTTCACCTTCGGCGACACGACTTTCATCTCAAGAAGGATAGAGGGTTCGTTCCCCAACTATCGCCAACTACTGCCAAAAGAACACTCCACAAGAGCAGTAGTGGACAGGGTTGAGTTGTTGGAAGCCGTGAAGAGAGTCTCCTTGATGGCCCAACACAGCACACCTCTCCGCGTGAAGATCTCTGCGGCGGAACACACCCTCACACTCTCTGCCGCCACACAAGATGTCGGTGACGCCAGCGAAGACATCCAAGTGGTACCGGATGGCGAGGATGTCGAGATCGCGTTCAATCACGCATACCTGCTTGATGGTGTCTCTGTGGCGGAGGGGGACACTGTCGCCCTTGAGGTGAGCAGTCCCCTTAAGCCGGGAGTGCTTAAGCCTGGCAAGGGTGACGGCTTCGTATACCTCCTGATGCCGGTCCGTCTCGGTTAGTCGGCGACTGTAGGCGTGCGTATCTCCCGGCTGGAACTACACGACTTCCGCAACTACACGCGCTGGGAGATCGAGCCCGACTCGGCTCTGACCGTATTCGTGGGTGGAAACGCTACCGGGAAGACGAACGTTCTCGAAGCAGCTCAGCTTGTCTCGACAGGAATGTCATTCAGGGGCTCCCGGTGGGAGGACCTCGTGCGTTGGGGATCCGACAGGGCAACCGTGTCCATGACAGCCGAAGGCGAGGGCTCGCACACTGAGGTGGGCTTGACGGTCGAGTCTGCTGGGACCAGGGCATGGGAGGTTGGAGGGGTTGCCAAGCGACGGACCGTGGACGCGACACGGTTCGTTCCAGTGGTGGCTTTCACTCCGGATGACCTTGCGCTTGCGAAGGGACCTGCGGAGAAGCGTCGGTCTGCGATTGATGGATTAGGCGAGCAGTTGTCGGCCACATACGGGGCGATCAGGCGCGACTACACACGCGTGGTCCGGCAAAGGAATGTGGTCCTGAGGGAAGACGGATCCGCCGCGTCGCTTGAACCCTGGGACGAACAGTTGGTCTCGCTCGGAGCCACACTCCACGTACATCGCAGGAGGCTCACCAGCCGAATCCTCGATGCAGCTGCGCCGGTATACGATCATCTTGCTGGTGGGGAGACGCTCGATGTGCGAGTCTTGGACAAGTGCGGCATCGACTGCGGGAGCCCGGGGGATCGTGTGGGGGAGGAGCGGGCAAGAGAAGCGCTTGTCGCACAACTCGGCCTTCGCAGGGAAGAAGAACGGGCGCGGAAGATCACACTCGTGGGCCCTCACAGAGACGACATTGCGTTCCTTATCAACGGACGGGATGCGCGCGCCTATGCAAGTCAGGGGCAGCAACGAACAATCTCGCTAGCCTGGAAGTGGGCCGAGGTGGCCGTTGTGGCCGACGTCTTGAAAAGGATGCCGGTTCTGCTGCTCGATGACGTAATGTCCGAGCTTGATGAGGTCCGTCGCCGAGCGCTGACCGACCTCGTGCAACGAGACGTGCAGACTCTCGTGACCACCACTACAACAGGATACTTCGATTCGGCGATGCTCAAGGAGGCGCGTGTGGTCTCACTGGGGGCGACTTCATAGTGGCGCGCTCAAGAAAGACCTTAGGTCTTGGAGATGTCGCGGAGGGTGTGATCAGAAGAGCTGACAAGTCCGGCAAGCGGCACGGCGCCAAGGCGGTCAGCGCCTGGAGTTCCATCGCCGGGGACGAGATAGCTCAGCACACGCGGGGTTTCGCGATGAGAGAAGACCGCGAACTCGTCGTGTTCGTGGACAGCGCGGCGTGGGCCAATCAGCTCACGTTGATGTCGGGTGATCTTCTGGACGCAATCAACGCGCGTCTGGGTGAGAATACGGTTAGGGCGCTGAGGTTCACTGTGTCGCGCAAGGTGGAGGAAGCGATCGTCTGGGAGGTCGGCTCGGCCGACACGGACGAGTTCTACACACCTGACGACATCAGCCCGGAGCCTCTAGACGCAACCGAGCAAGAGCAGGTCGCCCATGTGGCCGCAGCCATAAAGAACCCGGAGCTACGGGAGGTCGTATTGAGGGTCATGACGAAGGACCTGGAGCTCAAGAAGGGCAAGCGGATGAAGGCAGCCGAAAGGGCAGTCGAGGAGCCTCGCAGCGGGCTCCCGGGTGTCAGCTTGTAATACCACTTGTGGTATACTTGAGCAGGGCGAACGACAATATATCGTGGTTTTTCGCGTTCCCTCGCCAGAACCCAGCACCGGCACCAACACGGAGGAGTCATAGTGCCTGAAAGCTCTTATTCCGGCAAAGACATCCAGGTTCTTGAGGGCCTCGAAGCGGTTCGTAAGAGGCCCAGTATGTACATCGGATCGACAGGTCCAAAAGGCCTACACCACCTGGTCTACGAGCTTGTCGACAACTCGGTCGATGAGGCGCTAGCGGGGTGCTGCACGGCGGTGGACATCATCATCCACCCGGACAACGCGGTATCTGTGATCGACAACGGCCGCGGCATTCCGGTCGACAACGTGCCCAAGTATCGGAAGTCCGGCGTAGAGGTGGCGCTGACGATTCTTCACGCAGGAGGGAAGTTCGGGGGCAGCGGATACAAGGTATCGGGTGGCCTGCATGGAGTGGGCGTGAGTGTAGTGAATGCTCTGTCCACCCGGCTGGAGGTTGAGGTCAAGAGAGACGGTCGAATCTGGGAGATGGCTTTCGAGCGCGGGAAGGCGCAGGGGTCTCTCAAGGAGACCGGTAAGTCTAAGGCCAAAGGCACCAGCGTGAAGTTCTGGGCGGATCCCGAGATATTCGAGACCGTCGAGTACTCCTGGGAGACGCTGGCTTCAAGGATGCGAGAAACAGCATTCTTGAACCGGAACCTGAAGATCACGCTTACCGACGAACGAGAGCTCGAACCGCGTCGCGAGGAGTTCCGCTATGCCGGCGGCATCCTCGACTTCGTGAAGTACCTGAACGAAAAGAAGGAGTCTATACACAGCAAGCCGATCTACCTCGAGGCAGAGGGAGCCGAAGGCATGGTGGAGGTTGCCCTTCAGTGGAACACCGGCTACTCGGAGACAGTGCTTGCGTTCGCTAACAACATCAACACCCATGAGGGCGGCACGCATCTGGACGGTTTCAAGAACGCCCTTACCCGCACACTGAACGACTACGCCCGCCGTCAGGGGATCCTCAAAGAGAAGGACGAGAACCTATCCGGCGAAGATATCCGGGAAGGTCTCACCGCCGTCATATCGGTGAAGCTGAAAGATCCCCAGTTCGAGGGCCAGACGAAGACCAAGCTGGGCAATACAGAGATGCGCTCCTTCGTGCAGTCGGTAGTGACCACAGGCCTCGCGGAGTTCCTCGAAGAGCACCCGAAGCCCGCAAGGGCGATAGTGACGAAGTCCACGCAAGCAGCGAAGGCGCGAGCCGCTGCCCGCAAGGCGCGAGAGCTGACGAGGCGCAAGGGCCTTCTGGAGAGCTCCACTCTCCCCGGCAAGCTGGCGGACTGCTCCGTCAGAGAAGCCGCGCTGACAGAGATCTACCTCGTGGAGGGCGATTCGGCTGGCGGTTCGGCAAAGCAGGCCAGAGACCGCAGTTTCCAGGCGATACTGCCGCTGAGAGGCAAGATACTGAACGTCGAGAAGGCCGGCATCAACCGCGCTCTCTCGTCCGAGGAAATCCAGGCGATGATCACCGCTCTGGGCACGAGCATCCAGGAGGAGTTCGACCTCGCGCAAGCGCGCTACCACAAGGTCATCATCATGACCGACGCCGACGTCGACGGCGCACACATCAGGTGTCTTATCTTGACGTTCTTCTACCGGTACATGAGAGAGATGATCGACGCCGGCTACATCTACATCGCCCAGCCCCCGCTGTACAAGATCAGCCATGGCAAGAAGCACGACTACGCGTACACAGACAAGCAACTCCAGCAGGTTCTCGCCGAATTGCCCGAGTCGACCAAGTACACACTCCAACGCTACAAGGGTCTCGGTGAGATGAACCCGGAACAGTTGTGGGAGACGACGATGGACCCGGAGCGGCGCACACTGCTGCAGGTGGGGCTGGACGATGCGATGGCGGCCGAAGAGGCCTTCATGGACCTCATGGGGGATCAGGTAGAGCCTCGGAAGCTCTTCATCCAACGTCACGCGAAGAGCGTGCGTTTCCTGGATGTGTAAGTAGTGTGACCCCGTCGGAGGCACCGGATGGCAGCCGAAGAACCGAAGCCGCGTTTCGAGCCCCCGCCATGGGAGCGAGAAGCATTCGAGCGGTTCCGGAAGGAGCAGGAAGAGGAGAGGGCGCGCCGGGAGCTGGAAGCGGCTCTAAGACAAGTGCGCGAAGAGACTGCTGTGGCAGAAGAAGGCGCCGGGATGGCGCCGGAGCAGGAAGAGCCGGACGCCGCAGAGATGCTCGATACACCGGTGGCGCAGGACCCAGCAGAGACGGCCGGGGCAGCGGAGGCGGTTCCGGAAGCGCGGATCGACGCCATGCTGATCCAGCTGCGCGGCGAGGAATCGCCGGTGAAGCCGGTGAACATCGGGTTGGTCAACGGCGTGATAGGGTTCATGTCCGCGACGGGCATCGTCATTCTCGTGCAGGCGACTTTGCTCTTCGGGGACGCGCGGTCGTCGAACGCATCGGCTACTATGCTGGCCGC
Organism: Coriobacteriia bacterium; assembly: GCA_016926975.1. Taxonomy (GTDB): domain Bacteria; phylum Actinomycetota; class Coriobacteriia; order Anaerosomatales; family Anaerosomataceae; genus UBA6100. Next base: position 21,533 of record JAFGNP010000053.1, on the reverse strand, counting down.
CACGATGTCGTTCATGGTGTTTCTGACCGGCCTCGGATTCATCGGGGGCGCAGTCATGTTGTTCCGCAAGTACCACCAGTGATGAGGAGATGCCCTAAGTGACCGAGGAAGCAATGGCATCCAGCGTTATGCCAGTCGACATAGAAGACGAGCTGAGGCGATCGTTCCTCGAGTACTCGATGAGCGTCATAGTGGCTCGTGCGCTGCCGGACGTGCGCGACGGGCTCAAGCCGGTGCACCGCCGCATCCTCTACGCGATGCACGAGTCGGGCCTCACGCCTACACGGGCGTACAAGAAGTCCGCATGGACCGTCGGTGAAGTCATCGGCAAGTACCACCCGCATGGCGACAGCGCCGTGTACGACACGATGGTGCGCATGGCGCAGGACTTCTCGATGCGCGCCCCGCTCGTGGACGGTCACGGGAACTTCGGTTCCGTCGACGGGGACTCGGCGGCTGCGATGCGCTATACGGAGTCTCGTCTAGCAAAACCGGCTATGGAGCTGTTGCGTGACCTGGAGAAGGAGACGGTGGACTTCGGTCCGAACTACGACGAGTCTCTGACCGAACCGCTCGTGCTCCCTTCCAGATACCCGAACCTGCTGGTGAACGGCTCGGCAGGTATCGCGGTGGGCATGGCCACGAACATCCTTCCTCACAATCTGGGAGAAGTCATCGACGCCACATGTGCGCTGATCGATGACCCTGGTATCTCCACCGAAGGTCTGATGGAGCACCTGCCCGGCCCGGACTTTCCGACCGGCGGGGTCATCATGGGGCGCGAGGGGATCCAGTCGGCCTACGAAACGGGCCGCGGTTCCATCAAGGTGCGGGGCAAGGCATATGCCGAGCAGACCTCCACCGGGCGGATGCGAATCATCATCACCGAGATCCCATACGCGGTGAACAAGTCGAAACTCGTGACGAAGATCGCCGAACTCGTGCGAGAGAAGAAGCTGCCCGAGATCTCGGACCTTCGCGACGAGTCGGACCGCAAGGGCATGCGGATCGTGGTCGAACTGAAGCAGATCGCTATTCCGCAAGTGGTGATGAACAAGCTGTACAAGCACACCCCGCTGGAGACCGGCATGGGCATCATCCAGCTTGCCCTTGTCGACGGCGTGCCCAAGGAGCTGCCCCTCAAGGAGATGCTCTTCCACTACGTGGAGCATCAGAAGGACGTCATTGTCCGGCGGACTAGCTACGACCTCAGGAAGGCCGAGGAGAGGGCCCACATCCTGGAGGGCTACGTCATAGCCCTGGACAACATAGACGAGGTCATCAAGATCATCCGCGGCAGCCAGGATGACGGAGAGGCGAAGTCCCGCCTGATGGAGCGCTTCGGACTGTCCGAAGCACAGACCGACGCGATACTCGAGATGCGTCTTCGCCGCCTAACCGGCCTGGAGCGTTCGAAGATCGACGAGGAGCTAGCTGACCTGCGCGAGAAAATCGCGTGGTACCAGAAAGTTCTCGGCGATACAGCGCTCGTACTTCAGATCATCAAAGATGAGATGCTCGAGATCAAAGACAAGTACGGCAACAAGCGCCGCACCGAGTTGTCCGGCGTTGCCCACGATCTGGATGTCGAGGATCTGATCGCCGAGGAAGACATGGTCGTGACTATCACCAAGGCCGGCTATGTGAAGCGTCTTCCCGTTGCTACCTACCGGCAGCAGAAGCGTGGTGGCAAGGGTATCTCGGGCGTGAATCTCAAAGAGAGCGATTTCGTGGAGCACTTGTTCATCAGCTCCACGCACGATTACGTGCTCTTCTTCTCCACCCGAGGCAAGGTGTACAGGCTCAAGGTGCACGAGCTCCCGGTAGGGTCGAGGCACTCTCGCGGCACCGCGGCGGTTAACCTGCTTCCGTTCACGCAAGACGAACGTATCGCTGCCGTCATCACCACGAGGGAGTTCTCGGCCGATGAGTATCTGCTCTTCGCCACCGCGCAGGGCATGGTTAAGAAGACCGCAATCCAGGCGTACGACCGGAGCCGACGCGACGGGATCATCGCAATCAACCTGCGCGACGACGACGAGCTCATCTCGGTCCGACGGGTGCGCAAGGGCGAGCGGGTCATGATGGTCTCCGCTGAGGGCAAGGCCATCAAGTGGGACGAGGACAACGCCCGCCCCATGGGTCGGGACACCATGGGTGTGCGCGGGATGAACGTCAAAGGCGACGACCGCGTGCTCGGCATGGAGATCGCATACCCGGGTTCCGAGCTCTTCGTCGTGACCGAGCGGGGCTACGGGAAGCGCACTCCTGTCGATCAGTATCCGATGCAGAACCGCGGTGGCATGGGCGTGAAGACGATCCAGGTGACGCCCAAGAAGGGGCGCCTGGCTGGTATGAAGATCGTGATGCCGGGCCACGAGCTCATGCTGATCTCAGAAGAGGGCGTCGTGATTCGGGTCAAGGCCGAGGACATCAGCCAGCTCGGCCGCTCCACGCAGGGCGTGAAAGTGATGAACGTCGGCGAGAGCGACAGGGTCTCGGCGATAGCGCGTGTGAGCGCCAAGAAGAAGAAGAAACCTGCGACAGTAGACGGTCAGCAGGCCTTAATAGAAGAACCGGGTGATCGGGTGCCGGGGATGACGGACCTTGAGGCTGCAGCGGAAGACCTGGTGAGCGAAGAGTTCGACGAAGAGGAGTAGAGCACGCCCGGTCGCTGGAGTTCCGATCCTGCGATGGGTCCAGGTCCGGATGCTAAGATGACACCCGTGAACACTATCGCCTCCAGCGTATCACGCCTCGCTGCACTAGAGGCGGTCCTCTTCGATCTCGACGGCACCGTCGTGAACACTGTTCCGCACATCCTCGCATCATTCCGGCACGCCACCGAAGAGGTGCTCGGCGTGTCGCTGTCCGATGAGGAACTGCTGCACAACGTCGGCATCCCGCTGAGCAACCAGATGTACTGCTTCACCGACGACGACGAGGTCGCACGGAGACTCCTCGCGTCGTATCGCGAGTTCAACCAGAGGACGCACGACGAGATGGCGTTGCTGTACCCGAACACGATCGTGACGCTTGAGGCGTTGCGGTCGGCCGGGCTGCCCATGGCTATTGTCACCTCGAAGAGCCGCATGATGGCCGAGAGGGCGGTTGCCCTGTTCGACCTGGGAGGTTACTTCGAGGCGGTGGTCACCGCAGACGATACGCCGCGCCACAAGCCCGACCCGCTGCCAGTAGTCCTCGGTGCGAGTCTGCTTGGAGTCGAGCCTTCCCGGGCGGTATATGTGGGGGACAGCCCAGCAGATATAGAATCCGGTAGGGGGGCAGGGGTCGCAACGGTGGCCGCAACGTGGGGCGTGGCGAGCCATGAGCGACTCGCGGCCACAGGCCCCGACGCGATCATCGATGACATCGGCGCGCTTCCGCCACTTCTCGGCATAGAGTTCTAGCTGTTCCGACGTTGGAGGTCGAGGTGTCAAAGGGCAAAGTAGTAGGCGCCGTCATCGCGGTGTTGGCGGTTGGAGGCGTGGCGGCGGCACTTGTGACTTCCGGCAATCAGGCGACCGAAGTCCAGTTGGCCGAAGTGACGCGCGAGGACCTCAATGTCATCGTTGCGGCAGCCGGTCAGGTGCAAGCGGACACACGGGTCGATCTGTATCCACCCACCGCGGGCACTCTCAGCAGTATCGAGGTGACCGAAGGCGATAGGGTGACTGCCGGGCAAGTCATCGCGACTATGGACGCCCGGCCGATCGAGGTTCAGTTGGCGCAGGCGGAGGCTGCATACGCTGGTGCGGTAGCCCAGCGAGACGCCATCGTGAAGTCGGCTCCCGGCTCGAGTGACGTAGAGGCGGCGCAAGCGGCCGTCAACGTGGCTTGGACATCGTACTCTCTGGCGAACCTGCGCTACGAGGCGGCGCTGGCCGGAGCGGGGGCGCCGAGTGCGGGAGACATCGCTGACGCCCAGGCGAAAGTGGCTCTTGCGCAAACCAACGCAGAGACGGCCAAGGCTGCGTACGACAACTTCTACCAGACCGTGTACCAGCCCGCCGACCCCAAGACGCCGGAACTGGAGACCACACTGGCGGTGCTTGCGCTTACTCGCGACCAGTCGGCGGCGAACCTGCTGTCCGCGCAACAAGCGCTAGCCGCCCTGCTGGCAGCTGCAGACAACACCGCAGCGATCGCTGCGGCACAGGTTGCCCGGGACCAGGCCTACGCGGCATATCTGGGCGCAGTGGCCCAGCGGGACGCGCTTTCCAGGGCTACGAGCGTCGGCAGCGCCCTGAACTCGGCCGACGCAGCGATCGAGGCAGCCGACGCCGCGCGTGCGCTCACTGGCGACACGCTGAGCCGGACGCAGATCGTCGCTCCTATCGACGGCATCGTGCTGTTTAACTCTGGTGCGGCGTCACTGCTGTCGGCATCCGGTGCTTCCGCCTCCGGGGGCGGGCCGACCGTAGGTTCTTCGGTGAGTCCCGCTGCCGCGCCATTCGCCGTGGTGTCGCTGGAGACGCTGGCCTTCACGGCGAACGTGGACGAAGCAGACATAGTCCGCGTCCTGCCGGGCATGAAGACGCTCGTGGAACTCGACGGGCTCGCGGACGTCACTTTTGCAGCGGAGGTCGACCGCGTCGGGATAGAATCGGTTCTCACGCCCACGGGAGGTACGGCGTTTCCCGTGCGTCTGGTCTTCTCGGCCGCGGGGGAGTCCGTACTACTCGGGATGAACGGCTCGGCGGAGATAGCCGTCGACACAGTCGAGGATGTCATCACCATGCCAGTGGAAGCGCTCTTAGAGGGCGACGGCGGGCACTACGTGTTCACGGTAGAGGACGGCCGAGCGCGGCGCACGGAAATCAAGATAGGCCAGCTCACGGATACGCGGGTGGAGGTCCGCTCTGGCCTTGCCGAGGGCGATCAGGTGATCGTCAGCGGCGTGTCCGATCTTGCCGATGGCGACCGGGTCCGGACGGAGTGACTTCGTGATGGGCCCGTCTGACGAGACTCGCATCGTCCTTGAGACGCGCGATGTCACGAAGTCGTATCTCCTCGAGCATATGGAGGTCAACGCGCTTCGCGGTGTTAGTGTGTCGATCCGCCAGGGCGAGATGGTCTCCATCATGGGGCCGTCGGGCTCGGGCAAGTCAACGCTGATGCACATAATCGGGCTCCTCGACCGGCCTACGTCGGGCCAGGTGATACTCGACTCGGAGGACATCAGCTCGATGCTGCCGAACGAGCTTGCTGCGCTTCGCAACCGGCATATCGGCTTCGTCTTCCAGGCGTTCAACCTGTTGCCACGCACCAGCGCGCTGGCCAACGTCGAGCTGCCGCTGGTCTATGGAGGGGTGGCGGGCAGCGAGCGGGCGCGTCGGGCCAAAGCGGCGCTGGAGACCGTAGGCCTGGGCGATCGGCTCGGCCACTTCTCCAGTCAGCTTTCCGGGGGGCAGCAGCAGCGCGTGGCGATCGCACGAGCGCTCGTCAACAATCCGAGCATCGTGCTGGCCGACGAGCCCACCGGCAACCTCGACTCGCGTTCGGGCGTTGAGGTCATGGTGACGCTCCAGGACCTCCATGCGCAGGGAATCACGGTCGTGCTCGTAACTCACGATGATCGTGTAGCCCGCCATTCAGAACGCGTGATCGAGATCTTCGACGGCCGCGTTCGCTCGGATGCAGCGGTGTCCGATCGCGTCATGGCTGCCGACGAGATGGCAGCCATGTCTGCCGAGGACGCCGACCGGTGAACTTCGTAGAGAGCTTCCGGATAGCGTTTCGCGCGCTCTCGGCCAACAAAGCCAGAAGCCTGCTCACGATGCTCGGTGTGATCATCGGAGTCGCGGCGGTGATTCTGCTCGTGGGGATCGGTACGGGTGTCCAGGACGAGGTCACCGGCTCGCTCGAGGGACTCGGCTCGAATCTGCTGTTCGTCATCCCGGGACAGTACAGCACGGGAATGGAGTCGGGCGGCCCGCCGTCGAGGTACTTCACTCTCGATGACGTGGACACTCTCCAACGGCGCGTGGAAGGTGCAAGTGCGGTCGTTCCGGTAATGCAGGCGAGCGCGACGATGAAGGCGGGGAATCGTTCCTTGCGGGTGATAGTTGCCGCTGGCAGCGAGCAGGGACCGGAGGTCTTCAACTCCGAGCTGGCAGACGGGCGGCACTACCGGCGGAGCGAGGTCCAGGCCGCCTCGCGGGTCGTCGCACTGGGCTACCGGGCCGCCTCACAGCTGTTCCCCAATCAGGACCCTCTGGACAAGCAGGTAACGATAAACGGACAGCGCTTCACAGTAGTCGGGCACTACGAATCAATGGGTGGAGGGCTGGGCGGCGACCAGGACCTGCAGGTGTACATTCCGATCACCACGGCCCAGAAGCTCTTCGGCAAGAGCGACATCGCCACCATCGTGGTGAAGGCCGCCGATCCCGACAGGGTGGACGCCGTGCAACGGGAGATCGAGCGTGCGCTGATGCCGACGTTCGGCGAGGAGTTCACGGTCTTCACTCAGGAGCAGACGCTGGGCATCCTGTCGGACCTGCTGGGCATGCTGACGTACATGCTCGCCGGCATCGCCGGCATATCACTGCTCGTGGGGGGTATCGGCATCATGAACATCATGCTGGTGAGCGTGAGCGAGCGGACTCGCGAGATCGGCATACGCAAGGCGGTCGGAGCCAGGACTTACGACATTCTCTCGCAGTTCGTGATAGAGGCCATGGCACTGTCGATAATCGGTGGGATCATCGGCATCGGTGTCGGCTGGGGAGGCGCGGTGTTGATAGAGCAGTTGAGTCCCGTGCCAACGAATGTCACGCCCTGGGCAGTCGCGATGTCGTTCTTCTTCGCGTCCGGCGTGGGAGTGTTCTTCGGTGTCTACCCGGCATTCAAGGCCAGCCAACTCGACCCGATAGAAGCGCTCAGGTACGAGTAGCTCTAAGACATGAAATCGGCCGGGTCCACATGGTCGAGGAAGGTGCGGAAGCGCTCGACTTCGTCTTCTTCGTCAACATCGGTCACCACTACGGCAGCCTCTTCGAAGACCTCCTCGGCGATGAAGATCGGGCACTGGAACCGTACCGCCAGGGCTACCGAGTCGGACGGTCTCGCATCCAGGTACATCTCGCGATCCTGTCCGCGGAGTACCAGCGTCGCATAGAAGGTCCCGTCTTCGAGGCGGGTGATCTCGACCCTGCTCACTGCGTGACCGGTGGCTTCGATGGCCGCCTTCATCAAGTCGTGCGTCATCGGCCTTGGCGGCTCGATTCCCTGGATGGCAAGGAGTATGGCCGTGGCCTCGGCGTGACCGATCCATATCGGCAGCGCGCGGTTCTCCGCCCCGGAGCCGTCCTCCGGAACGAGCAGAAGCACCGGCTGTTCGGTGGTGGCGTCCAGGCTGAGACCGGCGATGCGTACATGCAACATGCTGACTCCTTCAGGAAGCGTGCCCCCCTTACCCTATCATTTCCCCCTGGCGTCGCCCTACAGCCTCTTGTACGCTGGACTGAGGTTCGGAAAGGGGTGCACGCGATGCGCTTCGAGGTTCACACTCAGCGGCGCGAGCAGATGGTCGATGTGACGCGAGAGGTTCTCTCGGCAGTGGCCAAGTCGGGTGTACGAGAAGGGTGTGTGGTGGTGTTCTGTCCGCACACCACTGCGGCGGTGACTGTCAACGAAGTCGTCGATCCCGACGTGGCAACCGACATCCTGTCAGGACTCGCGCGACTCATTCCCAACGAGGGCCCGTGGTCGCATGCCGGAGGCAATGCGGATGCGCACCTGAAAGCCACTCTCGTCGGATCGAGCGTGACCCTGCCGATCGTGGACGGCGAGGTAGCGCTCGGGTCCTGGCAGGGCATATTCCTGTGCGATTTCGACGGTCCGCGCAGACGTTCGTTGACTGCGGTGGTGTCCGCGCGCGGGGTTTCTTGACGCTGATTCGAAGCGTAGGCTATGGTATCCAGGCTGTTTCCAGCGAGGGCCCATAGCTCAGTCGGCTAGAGCGCACGGCTGATAACCGTGAGGTCGGTGGTTCGAGTCCACCTGGGCCCACCATGAGAAAACCAATCGGGCGGGGATGATCCCCGCCCGATTCTTGTACTCCGGATCTCAGGCTGTGCCTGTTACAGCTCGTCCTCGAAGAGGTCGGAGATGTTCTTGATCTCCTTGATGCGCCAGATCTCTTCGTCTCCCACCTTCTCCTTGACCATGCCGAGTACGAAGTGCATGGTCTCGCCATCCTCGATCGTGTCGATGGTGACTTCTGCGGTGTCGTTCTCGATCGAGCTGGAGATCAGCGTGTACTCGGGGAAGGGGACGCTCCCCTCATCGAGTCCTTCGATGCTGAATTCGCGCGAGATCTCGTCCACGAAGTCGTCCTTCGGCAAGACCTCTTCGCGCAGCACCCTATCGGCCTCTTCTTCGCCGAGTTCGGCGACTACGGTATCCCAGTCCGGTGTCGTCTTGATGTACTCGACGAAGGCCTCGTAGGCGGCCTCACTGACCGAGTCGGCATCGAAGTACTTATCAAACGTGGCGCTGTCGTTATCCAGCGCTGCCTGGTTGATGGCGTCGATCGTGGCGACCGGCTCAGCTCCGGCCTTGAACAATGCGAAGCCGCCGAAACCCATCGCCGCACAGCATCCGAGGAGGCCCAGAACTACAAGACCGATCACGACGAAGAGCCAGGTCTTCTTCTTCGGCGGCGCTGCCGGAGGCGCGTAGTCCGGTTGGGGTGAGTAGCCGGGCGTTGGCGGGGCTTGTGGAGTGGGAGCTGGCGGAGGTGGTGGCTGGTACGCAGGGGGTGGTGGGGTGCCGGGCGTTGGAGTCGGGGCAGAGTAGTCGTCCATGGCATCTCCTCGTGTGCTGCCGGGTGACTGTTGCTGCCATGATTGTGCGCTTGGCCTGCCATATCGTCAAAGCACTTCGGCTCCGGGCTCGGGCGTGCGTCTGTTTCGGGAATATACGTGGTGCGTTTCATGTTGCGTGGGAGGCGGTGTTCGGGTGCCATCGATTCTGATCACCGGCGTGTCGTCTGGCCTCGGCCACGCACTTGTCCGGCGGGCTCATTCCGCCGGCTGGCGGACGTTCGGCACCGTGCGTGACGAGCGCGGCCCGGTCGAGCTCGAACTGCCGGCCGACGTGTCTGTCTACCGGCTGGAGCTGAAGTTCCCCAATGCCGTCAAGGCGTTCGCGGAGCGCTTTGTCGCCGAGAACGGTCCGCCCGACGTGTTGGTGAACAACGCCGGGTATGTCATCTACGGTCCGGTGGAAGAGGTGTCCGCCGAGTCCCTGCGCGACATCTTCCAGGTCAACGCCTTCTCTGCGGTGGAGCTTATCTCGGCCATGGTGCCCGCGATGCGCAATCGGGGAAGCGGTCTCGTAGTCAACGTCACGTCTCTCGGTGGCCGGTTCGTGTTCCCGTTCTTCTCGGTCTACAACTCCACCAAGCATGCAATGGAAGGCTTCAGCGAAGGCCTGTGGCACGAGCTGAAGCCATTTGGCATCCGTGTGAAGGTGGTCGAGCCCGGCTACATAGAGACGCCCATCTACAAGGCCATGGACGAGAGGGCGAGGCCTACCGGGCCGTACGCGCGATACCTCGAGGCGATGAATGCTTTCGGCGAGGGCGTCCGCAAGCGCACCAGCCCCGAGGAGGCTGCGGATGAGGTGTGGCGCGTGATCGTGGACCCCTCCGACAGGTTGCGCTACCCGGTCGCCGCGTATGCGAGGCCGCTGCTGGCGGCCAGGCGGTTGGTCGGCGAGAGGCGGTTCATGAGTTTCATGCACCGGCGCTGGATGGGCGAGGACGAATAGCTCCGGGTCAATCGGGGCGAGCAGCTGGAGTGGATCCTCAGGGTGCGGTCCGGGGCTTGCGGGCCGGAAGCGTCGGCTACGCGCCCAGCATCGCCACTATCACTCGGTGTTCCGCCCCGTCGTCTTCGAGCGGCACCCTGCACTCGGCCAGGCGTACTCCGTCCAGCGTGACGTGGTCCACTCCGCGGTTCACACCGCGTGGATTGTCCACGGTGATCCGGTATGTCGTGTTGCCGAAGCGGTATGTCATGCCGTAGCTCTCCCAGTCCTTCGGAATGCACGGCCTCACCACGAGATACCTGTTCGGTCCGTCGGCCTCCGTGCTCAGCCCGAGCACCTCGCGCACTGCGATCTGGAAGTACCAGGCCGCCGAACCCGTGTACCAGGTCCAGCCGCCGCGGCCCATATGCGGGTCGACCGCGTACACGTCAGCGGCGACGACGTACGGCTCCACCTTGTAGCGCTCCACGGCCTCGGCATCGCGGGTGTGGGACAGGGGGTTGAGGAGATCCAGCAGGGAGACTGCCTCATCGCCATCACCGAGGCGCGCGTAAGCGAGCGCGACCCACAGGGCTGCGTGCGTGTACTGCCCGCCGTTCTCGCGAACGCCCGGCAGGTATCCTTTGATGTATCCGGGATCGTGCTCCATCTTGTCGAACGGAGGGGTGAGGAGGGCGACAAGGCCCTCGTCCCACCACACGAGCTGTCCTTCCACCGACTCCATCGCACGTCGGGCGCGGTCGCGGTCGCCGCTGCGTGAAAGGACCGACCACGCCTGGGCGATCGCATCGATCCTGCACTCCGATGCCTCCGAGGTGCCGAGTGGCGTGCCGTCGTCGAAGAACGCTCGTCGGTACCAGGCGCCGTCCCAGGCCGTTCGTTCTACGGCGGCCACGAGGCCACTCGCGCGGGTCCGGAGCGATTCGGCCGTCTCTGCAGCGCCGCGGGCGTCACACACTTCGGCAAACGCGCGCATCGTAACATCGAGGAACCAGGCCATCCAGACGCTCTCGCCCTGTCCTCCCACGCCCACGCGGTTCATCCCGTCGTTCCAGTCGCCGCCACCCATCAGCGGCAGGCCGCGAACACCGAGTGGCGCGTTGTCGATCGCCGCCAAGCAGTGCTCGTAGACGGTTGCGACCTGGAGCGAGGGGTTCGGCTGGAGATAGAGGTCCTCGCGATCCTCGGGGACGGGAGGTCCCTCCAGGTAGGGGGTCTCGATATCGAGTACCGAGGAATCGCCGGTGGCGCGGACATAGGCTGCGGTCACGTAAGGCAGCCAGTGTCTGTCGTCGACTATCCGTGTGCGGACGCCCCGGCCCGACTCCGGCTGCCACCAGTGCAGCACGTCGCCTTCCGGGAACTGCCGACGGGACGCCTCCACGATCATCTCCCGTGTCAGCTCCGGGCGTATGTCTATCAGTGCGAGGCTGTCCTGAAGCTGGTCGCGGAACCCGTAAGCGCCCGAGGACTGATAGGTGGCCGTTCTGCCCCACACCCGGCAAGAGAGCGACTGGTAGAGCGCCGCGCCGTTCACCATGAAGTCCAACATCTCGTCCGGCGTCGAGGCCTGCACCGTTCCGAGCAGCTCTTCCCAGGCAGCTCGAGCTTCATCGAATTCCGCCTGTATCGCTCCCGGCGCACGGAGGCGCGATACGAGTGCATGCGCCGCTTCGATCGTCTCCGTCTGGCCGAGCAGGAAGGTGATCTCCACGTCGGCGCCCGGCTCGAGTTCCAATGTGCGCAGCAGCGCCCCGCAGTTGTCGTGGAAGGGCCCGGTCTGCGCGCCAAGCGATTTACGGTACATGGCCGCCGGGTCGAAAGGCGTGCGGTTGCGACCGATGAACTCGGTGCGACTGGCGGTGTATGAGTCGACCGGGCCGTCGCAGGCGAGGAAAGCCGGACGCCCAGGGAAGTCCAGGTTGAACCAGCTGTGGGCCATCAGCATCTCGATGGCCTCATCCCACCACGTCACAACCGTCTGCTGCGCCTTGGAGCGCGAGTCGCCGAGACTCCACTCGACAAAGTGGGTCACGGAGAGACGTCTGGTGTGATCGCTCTCGTTGGTCAGGCGCAGCCTGGCGATCCTGACGGGGTCTTGGGGCGCCACGAACCAGTCGAGCGTGTGGCCGATGCCGTGAGACGAGTGCTCGAACCGCGAGTAGCCGCGCCCGTGCCTGATGACGTATGCGCCGTCGCCCCACACCGGCAGGGGCGTCGGGCTCCAGAACTCGCCGGTAATCTCGTCGCGCACGTAGATACACTCGCCGGTGCCGTCGGAGACAGGGTCGTTGTTCCAGGTGGTTATACGGTTCTCGTGGCTGTTCTCTGCCCAGGTGCAGCCCACGCCTGCCTCGGAGACCAGCGTACCGAAGCGAGGTGTCGCTATCACGTTCACCCAGGGCGAGGGAGTAGTGTGACGGTCTTCGAGCACGATCACGTATTCGCCGGCATCTGGGTCGAAGCCTCCGACACCGTTGTCGAACACGAGTATTGGCCGAGTCACCGCCGGCGCCGTGTGAGTCTGCGGCTTTTCTGCAGGCACGAACGCATCTGGGAGCTCGGGATACCGTGGGCGCTGGTTGAGTTGTATCGCGATAGGCCCGGCGTTCCCGGTGATCACTACGCGGGCGACACTCTCCAGAAGGTTGCGGATGTCCGGGTGCATCTGGTCGGCGCTCCGGAGGTGTACGCCCCCGGGCTTGTCTGCGAGCTGCAGTGCATGGCCGGTGCGCAGTAGTATTCGCAGCCGGCCGTCGAGCTCTGATGCGTAGGCGCTCGGCTTGGTATTCAGAATGACGAGATCCGAGACGAACCCCTTGCTGCGCCAGTACTGGTGGGCGAGCAGCGCCTGCCGAACCAGCGGGGTCTCTTCAAGTTGCTCGATGGTCACGAGCAGGATCGGTTCGTCTCCGGAGATGCCTATCTGCCACAGGCCCGACATGGGCAGACGGTTCTCGGTCTCCGTGCAGGATTTCAGGCGGGAGAACGGATCGGTCAGCAGCATGCGGGAGGCGAGCCGCAGGAACGTCACAGACTCCTCTGGCGTCAGGCCGAGGTCCCGGAGCTCGATCTGGCTGCTGGACCAGGCGAGATCCGCCGCACGCTGCGCGTTGGTGATGTCCTGGTACTTCTCGGCGAGCGTCACGGCGCCTTCCCGCGAATCGGCAGCGCCCGTGACGTATGCAAGGTGTACGGTCTCTCCGGGGGGCACCACGACAGGCTGTCGGATTGCGCAGATGGGATCCAGGACTGCTCCGGTGGTTCCGGTGAGTCGGGCATCTTCCCAGATCGCGCTTGCGTTCACGGGAGTTCTCAGTCTTCCGAGGAACTTCGCTCTGTCGGTCTCGTAGGACCAGGAACAGACACCGCTGTGCTCGCAGGCGAGCATGTGCACGCCCCAGTAGCGGGCCTCTTCGTCGGACCGGGGTCTGCGAGTGAACAGTAGTGCGCGCAGGTCATCGACCGCTTCTGTCTCTACGAACAGGTTGCTGTACGCCTTGTGTGCGTGATCCATCCCCCTCGGTGCAAGCGTCACCTCGAGGTAGGAAGTCACTTCGAGCGAGAGTATCTGCCGCCCGTGATTGGTGATCGTCAGTCGGCGGACTTCAGCATCGTCCTCGGGAGATACGATTACCTCCGTGTGCGTTTCGACGTCACCGTCGAGACGACGGAAGTCCGCCTTGTCGGCCGAGAAGGTCACGTGATAGTCGTCGGGCTGGGCTAGCGAGGGCTGGAACGTCGCCGACCAGACCGCGCCGGTCTCGACGTTCTTCAGGTAGAAGAACGTTCCCCAGCAGTCGCGGGTGATGTCTTCGCGATACCTCGTGACCGTACGGTCTCTCCAACGGCTGTAACCGCCTCCGCCGTTGGTGACCATGACCGAGTAGCTGCCGTTGGACAGGAAGTGCGTTGCGGGGACTCTCGTGTCTGCCAGAGGATAGGCGCGCGTCACCGGGGGCGGTGTCTCGCGTACCGAGCGCACGAACTCCACTTCCTCTACCCGCGGCTGGGCGAGTTGGATCCTGCGCGGTACGCGCTCCTGGAGCAGCAGCTCGCCGGATGCGATTCTCGGATCGGCGTGGAACCGGTCCTGCATGCGATTGTCCGTGAGCATGTTGCCCAGCGACACGAAGCTCATGCCCTGGTGGTGGGCCATGTACGTACGCACGATGGCGCGTTCCTTGCCTGCCGGAACACGGCCGGGCGTGTAATCGATCGCTTCGTAGAAGCCGTAACGGCCCTCGGCACCCTGCCTGGCCAGAACTGCCATATTGTCCAGAGCCTCTCGCGGAGAAACCATGAGTGCGAGCACGGTGGCGTACGGTGCGATGACCACGTCGTTCGAGAGTCCGCGCTTCAGTCCGAGCCCCGGCACCCCGAACGCCTGATACTGGTAGGTGAGCTCTGCGTCCTTGGCGTTGAACGCCGACTCCGAGACACCCCACGGTACGCCTCGCTGTTGGCCGTACTGTATCTGTCGGCGGACCACGCTCTTGTAGGTGCGGTCCAGCAGAGTCAGAGGCCAGTTCTTCATCACCAGGAGCGGCATCAGGTACTCGAACATGCTTGCACTCCAACTGACGAGCGCCGTTCCTCCTTCAGTGCGCGTTATGGCGCGTCCGAGACGGAACCAGTGCTCCTGTGGCGTCTCGCCCTTGGCGATGGCCAGGAAGCTTGCCAGGCGGCATTCGCTCGCGAGCATGTCGTAGTAGGAGTCGTCCAGCCTGCCCTCGGCGGCATTGAATCCGATGGAGAACAGCAGCCTGCTCTCGTCGAAGAGCATCGAGAAGTCGGTGTGCTCCCACATCTCGCGGGCGATATCGGCGTCGAGTCTGAGCTCGGCCAGTAGCGCGTGTGCGGCAGTGCGGCCGCTCCTGATGGCTGCGCTGACCCTGGCCGCCCACGGCGAGTCGGGTCCGTCCAGCGCCTGGAGCGCGTCAAGGGCGGTGAGGGCGTCATCGAGCCCCTCGGCAAGACCGACCAGGCTGGGCACGTGCGATAGCAGGGGCTGCAAGGCCGGGTCGGGCGTGCCCGAATGCGAGCCGATGCCTGCGAGCACTTCTCGGGCCCAGGGCGCGTAGGTGCCGATAAGGTCCAGCGTTGCGCGCACAGTATCGGCGACATCACAGATGGACCGGTGCGCCGCGCGAATCGGCTCCGTGTCTTCGTCCCGCAGCAGGGGCGCCAGAGAGGCTCCCAGGCTGTCCGTCAGCGCGGCAAGGCCCTCGATGGCGGCGAGCCACTCACCCAGGTTGGACGGCGGGTCGTCCAGGCCGATGCGTCTGATGACCTCCTCGAGAGCGGTGCGCGCCTCGGTCAGAGACGTGCCGGAAGGCGCCTCAGCCCTTGCGGCCTGGAGGTCCTCGAGTGCCAGACGTGCCGCGTCGGCTATGCCTGCGAGTGTCGACTCGCAGACCAGCGGTCGCTCCGAGATTTCTATCAGCGCCACCCTGAGCGCCACGAGATGGCCTGCCAGGTTGCCCGAGTCGACCGTGGACACGTACGTCGGGCGCAGAGGCTGCAGGCTGGTGGTGTCGTACCAGTTGTAGAAGTGCCCGCGGAAGCGCTCCATGCCGGCCATCGTGTTCAGCGTGTGAGACACACGCTCTGTCAAGCCGGCGATGGTGATGTAGCCGAGGTCGTAGGCGGTCAGGTACGAGAGGAGCTGTAGCCCCATGTTCGTGGGGGAGGTGCGGTGCGCCAACTCGCCCTTCGGTTCCTCCTGGTAGTTGTCCGGCGCGAGATGGTGGTCTTCGGGCGTTACGAACGTCTGGAAGAACCGCCAGGTCTTTCGCGCCAACCTGCGCATGGCAGCGGTATCCGTTGCCGTGATCGGGGACTCTTCTTCCTCTATCGGCCTACTGACGGTCCAAGCCGATACCGGCGCCGTGAACCAGACGATCAGCAGCGGGGTGGCAGCGAGGAGAGCCGCGATTCCTCCAGGGCTGAACGCGACAAGAGCAGCAGCGACCATCGTCAACGCGCTGGCAGGCCACATCCGTCGCACGAAAGCTGGCAGGACGGTGATGCCGAGCCGGCGCTCGGCTTCGGCTGCGGTCTCCCACTCAAGGAGATTGCACTTGCTGATCGTCATGCGCCACAGCGCCCTGCAGATGGCGTCCGTCATCAGGTATGCCTGATGGGGCAGGACGGCGACGTTCAAGGTGTTCCTCAGCAGATCGCGGCGGAGATCGGAAACGAAAGTGGTCCGGTCGCTTCTGGTGTCTGCTGGCGGTCGCCGAAAGACGATCGAATCGGCCAGACCGAAGTACAGCGGGAAGAAGAGCAGTGCCAGAACTACCGCCAGCCAGGTCCAGGGAGCGTCGGGGAGCAAGGCAAAGCCGACGATGGCGAGCAGGAATGCGAGAGGCGGATGCAGACTGCGCCTCAGATTGTCGGTGATCTTCCATCGGTGGAGGGTCGTCAGCGGATTGCGCTCAGCACCCGCCGGTGTCGGAACGCGCGGCAGCAGCCAGGGCAGGGTCTGCCAGTCTCCGCGGACCCAGCGGTGAAGTCGTGCGCAGTGCGAGATGTAGCTGGCGGGCTGATCGTCGAAGACCTCGACATCGGAGGCTAGGGCAGTGCGCAGGTACGACCCTTCCAGCAGGTCATGGGAGAGGAGCATGTTCTCGCAGAAGCGGTCCTCGAGCGCAGCGTTGAAGACGTCCACCTCGAAGATGCCCTTGCCGGTGAAGGAGCCCTCGCCGAACACATCCTGGTACGTGTCGGACACCGCTCCGGCGTAGGGGTCCACGCCGGTGACCCCCGAATACAACCATGCGAAGAGGCTGTCCGAGGAGCCTGCGAGCGACATGGCGACTCGTGGCTGTACCAGTCCGTAACCGTTGCGGACGGTGCGGCTCTCGGCGTTCATGCGCGCCCGGTTGAGCGGATGCGCGATCGTCGAGATCAGCTTGCGCGCGCCATCCCTCGGAAGCACGGTATCGGTGTCCAGCGTGAGGACGAAGGTCACGCCGGGGAACGCGGAGCTGTCGCCGTCCACGACCTCGAACGAAGTGTCGGTGGCCCCGCGGAGCAGACTGCAGAACTCGGTGAGGGCCCCGCGCTTGCGCTCCCAGCCCATCCAGACGGAGTCGTACTCGCTCCAGGTTCTTCCTCGCACGAAGAGGTTGAAGGGGCGCTCTCCGGACACCCCGTAGCGATCGTTCAGCGCGTCGATGCCCTGTCTCGCTGCTTCGATGACGGTGTCGTCAGCGGGAGTGTGCTGGTCTGGCGAGGCCTTCAGATCGGCGAGAACGGCGAAGGTGACGTTGTGGTCGGTGTTGGCGAGGTAGCCGACCTCCATGTTGTCGATGACATGCTGAGCGGCCTTGGGCGATGTGAGTAGTGCCGTGTACACCACCATGGTGCGGTGAGCGCCGGACACCGGTTGTCGGTGATCGATCTTCGGGAGTGTTCGGGCAGGCCACAGCCATGCAGCCGTCCGGTTCACGACGATTACCGCGACATCCGAGGCGGGCACCACCGCCAGGAGAGCGATCAGGGCTGCTACCCACCACTGCCCGGAAGTGACTAGGGCGAAGGCTCCGATCAGCAAGGCTAGCACGAAGGTGTCAACGGCCAGCAAGGTCCAGAAGATCAGCCCGTGGGCCGCCAGAGGGCCACGGTACAGGCGCTCGCGTGCGTGAGGGCGGTAGCGGATGCTCTCTTCGAAAGCGTAGCGACCTTTGCTCACCAGGTAATAGCCGACATGGCTGCGAAGGCCGTCGGCAGGGTCGGCGCGAAGCGCCTCGAGACAGTGGCTGATCGCCGCTTCGGCAACTTCGACCTCGCTGAGGGGACAACGCTTGGCGATGCCTTCGATGGCGTGACGGTATCGGTCGCGACTGACGAAATCCATGCGTACGTAGACGCCTGCAGGATCTTCTCGCAGGACGTGCTCTACCAGGCAGGAGTACTCGAAGAACTCGCGCCACTCCAGACCATCGAGGAAGCGGATGCTCGTGATGGCGTTCGCGATGGATACCTGGTCGGCGGCCTGGGTCTGATGGGTCGCCAGAATGAGTTGCTCGAGGTTTTCGTCGCGCCGGGCGAGCTCCGTCTCCAGCCAGTCGGCAAGCGGAGCGAGCGCTGCATCCTGGCCGGCCAGGCGTTGCGACAGCCGGACGAGGAAGGCGGCCGGGGCATCTGCGTGGGCGACGTCCAGCTCGGCGATCCGCTGCGCGATCGCATCCGGTCCGGAATCGGCGGCGACGATGAGGGCGTTCGCGAACCGGTTGCCGCTTACCACCGACTGGTGGGACTCCAGGATGCGCTGTGCCAGCCTTCGCAGGTTCTCTACGAGGGCGATTCGCAGCATGATGGGTACGGCCCACACCTCGCCTATGAGCAGGGGCGATACATCTTGATAGGCCATGATGAAAAGGCCGAGGCCGTCCCGATCGATTCGGGAATCGGTGTGAATGATCAAGTCGATCGCGGCTTCGAAAACGCGCGGGTGTTTGGCGAACGGCCCCTCTTCCAGCCGGGGCAACTCTGAACTGTAGTCGGCTGGGAGGTCCTCCCTCACCAGGCGGATCTGCTCATCGATCAGGTAGAAGTTGTCCAGCAACCACTCCGCTGCGGGGGCGATCGGAATGTCCTTGCGAACATCAGCTGCGAGTATCCGGTAGACAGCGGCCAGGTCGCTCTCGGCGCGGTCAACCATTCCCAGCAGCGGAGTGCGCGCACGCGACGGCGTGTACGTCCACCTCTGGTTCATTGCGAGTGCCCGCGCTGATGCGGCGAGTCGCTCGGCTCCGAGAAGCTCTCCGCGAAGCGGGTCGTTCGCCCGCGCTGCCGCAGTCAATTCCGGGTCAGTACTCGGGTTCATACATCCGCTCTCTCCACTCGGCAGGCGCTATCCGAGTGTCTGCTGTCGGCTGCGTACATTGTGCCATGGAAGTCACGAGCAGGCGCAGGCAAGTTGCGCTTCAGCGTCACCGGGGTGCCCGTTTTCCATCTTCGCGCCCGGGGTAGGAACAGATAGAGGCGCGATGTGCGCTTCGGGTGACTCATCGAAGCGAGGTGACTGCATCGAGTGAGTGATTCGGTTTCAGCGTTTTACACCGGGGTGGTCGATGAAGGGTCCCGCGTGACGCGTAAGCGAGTCCGAGTTCGTTAGTGCAGAGTTCGATTCGTTTCGAGCATCGAAGAGTACATGTAAGGTAAGTCGACTACGTGTATGGTCGTTCACGCGAACCGCGGGGTACCGGGCATAAGCCTCTGGAAGCTGAAGGTGTGAGGCCGCGGGGCGGACAAGCGTCTGTCGGCCAAGAACTCCTCAGGATGGCCCTTTGGAGGGGCGACTCGGGCGGTGCGAAGGCCGCCCCGGTGACTGTGAGATCACGGCGGGTGTGCCTACAGGTGCACCCGCCGTTTGTGCGCGTCCTCACGGGTTCGGAGTCAGGTGCTATACTCTCCGTCTGCGGACCGCGGAAGCGGCAGTCACGGGCGAGTGGCGCAACGGGAGCGCACCTGCTTTGCACGCAGGGGGTTGTCGGTTCGAATCCGATCTCGTCCACCAGATCACGCGCGGCCGGTCATCCCTCGGGAGGCCGGCCGCTCTTTCACTCCCGGGCTACGGACTGTAGGGGTCGATGCCGTCCAGCAGGCTGCTCCACTCGAACTTCCCATCGCCGAAGATGACTCGCACTTCGGTGGAGAATGTGGCCCCGGAGGAGTTGACCGCATCGATGATGGTCTGAGCACAGGCGAGGTCCGCCTGGACGCTCTGGTCGAGGTCCGTGCGTATGACGACATGTCCCCCGGAGCCGCTGTCCACGCTTGTGATGCGGTTGAACCACGCCTCCGGCGAGGGCGAACCCGACCCGTACACCTGATCCAGCCACGTGTAGAGACTGTCAGCATCCCAGGGTACCGGGGGAGTATCCAAGGCCCACCGTTCGTCGGCAAGACCGATGGATCCCAGCATGTCACCCTCGGAGGAGAGGATCTGTACGTAATAGGTGTACGGGGCACCGTCCGGAGAGCTCAGGCCACCGATGAACGATGCCAGGTCAGACGAGAATACATCCGACAGCCCCGCCTGTTCCGGGCCGATGTCGGTGGAGACGACGATGACCGGGCGTCTGAGCATGGTTCTGGTCTCGACACCGGTGATGTGGGACGCCCACCCTTCCTCTGCAGTCCGGATGCTCTCTGCAACGACCTGCGTCTCGGTATCGATGGTCGCTTCCTGTTCGGGTGCCGGTGCCGGAGGGGTCTCTTCGGCGCTTGCGGGCGCCTGCTCGACTTCGGCCGTCGTCTCCGGCTGTGGGGAGCGGTTCGCGGTCACCGCCCAGATCGCTATGCCGATGCAGCACAGAACCGTGACGGTCAGGAACACGAAGACGATGGTTCTGGTCTTGCCTCCGGCATGTGTCATGACTGCCCCTCGATTCAAGTAACGACCGGCAGCTCGTAGGAGGGCCGATCCTGATCCCGATAGCACTGCGTCATTGCGGGTAACATCTGTCGGTGTGCGACTTCCTATCATAGGCAAAGAACGGCTTGTGGCGAACGAGAGATCGTACGGAGGGGTCATGAGCGCGATCGTAGAGGTCAGCAAGCTCGTCAAGCGGTTTGGCGATCTCATCGCCGTCGATGGCGTGTCGTTCGCCATCGAGCAGGGTGAGCTCTTCGGCCTGCTGGGTCCCAACGGTGCCGGGAAGACCACCACCATCTCGATGATCTCGTGCCTGATCGAACCCAGTGCAGGCTCCATCGCCGTTGACGGCAGCAGCGTCGCCTCTGCGCCGGGTGCAGTGAAGTCGGCGCTCGGTATCGTTCCGCAGGAGATAGCCCTGTATCCCACGCTCACCGCGGCAGAGAACCTGTCGTTCTGGGGCCAGATGTACGGCCTTGCAGGGAGTGAGCTCAAGCAGGCCGTTGCGGACGCGCTCGAACTTGCCGGACTCGCGGACCGCGCGAAGGAGCGCATCGAGAAGTACTCGGGAGGCATGAAGAGGCGCGTGAACATCGCGGCCGGAATCCTCCACAAACCCAAGGTGCTGCTGATGGACGAGCCGACCGTAGGCATCGACCCGCAGAGCCGCAATCACATCCTCGAGACCGTCAAGCAGTTGAACGCGTCGGGCATGACCGTGCTCTATACCAGCCATTACATGGAAGAAGTCGAGTACCTCTGCGACCGCATCGCGATTATGGATCACGGCCAGATAATCGCATCCGGCACGCTGAACGAACTGCGCAATGTAGTGGGCGGCATGGACGTCGTGGATGTGAAGGTCACCGACGTGAGCGAAGGCGTGCTCGAGGATGTTCGCGCGATCGCGGGGGTGAAGCAGGCCGATCGCACGGACAGCGCGCTGCAGGTGCTGACGCCGAGCAGCGGCTCGATCCTCGGCAAGCTGGTGGCCACCCTTGAGAGTGAGGGCGCGCACGTCACCTCGGTCTCGGTGACAGAGCCGAACCTCGAGAGTGTCTTCCTACATCTCACCGGCAAGAGCCTGCGGGACTGACGATGCCGCGACTGCTGAATATCGCTGCTAAGGACACCAAGATCATGGCGCGCGATCGCGCCGCGCTGCTCGTGATGCTCGCGATGCCGCTTGGACTCATCTTCATCCTCGGATCTGCGCTCGGGAGCATCGGCGAGGGGGACTCGCTCGACATCGAGGTCGCCATCGTCAACCAGGATGCGGGTGATACCGGAGCGCGGTTCGTGGAGGGACTCACCTCCTCGGAGGACATCGACGCCGTGTTCAACATCGACGTACGCGACGATG
>JAFGNP010000052.1 GCA_016926975.1 Coriobacteriia bacterium | reverse complement strand
CCACCCACGCCTGCCAGGACCGCTCTTGCCTGCGCAGCGCACCGATTCCGAGTGCCACGGACGCGAAAGCGCAGACGATCGACACGAGGTACCCGGGATCGAAGATCTCCTTCATCGCCATGAAAAGGGCCGCCATGGCTGCAAGCCCGAGGGCTATCGCCAGCCAGCCGGTCGATGCCGACCTTGATGTGGACTCTCCGGAAGCGTCGCCTCTTCGCCGCGTGGCGGCCAGCAAGACCACGGCGACGGCTATCCCGGCCAGCACTGCCAATGACGCCTGCATAGCTTCCCTTCCTCTTCTGCCGACCTGACCGTCGGCACGTAGTTGACGCGGGAGCCCTAGCAGCCGACGTTGCGGGACTTCACCCCAGCGCGATGTCCAGGCCGGTCATCACGATGAACCCGAGAAGAGCAGCGAGAACGGCGATGTCCGAGTGGCCAGAACGATGGCACTCGGGCACGAAGTCCTCGATGACAACGTAGATCATCGCACCTGCGGCGAAGGCCAGTCCGTACGGAAGAATCTCCGTCGAGAGGCCTACCAGCAGAGCGCCTATCACAGCCGCGATAGGTTCCACTACTCCGGAAAGCTGCCCGTAGAAGAAGCTGCGCAGCCGGCTCCAGCCCTCGCGACGCAACGGCGCCGCCACCGCAAGACCCTCGGGCAGGTTCTGCAGACCCAACCCCAGAGCCAGCGCTATAGCTGCTCCGTAGGGAGTCCCCCCCCCTGCACGCCCGCAGCGGCTCCGATGGCCACGCCCAGTGCGAGTCCCTCGGGCACGTTGTGAAGCGTTATCGCAAGTATCAGCAGAGTGGTGCGCTTCCAGTGGGTGCTGATGCCTTCCTGGACCTCTCTGCCCCGCCCTGCCGAGTGTATGTGAGGGATGATGTTGTCCAGCGCCCAGAGACCTAAGCCCCCTACCCCGAAACCGACAACAGGCGGTATCCAACCCGGAGTGCCACTGTCCACAGCCATTTCGACCGACGGCCCCAGAAGCGACCAGTAACTGGCCGCGAGCATGACCCCTGCCGAGAACCCGAGCAGCGTGTCGAGTATGCGCCGGGAGGGCGATCGCCCGATCAGCACGGCAGATGCCCCTGCCGCAGTCATACCCCACGTGAAGAGACCCGCCATCAGAGCGATAAGGACAGGGCTCAACGAAGACAGCATCTCACGCACCGACCCCTTCGATGCCGAGCGCAGCCAGCTCGCTCGACACGCAAGAGAGCGCGACTCCCCTGTGCGGGCCCGCGACCACCCCGTGCGGCGACTGGACGTTCCTGTAGTGCTGCATGATGGAGAACACGGCGGGATGCGGTCCGACGGTCGCGATCGGACCTCCACTCTCACCGTGATGCCACCCGACGTTCAGCTCGTACATCCTGTTGCCGCCGAGTTCGTACTGCCCGGCCACGATGCCCTCGTTCGCATGGCTCTTCAGGAAGAACTGGCCGCCCCGGTAGTTCAGGTCGGCATCTACCTTGACGCCGCCGATCTCCGGAGAGGGATATCCGACAGTGGCGACCGCGGTGCCATCGGGCACGGGATCCAAAATGACGGGTAACGCCGGAAGATGGATGTCCGGCGTGGAACACGGGCCGAGTTCGAGAACGGCCAGATCGCATTCGGGTAGTTCGAGCGGGAAGCCCACGACCGGGAAGTGGTAGGCCAGCTCGCCGTTGTCCGGCACGACCAGGACGTGGAACCGGTCCTGCTCATCGCGGGGCAACCCCTTGTTCAGCGTGTGATGTGCTGTCATCACCAGACGGTCTTCGGCGATGCAGAAACCACTGCCGAATGAGAACTGCACCTGTACGGGTCGGGCCTTCCCCCCGCCACCCGAACGTGCGCTCTTCGGATGAACGCGCAGGACCGCCACGGTGCTCCTGCGGACCGATGGAATCGCTGTGACGAGATTGCTCATGATCCTCCCTGGCTACATCTTCAGGCACTCGAGCAGCCCGGGGCAAGTGCAAAATCGGGGTGATCCTGGCTCACGACGATTCGCCTCAGCGACGACCGGACCTTCGCGGAAGACCGTCATCCGCCTTCGACCGCTTGGCCTGCCAGGTGTTCTCCGCTACCACGAGCAGCTCGCCGCCGGGCAGACGGTACACCGAGACCACGAGCGCCATGCTCCCCTTACCGGTGGAGACCAGATCGGCCTGGAGATGTCGGGCCACTCCCGTGGATGCGACCTCGTTCAGCGCTTCCCCCACTCCCAGCGCCTCGGCCATCGGGACGACCCGTTCGACGGGCAGCCCCGCCGAATCGTCGATGCTGCCCGTCACGGACTCGGCAGCCGCCTCGTTCATCCACAAGACCGTCATGGACGCGGGATCGATCAGCACCACCTTCACCCTGACGGGGACACTCTCATCTCTCGCGCTCGGCACTCCGCACGCTCCTCGTCCAGCGTCAAGTCGCCCTCCTGCAAGCCCTATCGGTCCTTGCGCACACCACTCCTTGTGAAAGCCGCAGGCGGACGGCCCGGCCGTCCGCCTGCATGCGCAAGCCTTCAGTCGATGCGACTACTCCAGGCCGAAGTACACCTTCGTATCATCGAAGCTGGCCCCGCTCCACATCTCGACTACGCCGTCTTCGATCTGGTCAACAGGGACCTCAAAGACCATGTCACCGGACACGGAGGCGCCATTGAAAGCATCGCCGGCATCCGAGATCGGATTGGGCGTTGTCGCCATGTTCTCCCCGCCCGAATCGTAGGTATTGCCGCCGGATCCCACGAACTGATACCACATGTCCATCCAGAAGTTGCCCGAATTCTCACCGTTATACGTTCCGGAGACCGTCACGAGGACAAAACGGCTGCCCTCGATGGGCGGCTCGTTGAACTCGCTCGCCGCAGCGATGACGTCATCGGCATCGGTGTCGACATCTGTGACCGTGACCTCCCAGTCGCCTATCTCGACCGGAGTGCCGACGGGAATGGGATTCCCGCGTGTGCCGAGATCGTCGTCGTCGGCGACATCGGTCTCGCCCGGAGAATCCTCCGAG
The DNA here is from genome assembly GCA_016926975.1 of Coriobacteriia bacterium. GTDB lineage: Bacteria > Actinomycetota > Coriobacteriia > Anaerosomatales > Anaerosomataceae > UBA6100. The sequence goes on along the minus strand of JAFGNP010000052.1, from coordinate 6,650 downwards.
GTATCCGTGGTCGTCACCTCGATACCATCTAGGCACCCCACGAGACCGGCCACGAGCACAAGTCCGAGCATGAGCAGCAGTGCCGCAAAGATGTACCTGCGCACGACTCCCCCCTTCACGGTGGTTAACCTACCTTATGGAGATACCGCACGACCCGGGGATCTAAGCGTTGTGTGACAGACAAGAACGCTCGCTCGCACCCCGAGCGCCTGTCTGAGCAGGAGCGCGATGAGAGGACTTCAACGCTGCCAGACGCCGTAGCCCTCGGCACGCAGGTCCTCTGCCAGCTCGATTTCCATCCGGGCAGCCGCTTCGTATGGCATCGGGTTCAAGTGCTCGTAAACCTCCGGCAGTAGCCTGAGGCCGTAGCGCTTCACGATCCGTGACGGCTGGATACCGGCCCTGTGCCGGGCGAAACGCTCCTCCGGCTTCAGCCCGGTGAGACCGACGTACACGCAAGGCATATCCGGCGAACAGTCCGGGTTCGCGGCGGCGAAGTGTCGGTTCTCCCTCACCGAAGGATCGAGTTCGACGACATAGACGCTGTGATGGTACTCGGCCACTAGGATCCGCCGTCTCCCAGGGACTTCTCCGCAGCCCAGTAGTCCAAGCGCTCGCCCTCGCCTACGTCGATGAACCGGTCCTCGAGCACGCGATAGCCGCGACGCTCGTAGAAGCCGCGCGACGGAAGAGAGACGCTCAGCTGAGTGGCCGCCAGACCGGCATCCCGCGCCATGTCTTCCAGCCTGTCCATCACCCGCGCACCGACACCAAGTCTCTGGAACTGCGGATCGACGAAGACGCCGCTGATCTCGTCGGCCACCAGAGAACCGGTGGCGATGATGACGCCCCGGGATTCCACGACTATCACTTCGCCCGCCTCGACACGTTCGCGGACCCTGTCCAGTGAGTGGTACTCCTTGAAGAAGGCGACCGCCCGAGGCGGGTACACCCCCGTGTAACACACATCGATAGTGCGATGGATGAGTTGCCGAACCGGCGCAGCGTCCGAGGTCTCGAACGCGCGCAGATCCATGTGCGGCGAGCTGGGCGCTGTGGGGTCCTAACGCTCTAGCGCTCTAGAGGCGCTCCGGTCGCCTCTCAGGATACGCCGTAACGTGGCGCGTCAGCTGGAAACGCATGCCAGCGGTCGCCCACTCAGCTGCTTCACAGGCGGCGGCCACTGAACGCTACGGATTCGAACTCCCCCTCTAGCTCAACCTCTCCCGGCAGCCCCGACCAGCCTTCTCTCGTCCATGTCCCGCTGAAACCGGAGCCGTCAGGCGACATGGCGCCCTCGAAGACGTTGGGCTCGAGGATCTCGTGCCGGTCCGGGGGTACCATGCGCCACATCTCGATGCGGATGGCCCCATTGACGATCTCGAACGTCCCCTGGCCAGTGTCGTCCTCCCACACCCGGATCGCGCCGCTATCCCCATCTCCGATGAGCTCGAAAGTGTAGACGCGATTCTCGCCCCCATCGCCTATGCCGAAGATCGCGTAGTGCCGACCGTCCAGATAAGGCTCTCCGGGAAGCTGCGGGTCGATGCCGGCATCGGCATCAGCGCCGTCGCCGGCCGAAGATGCAGCCGCATCCGCGGCGGCCCGCTCCGCAGGTGTGAGGGTGAAGTCATATACGATGCGGCCGGTCGCGTACAGCGCGATGATGACGGCAAGCGCGATTACTGCGCCGAGCATGAGGCGCGGGCTGCAGCCGTGGGGCTCGGAGGGGTCCTCGAGATCGGCGGCCGCACCGTAGCCGCGCAGGAACCCCACGATCCCGTCGAGGCGTTCGCGCATCCCGCCCGTGATCTTCGCCATGCGGCCGCCCCTTCCGAGAGCCTCCGACTAGACTGCCAGCGCTTCTTGAGATGAGCGGCAACGCACACCCATCAATAGCGGTCACGACGCTGGCGTTACACCCGCGGGTTACTGGATTCGGAAGAACGCGACCTTCTCTTCCGTGGCTTTGGCCCTGTACATCGCGGCGTCGGCATTCTTCAGGAGAGTGTCAGCTGTCTCTCCATCTGCAGGATACATGGCAATGCCGATACTGCATCCTATGGACAGAGGCCCCCCGCCGGATTCGAATGTCCCGGCGATCCCGTGGACCATCTTCTCTGCCAGGCGGGCCACGTCTGTTTCCTGCCTGACCTCAAGCAGCAGGCACACATACTCGTCGCCTCCCCATCGGCTGACCATGTCCTCTGCGCGGACGAAAGAGTGCAAACGGTCCGCGACCATGAGTAGCACCTCGTCACCTACATGATGACCGTGCGAGTCGTTGATGCTCTTGAACTCGTCGATGTCGATGAAGAGCACAGCGAGTCCCCAGCCGTGCCGACGAGCCTGAATGAGCCCGTGGTCGAAAGCCTGGTCGAACAGCGCCCGATTCGGCAGGCCCGTGAGCGTGTCATGAAGCGCGACTTCTCGTGCTTCATGCTCGTTGGCCCTGGATTGCAGCAGATCGTCGCGCGCTTCTTCAAGATCGGTCTTCGTATCGGCGAGCTCGGATTCCATACCCGCCCTTGCCACTACTTCAACGGCAAGTTCAGTGTTGACTTGAGCCAGGTCGACTGCGGCTCCGGCCACTTCGTTCTCAACGCGTTCGTACGTGATCATGGCCTCTTCGACGGTACGAGCAGTCTCGCTCGCCCGCTTCTTCCGCTTCAGAAAGGCATTTGCCGAAGTGAGCCTTCCGGCAGCGCGCTTGATGGCGTCTTTGATCTTCCTGCTGCGCCCCAGCACATGTTGAAGCGAATCGCCCTCGACACGTGCGGTTCCGCTGTCGTCAATCGATCTCGGTTTCACGGGCGCTCCCTCCCAACACTAGTCGGGCTGACCCTCACACCTCACGCCGTACAGATGCCTGCTGTGCTGTTAACGTCTTGGCGCTTCAGCCGTTCGCCTAGGTCGTGAGGCAGGTCACGAACATCGGGCTCTTGCCCTGGCCGATCTCGAACCCGCAGTGCTCGTAGAAGCCGACCTCGGCGTCGTAGGCGATGAGGACCTTGCGAGCGTAGTCCCGGTACTCTTCTAGCATCGTGGTCACGAGGTGGTTCCCGATTCCTCTCGACTGATACTCGGGTCTGACCAGCAGGTAGTGGAAATATGCGGTCATCACGCCGTCCGAGAGGGAGTTGATGAGGCCGACCAGGGTTCCGCCGTCCCAGGCGGACACGACACGATGACTGTTGCGCATCGCCGCAACCAGTTCGTCAGGGTAGTCGCCGGAGGACCAGCCGACTGACAGGAACAGCCCCTGGAGGGCAGTCCGATCGAACTCCTTGTCATGCGAATACGTGATAGCCACTCGGGCCCTCCAAGTCCTCAACACCGACGCAGTACCGACTCCGGACGTATCGAATGTCCGGGCGCTGCAGCTGCGATTCGAACACTCCGCTTCAAACGATAGCGCATGGCTCCTAGAAGAAGCGCTCGTCGGGCCGCGCGAACCGATGCTACGGCTCGATGCTGATCTGGAATGCGACCGGGTTGTCAGCGTCCGGACAGCACACGCGAGACACGGGGTCGTCTCTCCACGGGAAGCGCCCGTTGCAGTACAGTGCGGTGATGAACGGCTGGATCGAGTTGTAGGCCCAGGCGCACATGCCCTGGGGGACAACAGCCTCGGTCACCTCCCAGCACTGACCGATGTCGTGGAGACCCGAAGAACAACTACCGGCTCCCATAACATCGACGACTTCGATCCGCACGCGCTTGCCACTGGCTCCCGACATAACGTCTCCCATCTCATACTGACTGACCGACGTCCTTGTGCATCAGCCGCAAGGAGCGACTGCCTGTCAGGCTATCGCTTGCGTGGGCTGGCGGGAAGCGCTCGTCAGGTGGCGCCCCGCTAAAACATCACACGGCGCCCGCACCGCAGTACACCGTCGCGCGTGCACGCGGAAGCACGTGATTCCCGCCACGCCGCTGAGCCAGAGGCCGCAGGAGCCGACGACACAGAGGAAAGGGCCAGGCGCACCTGCGAATCGCGCGGTGTCAGGTATAGTCGTAGGAGCACCTAGGCGAAGGGAGTCCGCAATGAAGACCGTGCTCAGGACGCTGCTGGTAGTGACTCTGCTGGCTGTCAACATCTTCCTCATGGGTGCCAGCGGGTGCACAGGAGATGACAATCTGGCAGTTGAGGCCACCGAAGATGCGCTGCGCGAAGCCGGGGTTGAGGACTACCGCCAAGACGGGGACCCCAAGGAAATCACCACGAAGGACAGCGAAAGCCACCAGATGATCGCCAAGATGAGGTTTCTAGAGTACGGAATGTCTCCGAACCTGGAGGACTACCGAAGTGTCTACCTCGTGGAGATGAAAGACGACAACGGAAACAACATCACGGCGGTCTGCTACAACGAGAACGGAGAAGTGCTCTCTCTCCTGCCGAAGAGCGCTACTGGACAGGAGTGAGCTGAGCGGCGCTTCAGCAAACGCTGAGCGCTCCGGGACGAGTGGACCTGACGGCATTCCGCTGGAAAGGCATGTTAGGCGCCACGCACAGACTGTCGATAGAGTTCGGTCCCGAAGAGTCGCTCGAGCCACATCTGGTGAAGCACCCGGAGATCCTCACCCAGGTCGGCCTCCGATTCCTCGTGCGGCTCCAATTCATCAAGAACGCTGAACTCGAATGCATCGGGCCCCAGGTCGTTCCAGTCGGTCTGCAGCTCCTTGTCGGGATGCGATCCCATCTCCAGCTGGAACCTCTGCCGATTGAGCATTCCGGGAAGGTCGGGCGTCGGGCCGAGAAGCAACCTCCCGCTGACCGTGTTCGCCACCTGGAAGATGCCGGCGGAACGAGAACTCTCCTTGTATTCGCGGATGAGGGCCTTGCGATCGGGCTGTGCCACCAAGAACTCCTGAGGACGATTCTGCCTGTGCATCTGATGTCGAGTGCTCCAGCGGCAACGCGCCGGCGAGCATTTGCATCCCGAGTCTACCGCACGAGGCGCGCTCTCTGGCCGACGCCCGGGTCAGGCGGTGCTCAGCCACTTGCGCATGACCACCCGTTTGTCACGTTCGCTCTCGAGACCAGCCTCCTGCTCGAACTGATGGCGCAGTTGAGCGTCCCACTCAGACTCAGGGACGACCGCGAACCCAAGACGTGAGTAGAACGGTGCGTTCCACGGCAAGTCGCGGTAGGTGGTGAGCGTGATCTCCCCGTACCCGTTCGAGCGCGACCACGCCTCGACAGCCCCAACGAGCTCGGACCCGACGCCACGTCGGCCGTGTTCAGGCAGCACGTCGAGTTCCGCCAGATGGACACGCACGCCATCGACCACTACTCGCGAGAAGCCGACGGGCGTGTCGTCTGGTCCGAGTGCCACCCACAGCGTGCCGTCCCTTTGAGCGTCCAGAAAGACCGACTCGAGGGTCACGTTGTCGAGCAACGTCGCCGGAACGTAGTCGCCGAAGAGGGAGGCGGCCAAGCGCTCGATCCCGGGCAGCGAGGGAGCGTGCTCCGCGGAAGCGGGTACGACCCTGTAGGAACTCTGCATGCCCAACTCCCTCCGCCTTACGCATTCGGCATGACCTGCAACGCAAGCGCTTCTCTTCCGCAGTGCAGTGTAGCGCCTGGTTGTCAGGCTGATGCGCTTCTTCGACCGCCCAACCCGACGACACGAGGGAACGGGTCAGGGACGTGAGGCGCTCAGCGAGAACATCAGCGGTATGTCGCCGGTGCCCGGTGGCATCCGCCAAAGCCCGTCATCATCCTGCTCCATGAACTCAAGTACCTTCCAGGCAACGACCGGATACTCCGAAAGCTGCTGAATCCGCAGTCCGGCGCCCAGCAGCGCGCCGACGATTTCGGACAGCGTGTGCTGCCAGAAGTAGGAGTCGGCCACGAAGTCGGCGGTCCGATCTGCGTAGCTGCCGTGCTCCTGGAAGTAGAGAGGCTCGCGCGAGAAGTAGGGATAGCCGACCTTGAGTGGGGGTTCTTCGCAGGAGTCATCGAACAGCGCCAGGAAAGGGTGGGCGTCGATGATGTGGAACACACCTCCCGGGGCCAACCGAGAGGCGATCATGCGGGCCCACCCTTCGAGTTCGGGAAGCCACATGATCGTACCGTGCGAAGTGAACACGATGTCGAACGCGGCTTCAGGCACCGTGTCGGGCAGGTCCGTGACGTCTGCCTGAACGAACTGCACGGGAAGGTTGAGCCGCCTGGCGATGGACTGCGCTGCGGCTACGGCACGTGGAGAGAAGTCGACGCCCATCACATTCACCGCACCGGCGAGTGCGAGACCCAGCGTGTCGATGCCGATGTGTGACTGGAGATGGAGGAGCCGCTTGCCGGTCACGTCGCCCAGAACCCCGCGGGTCACCCAGTCGAATGGCCGTGATGTGGGGTCGGCGACGAACCCTTCTACATCGTAGAACTCCCCGGTCATGTGGATGTCGGTCCAGCCGTCCCAGAGCTTCAAGTTTGCGGCGACTTCTTCACGCATAGGGTGCTCCAAATCCTGGGTCAGTCGAACGTTTCGGCACTTCAGCGGCGCGCCCACGAGCATTTGCGACCCGAGTCTACCGCACGAGGCGCGCCGTCTGCGTGTTGCTCCTATGTCAATCCTATACCGCCACGGCGACTGCTCGCACGCCGAAGTCGACGCGTACCACCGTTTCCGAACGAGTCCGCT
>JAFGNP010000051.1 GCA_016926975.1 Coriobacteriia bacterium | reverse complement strand
TCGCCCGCCGTGGGCGCGGTGCTGATGTCGGCGAGCACGGTGATCGTCGCCGCCAACGCTCAGTTGCTCAGGCGGTGGCGTGTCGAGGACTGAGACGGGCGGTGCAGTCACGCATATTCGACTGCCGTTTGCCGGGTCAACACGCTATTCTGGAGACCCTGAAAGTGGAGCACAGAATGACCGACACTCCGTCTTCGCTGGCACACGATTTCGAGTCTTCGGAGCCCGACGCGTCTTCAGCGCTTCTCTGCGCGAAGGCGCTCGTCGCAACCGGACACCGGGCCGAGGCACGCAGCGTCCTTGAGGTGGCGCTCACAGGAGACTCACTCGTGGACTCACCTGACCAGGCACTCGCTATGCTCGTGCTCGCTCTGCTCGCCCTTGGAGGCGGCCGCTGTGCCGAGGCCCTGCGGCTTCTCGAGCGGGCCGAGAACCTGCTTCTCCTCTCTGAACACGAAGAAGCAATCGTCCGCTGGGACGTCTTGCTTGCCCAAGCCTCTGCGCTCGCGGACTCGGGCAGGGTGGCCGAGTCCGCCGTCTGCGCCTTGAACGCAATCGCACTCTTCGAGGACTCTGACCACACCGTGGCGTGGAACCGGCCATTGCTCCTTGAACTCGAGCGCCTGGCGCTCGCAGACGACGACCCCCGCTCATCCGTCCTTCTGCCGGGAGCGCTTGGCGCGCTTCGTCTGACCGATCACTATGCCGCAATGCAATGGCTGGATCTTCAGGAGTCGATTGTGCGCGAGCTCGTGCGCCGCGGTTCAACTGGTCTTGCTGCCGATCACGCGGCGAAGACGCTCTGCGCGCTGCCAGTGGACCTCTGCGGCGCCGACGAATGGTGGCGCACGGCGATGCAGTACCTGGGGCGAGTGGGCGCATCTGAGGTCCTGGGTGCAGTGAGTGAACTCACGCACGCATTCTGGGTCGTGGAGCGGGAGTACGATCGGCTTTGCGACTACGAGGCCGCTGCGCCGCTGCTGCCCAGGGAGCGAGTCACCTGCCGATAGCGAGGGACTGCATGGTCTTCGGAACGTACGAGCTCACCATGACCGACACCGGCACAATCGAGCTGCCGGCTGAGGTCGCTGACGATCTCGGCCCCAACGTAGTCCTGTTCAAGGGCGTACGCGGCACCCTCGTCCTCTGCCCGGAGAATCGCTTCGAGGGCTGTCTGAGTGCGGTGATGGAGTCCGAAGACCGAGGCGCCAGGGAACGCAAGCGCTTCGCTGCTGGCGGTGCGTATGCCACCGAACTCGGACCGCGCGGTGAACTCGAGATACCCGAGCACCTCGCATGGTATGCGGAACTGAACCGCGATCTGACACTGCAGTGCCTCGGAGCGCACTGCGCGATCGTCAACCGCGCAGGATGATCCGATAGCTCACGCACCAACCAGGTGCGCGACCTCCGCGGCGCGAACGGCTTTCGGATGCTCCGGGTGACGCAGATAGCACTGTATCCGCAGAGCGCGCGCCGCAGCCTCCTCGACCGACGCGCCGCTCATGCCCGTGGAACTTGCTACCGCAGCCCATTCCGTGAGGGCCTCGGCTTCGGCTGCGTTCCCATATCCGAAAAGCACGGCGGCCTCGCGTGCGACCGAAAGGAGCTCGCCTGCTGCTTCTTCGCACGCCTCAAGCTTCACCCGAAGCTTGCCGAGCCGTAGCCGACGAAAGAGATACATGTAGTCACGGTCCCCCGGCACTGAGTCGACATCCTCTTCCGGCGCTGCGGCAGCGCGCTTCAGCAGTTGCGTAGCCTCCGATGTGCGCCCCATGTCCGCGAGAAGTTCAGCCAGCCTGAGCGCATCCCAGCCCACATGCGAGCTGTCCTCGCCATATTCGAGGGAATCGGCCTCCAGTTGGTCCAGGTTCAGCGTCTCGGCTCCCGCGAGATCACCCATCGCAGCAAGGATGTCGATCCGCAGACTGCGCGCCCATGCATCGAGCGCACCGTTCATGTAGCGGTCTCGCTGATGAAACTCGGCCGCCTCGTTGAGAGCACGAAGCGCCTCATCGGCATCTCCACCTTGGAGAAGCGTAGTCGCAAGAGCTCTGCCGCTGATGGCGGTGCTGAGATCATGCCCAAGGCTCCGATTGGCGTCGAGTATCAGACGCCGCAGCCGTACGGCCGCTGAGAAATCCCCTACAACCTTGCACCAGCCGGCGAGATGGCTTGCCGCACTCGTCAACTCGTCCCAGGCAGTAGAACCTGCGCACCCGACGTAGCGATCCGCGCGGTCGAATACGCGCTGCCACAACGCCAAGACGGACTTCCAGCCCGTGCGCGCGAGGTAATAGGGGCTGCAGGCGTCGGAGAACCAGTCCACGAGCTGACGAGTGCCCATGAGACTCCACGCCAGCTCTAGCTGCTTCTCAAGCTCCCGCACGTGCGCATCATCGAGGTCACGCGGGTGAGTACGCTTCAATTCCTGTGCGTACTCGAGCAGTGAGGCCGTCGCGGCCTCGTGCCGCGCCGTTCCTCCATCCTTCGCATCATCCGCTCCGTTGCAGTGGGCCTCCGCCGCCTCGAGCCACGTCACGATTCGCGGGTCCACTTCCGGGTCTTCGAGCACGGCCAGCCCGCTAAGGGCCTCGAGCACCCATCGCCAGTCGTTAGACGACAGCCCATGGGCGAGCATCGTTTCGACGACCTCGAACGCATGCTCGGACGCGCGGACGACCTGGTCCGACCCTACGAGAGTCAGTAGCTCGAGTTCCAGGATGAGTCGACGCGCTTCGGCGTCTTCCGGAGCGTCCGGGCGTTCCTGGAGCGCTGCGAGGAACCAACGACTCGCCTGCTCCTTCCGATTCTGCGTCCAGAGGGCCTGCCCGAGCTCACGTCGCAAGTCGAAACGAACCTCGACTGTCGGCGGGGCAGCTTCTTCCTCAGACTCGATAGCCGTTCTGAGCGTGGAAATGCACTCGTCGAGCCGAGCTGTGCGTGCCAGTACGCGGCCGAGCAGAAGCCCAGCCTCCACGCGATCGGTGGACGTGGTGCCAGCATCCTCGAGTGCACGCCGGGCGACCGCCTCAGCGGTCACGTAGTCGGCCGAACCGAGTGCGCGACGGGTGGTGGAGATCGGCGAAGTGGGCGGGTGGACGGATGCAGAGTACATGGCGCATCACCTCTCCGTGTCAGCGGTGAAATCGGTGTGTGGGAGCGCCGTTGGCGAGCCCAGTCACAGGCTCATCCGCTCGACGCCGATGTGGTGGAGACAGGCAAGAACGGAGAGGGCCCCCTCTCCCCAACCGCCCTCCTCGAACTGGATCGTCCAAGTCCAGGCCGCATCGTCGTGGTTTCCCGCATCCCACGCGGCAGCGGCCTCCTCAAGGTCTTCCAAGATAGCAGCCAGTTCAAGCGAAAGGCTGTACTGGCTCACAGTCGCCTCGCCGGGGAAGTCGACCGCGAAGTACGAGTCGTCTTCCTCGCCGATGACTGACCGGAGCGAGTTGGCAAGCGACCTCACACGGATGCGCCGAGCTTCCCACCGCGCAACGGCAGATTCGTGCGACTCAGCGGGCTCCTCGTCCACGTCATCCGGCATGAAGGGCGAGTAGGGTGGCATCTGCGCTCCCGAGGCGTACAGGCGCGAGAGGCGATTGACGAGGAGCCATACGAACACGCGCGGATCCCGTGCTGGCGCGGTGCGCAGAAGCGCGCCGAACTCCGAGACCTGCTGCCGGAAGCGGGCGAAGTCGAAATCGTCGTTCCAGGGGTGGTCGATTGGCTGGTGCATCAGCGCTCGCCTGTCTCTCTCACGATCTGCCGGACTCATTACGCTGTGACGTCTAGACGCCTCACCACCACTCCGGAAGTCGAGGCTCAGATGTCGTAAAGGAAGTCGTAGAGGGGCCAGATGGCTGTGTCGATGAGCCACTCCAGTGGGTCGAATCCAATTAACAGCCACAGCGCCAGGAACATCGCAACCAACCCAATCGTTATCCACACACCGTTACTGAGATACCATGCCGCAACACGATCCGGCATCCACAGTTGGACGATTCTCGATCCATCGGCTGGCGGCAGCGGGATGAGGTTCAGCAGACCAACGAACAGCGAGAGCACACCGAACATCCCACAGCCGTCCGCAAGCCACTCGATGGCCGAGCCGTATGGAAGGAACGTGAGCGGCAGTAGCGCGAAGCGCCATACCACCGCCGCACCCAGACCGACAAGCAGATTGACCACCGGACCTGCCGCTCCCACCAGCGCGAGTCCAGTGCGCGGCTCGGAAAAGGCCACCCGCCTGATGCGCACCGGACGTGCGTACGCCAGCACGAAGGCACCTCTGCTCACGAGCAGCACGGCCAGCGGCAGGGCGAGGCTGCCCCAGAAGTCGAGATGATTCAGGGGATTCAGGGTGAGGCGACCGTGGCGACGCGGCGTGGGGTCACCCAGACGATCCGCTACCCAGGCGTGGGCGTACTCGTGGACGGTAAAGACAGCATAGAGGAGCAGGAGCGTACTCACCGCATTGAGCATGGTCCCCCCGACAACCGGCTGCGTCGAACGAACTCGTTCGACCCCACCATATACTCGCGTGCTGCGGCGAACTCGAGCATCTCGTCCATCACGGAGGTGTCCCGGAACTGAGGATTGCCCCACATGGCGAAAGGCGCGGCCGGCGCGATGCAGGCGAGGCGAGAGATCGGGTCGGACTGCAGCTCACTTGAGTTCGAGTACGACTCGCTTCTCGGCTGCGAGGAAGCAACACCGGCCCCCTGGCAGCGCGGGGGATGAGGCAGTACGGACGAGGCTGCTAGCCCACCGCATAGAGCAGGGTGCGACCGACCGGATCGCCTACTCCTCCTTGCGGTCAACCGGACGCCGCCCGCCGAAACGCGACACGATCTCTTCGTCCAGCGAATCCGACACCGACATCACACCGTAGACGGACGCGCGCAGCTCCTCCTTGTCCAAGGTCGACCCGACGATTGTGTGCTCGAAGACGATGTCATCGTCTTTGTCCAGGCCAAAGGCGCCGAAGCGCATATCCCGGTTCTCGTGCAGCAGGAACGACATCAGCTCCGGGGTCGGCTCGGCATCGAACACCACCCACGAGAACACGTTGACCACCGCGTCATCATCACCCCATGGCAGAGTAGCCACGCGCACGATTGCGGAACCAGCCCGCAGCCCCACGATTGGTGCGTTCTCCTCGACGACGATCTGCTCGCCGAACAACTCGCTCATCAACTGCTTCACGCGCTCGTACGTCGCCTTCTGCGCCTCAGTACTGAACTCCATGCCGCTCCTCACTCTCGCTCGACGCTCAACCCGTCTCTACGCACCGTCAAGAGGAGCGGTTGTGGCTCGCCAGCCATACCGCCCTCGATGTGCACCGCGAGACTCGGGCCAAGCCCCTCCTCGGCCATCCGCTCCCAGTCACGATTGCTGTCGGCCTCATCTGCCCGCGTGGCAAACCACTCGACCACCGAGTCATCCCATCGCAGGTTCAATCCCTGTCGAGCATACCGCTCGGCAACCATCGGAAGGAAGCGTGTGGCAACCCACTCTCGAGTACTCTCCTCCCGGCTCGCGCCGAACGACACCACATCACAGAGCTCGACGATATCCTGACCCAACACACCGGCGGCCATGCGTGCCGCATGCTCCTGCTCGCTGCCACCGGCGCCGGGGGTGAACCCGAATCCGTGGCGCGTGCTGCTGCCGATACCGGGAGCGGTCAAGATCACGAGCGCGTCACTCAGGTACGTGCGACGACCCTGAGCATCCGTCAGGAAGCCCGAGTCGAGTGTCTCGGTGAGAATGCGGAGAATGGTGGGGTGCGCAGCCTCGATGTTCGTGCAGAGCACAACGGACCATGGCGTCGCCTGCAGGCCGTGAAGCGGCAGTCGATCGCCGTAGCCGACGTAGGCGGCCGGTGCGCCGATGAGCATGGTCACATGCTCCGCTCTGTCGTAGCGCGCGAAGTCGACAACCACAACGCGATCGGGACTCCCAAACAGACCACGCGCGGCCTCAGCCGCGAGCAGGCCGGCGGACGCCGCGCTCGGGCCGAGTAGCAGCACGATCCCGTTCGGCCGGGCAGGTCGCATGTCGAGGCCGCGCATGGAAAGGCTGAGCCGCCTTGCCAGGCCCTCCGTTGCATCCGGCGACAGCAGCGCCAAATCCTCGATACCCCGTGTAAACGTCTCGATGCGCTCCTCACTGGTGACCGGCATCCCCACCATCGAGCGCGCCACCTTCTGAGCATCCTCGATGCCCACGGAGGACAGTCCGCAGCCCACCGCATAGCCGATGCACTGGTCCACCAGATCGACCGCCTTGTCAGGGAATCGACGGTTCCGCATGAAATCCGCACCGAACGCAACCAGCCACCGCAGAGCTGCATCGTCGAACGTCACGCCCCGGGCTCCACCCGCGCTGACGGCTCGCGCCCGTGCAATCTCAAGCGCGGTCTCCGGCGCGAGCTCCTGGATGGTCAGGGGTTGGAAGCGCCGCTCCAGGGCGCCATCGGGCTGGATGTGGAGCCGATACTCCTCATCCGTGGTCGCAGCGATGCACGCGATCTCTCCGCGAGCAAGCGCCGGCTTGAGCATATTGGCCAGGTCCCCCGTGCCGACGCGCCCCCCGGCACCGACCACAGTGTGCGCCTCGTCGATGAACATCACTACGTCAGGCCGGCTCGCCTCATCGATCAGCTTCTTGACACGCTCTTCAGGCTGGCCGGTGTAAGACAACCCCGCCAGGAGCACCGAGGGCTGGACCGCGATCAGGCGCACCCCCCGGAGCATCTCCGGCACCTGATCGGCGGCGATGCGGGCCGCAAGGCCCTCGACGATGGCAGTCTTGCCCACGCCAGCAGCGCCAATCAGTATTGGGTTACGCTTTGACGGCCGACAGAGTACACGGATGACCTCGTCAATCTCCGCGTCGCGGCCGAGCATGGTTCCGATTCTTCCCTCAGCGGCCTCGCGCGTGAGATCGCGGCAGTACTGATCGAGCACGCTCCCCCCAGCGCCTGTCCCTCCAACGAACGAGCGTTCGCGTTGGAGGTTCCGGACTACGAGCTCGTAGCCGGCCCGCTTCAAGACGACCGCCACGATGTCCCGCTCCGATACGCGCTCTGCGCCTCGCTCCGTTGCGTGGTCGATCGCCAGCCGAGCGATCTCGTCAACGGCCACCTGCTCGCCTCCGGCGTCAGGAGCCTTAAGGGTCTTGGCGAGGCCCTCCCGATGCTCTTCGGTGAGCATGCCCTCCACCATGGGTTTGTGGCGCTCGTAGATGACCGAGAGCCAGTCACCCTGGCGAGGATGTCCCTCACCGGAGCGCTTCAGGACCTCGGCCACAATCTTGCGTGCGCCGGGACTCAGACTCTTCAGGAGATGCTCGGTGGGTAGCTCGTCTGCCATCCCTTGTGTCCTCTCTGGACCATCCGCCTTGGTTCGAGTGAACCGGACGACTCCGCAGCCTGGCGGGATCGCCCCTAGTCAGAGCCTCGATTCCCGCCGAATTGGGCGATGATCTTGTCGTCCTCATCATCAGCGGTGACCGCAACCGCATTGACCCCCGCGCGGAGCTCCTCTTTGTCGATCGTGCTACCGACCACGGCGTATTCGAAGCAGATGTCGCCATCCTCGGCCAACGTGAAGGCACCGAAGCGCATCGCGTAGTTGCACCGCATGAGGTAGTGCAGGACGTCGAACGTGATCTCGGTGCCGCGTGTGACGACCGCGATCGCCCGCACGACGGCATCGTCATCACCCCAAGCCGTCACGCTGACCTGCACCACCGCTGAGCCGAACCGGACGTAGAACGTGGGACGCTTCTCCGAGGACCGGGCACTCTCGCCGAAGAGCTCCCTAAGGTGGCTCGCTACCAGCTCGTACGTGGTTCTGTGGGCCTCCGTCTTGAACTCGAGCATCGCATTTCCCCTTCCGGTCCGTGCCGCCCGGACGCAGAGGCTCCCATCCTCAAGAACGCTTGCCCGGGGAGGACATCCGGTTTCACTGACAGTCTAGGCGACCCTGGGCTCTCCGTGAACCGAGTCGGCGTCAGGTCGCTAGACGGACTGCGCGGGTGCTGAAGCGCCGCTATCCTGCACCTTCACAGACCGCTATGGCCCGCCCCCACGCGCACCTGACCCATCCCCATCGATCGCGCTACCCCCACTCCGCTGAACTGAGCGAAGAGTCCAAGCGCCCACATCGCCTGTTGATCGTCGCTCGTGTCCGCGGAGTACTCGGCGATCCCCCTGAAGGCGTCCACCGGCTGTTGGCTGGCATACACCCTCACACGATGGGCTTTGTGAGACACAATGCGCGCGCCGAGGCGCTCGCCGCGGAACCCGTCGAGATCCGTACCGCCTGCGTCGCGCCAGCGTGCGTAAAGACCGCCGATGGAGCCGCGGCCACGCCCGAAGACACTCTCCGGCACCGGCATGGCGAGGCTCAGGCCTTGGCGACTGAAGCTCGTTGCGCTCTCGAACACCACCCTCATGGGATCCGTGCGCTGCCCTGCATCCAGGAGCAGGGCTTCGATCGCCGTCGGATTGGCGCAGGCGAGCACGTCGTATTCGACGTGTTCGACGGCGAAGTCGATGTGCCCGACGGGAATCACCAGGCCGGTGGGCGACAGTGCGGCCAACAGGGCCACACATGCCGGTTCGCCGACGACACCCACACGCACCCAGACGCGCTCGCCCACACTGACGGTCACCTGCGAGAGCGGAGCGACGTTCGCCTTCCGCAAGCCCGACGTCGTGATCGGATAGAGACGGTCGTGAACCTCACGGGAGACCGCCGGGTCCACCGCCTCGATCAAGCGAAGCACAGCCGCATGCGTCAGCTGCCCCCCACCTCCGGGATAGCCACAGCGGCCGAGCGCCTTCAGATGGATTCGTAATGCAAGCAGCACGTTGACTCCCGTTTCGTGCTAATCGGCGCTGATCCAGCATGTCGAGTCTAGCATCAGGCTAGGCCAGGCTCTGAGCGATTAGCTATGCTCGCTGCAGCACCCGCTCTGTTAGAGGGAGTCATCGTGGCGCGCATGGTCCCAAACCGGTTCGAGCCCGCCTACACAAGTTCGGCAGAGAAGCGCATCTTCAAGCTCTTCGCCGAAGGCGCACCCCGCGATTGGGTGGTCCTCCACTCACTCGACATCGCTCCGCATGGAGACGAGCGCCGACGCGGAGAGGCCGACTTCGTGGCGATCGTGCCGGGTAGAGGAGTTGCCGTCCTCGAGGTCAAGACTTACGCGGAACGCACCAAGGACGGCAGGTGGCGCTACCGGCGGGATGCTACTCCTGAGACGCGCAGCCCATTCGAGCAGGCTGCCACCACGATGTATTCCATACGTCACTTCCTTCGCAAGAAGATGGGAGGTCGCGTACCCTTCGTCTGCCATGGCGTCATGACGCCCTTCGGCGACCTTGTACGCCCGGGCTCCGCTCCCGATCAGATCGAGTGGAACGAGTGGCAGGCCATCGGCGAGAGCGCTCTTGCAGAACATCGGATCCGAGAATGTGTCGAGCGGCTGATAGACCGGGAGGCGGCGGCGGCGCGCATCTCCCCGAACCGCTCCTTCGAGGCAGACCGAGTGGTCACACTGCTTCGACCACGCTTCGAGTTCTTCCAGAGTCCCGAGACCCGTCGCGCGCAGCGCGACTCTGAGATCCTGTTCTACACGCGGGAGCAGTTCGACGTACTCGACGAATTCGAGGCCAACGGGCAGCTTCTCGTTGACGGCCTCGCCGGCACCGGGAAGACACTGCTCGCAATCGAAGCTGCACGACGTGCGGCAAGCGTCGGATCTTCCGTTAGGGTCCTGTGCTACAACCGGCACCTCGCCACCTGGCTGCGCGAGCAGTTGATGCCGCTGGCGCCAGCGGTTCAGACGGACACCCTTCATGGCTGGCTCGCTGATGTGGCGGGCACTCGAGATAACGGAACCGAGCCCGAGTCGCTGGCTGACGCGGCGCTGGCCGTACTGGAGGCGGAACCGGATCGTCACACGGTGGACGTGCTGGTGATCGATGAGGCGCAAGACGTCATCCACCTCCCCTATCTGCGATGTCTGTCCTCAGGACTCAGGGACGGACTCACCTCGGGAGCGTGGCTTCTTCTCGGGGACCTCTCTTGTCAGGATGTGACACTCCCGGACAAAGACGAGCGGGAAGTCCTTGAGGCTGCAACCGGCAATAGGGTCTTCCTGCGACCACTGCGGCGCAACTGCCGCAATACGCGAACCATCGCCGCATTCGCGGAGCATGTGGCCCGCTTGCCCGAGGGCGCCGGCTACTCGCGCGTTCTGCGCTCCCTGCCTGGTCCCGAACCGGAGGTCCACATCGCAGATCAACGCGCGCAGCAAGTCGCGACCCTCGCTGCGGTCCTGGAACGACTCATGGAGGCAGGCTACTCCCCTGGTGAGATTGTCGTGTTGTCCCTGTGTAGCATGGAGACATCGGTTGCCCAGGAACTCAAAGGGGCCGCCGAAACCGATGCGGGACTACAAGCCATCGCCGCGCAGTTGCGGCCATACACGCACGAGTGCAAGCGGCGCATCAGGTTCGATAGCGTCCGACGCTTCAAGGGCCTTGAGGCCCCCGTAATCGTCCTCACTGACTTCTGCAGGGATAACCTTGGCGCCGGCCCCGAAGACCTCATCGACGAGCTGCTCTATATCGGTGCCACACGCGCCATCGATCGGCTGGTAGTCATCTGCGACGAATACATCAGCGAGACGCACCGTCTGCATGTCTACGTGCACTGATGGCGCACCCGGCCTCAGCGCATGGTGAACATGCGGCGGAGCAGTTCAGTCCTGATCGGGGCTGATGTCGTACACGTGCACCCGGTAGTCATCGCGGCTCACGTACTGGAATGCCCGAGACTCGCCGAGGGCCACGATTCCCGCGACCGCAGACCACACCTTCGACCCGCCGGTCACATCTACGATGATGTCCTTCTCGGGAATCCCGCGGTCCGCCAGTTCTCGAACGATGCGTTCCAGCTCACTGCCGAGTTGCTCGGCGTTCTCCTGATCGATGCCGGGCGATGGGGTCACGAGGACTTCGATGGCCCGGTCGGCCGGCAGCAGGCCACCGGATTCCGCTGTGCCCTTGAAGACCCCGACAAACAGATCGGCGTATCGGTAGGTACCCTCATTGCGCACTGCACCGCGCGAATCCACGGAGTCTGCAGAACTCAGCGCATAGACGTACTCGAGAGTCCCGCAGTGATGAGCGATAGCCTCGGCGCACATCCTCCAGGGTGACGTGTCGAACTTGTCGCGGACGGCGCGGTCTCGCACATCATCGCCCTCGGCGAACACCAGTCCCTGTTCGAGCTTCCGCCTCATCTCCGTGTCACCCGTAGCGGGAGGGCTCAAGAACATGATGATCGCACGCCTCCGGGTGAGTTCGTGATCCTGTCGAAAGCGAAGCGGCGGCATCACGTCGCCGAATCGCGCGATCAACACGAGAACGACCATGAGGGCCGGAAAGACGAACAAACCGATCGCGATCTGCTCGGACTCCGGCAACAGCTCCCACAACGCGTCACCGAACCACCCGAGCGCGATGCCGAGGAGCACTATCGACGCGATCGTGCCGACGCCAGCGCTCCCCAGGGCAGTGATGAGGGCCTTGCGCGTGCGCCGGGCGAGTCGTTTGCGGACGTAGCCGAGTGACATTCGCGCTCCCCTCATCGCCCGGGAGGCCATGTTGGCCCCAACGGGCCGACGGGAGACACGTGGTACTCCGTGAGGCGTGCCCCGTACTCCCGCATGTCATCGACGGTCAGTTCCGCACCGCGCTGCCCGGCGGGCACGTCCAACGCGAGGTGCACGTAACGCGCACGTCGGTCGCAGATGTCGGCCGCAAGATGCACGGGCAGCGCGCCGATCACCGTATCGCCCTCCACGACCATGCCTGCAGTGAGATGCTCTGCCACCCGATCGACCGGCACCCCCTGCTCCATGACCCATTCGACCGCCGCGGGGTGCCTGGAGACGAGCCACACGGTCATGCCTGGTCATCCCCGAGTATCTCGAGCACCTGTCGAGTGCGTGCAAGGTCCTTTGAGCTCCCCGGCTCGCTCTCGTCGGCCCTCCAGCACCCGTGCTCCCGCATGTAGACGCGGATACGTCTGGCAACCTCGGCACGTTCGCGCCGCTCCTGCCATCTGCCCGCGTCGCGCTGAAGCTCCTGCAGCCACGCCACATGGTTGGGCAACCGGTAGTCGCGCTCAGCGACCTCCCTCATGGCGCGTTCGACCGGGTCCTCGGTCAGCGCCCGCTCCTTCTCCGGGTCGCGCAGCATCCGCCCGTACCCGACCGCGGTCTTTGCGCCCGCTCCCAGGTAGTCGAGCGCCTTCTCGAGCTCGCTCAACGCCAAGTCCGCGTCTACGGCGGTGCCGTGGCCGAGACGCGGCGCAATCGCGAACAGGAAGTCGGCCCTCTTGGTCACCAGGAAGCTCACGGGAACCGGATCATGCCAGTCCCCGGGCGTGCTCTCCGGTCGCCCCGGCTTACTCCCGCCGGACTCGTACCACTCACCGTAGTGTGGGGTGATGACGTCCGCGCCGATGACCGGTGGAGCCACCGGCAGCGCATCGAAGAAGATCAGACTCCCCGCGGAGACCGAGTCCGCGTCACCGCCGAACCACTCGCGTTCGCGAACCTGCCGTTGCTCGGCGCTGAGCTCATCGCTCCACCCTGATGTCCACGCACGCAGCAGCCCCTTCACAGCGGCACCGCTCAGGTAGGGGACGCCAAGCGTGTGATGCCACGCGAAGCCGTTCTCCAGCGGATGAGGAAGCCCCAGGCCCGTCGCGAAGTTCCAGGTGGTGGAGAACACGCCCCACTTACCGCCCAGTGAGCCGAGCAGCTCCAACCGCCGGGTGACCTCTCGCACGCCCAGGTACTCGCTACCACACGCACTGCCAAGCGATGCGATCCACGCATCCGCCCGGTTGCCGAGGCGCCGTGCACCCGCCTCCAACTCGATGAATCGGTCGAACCACAACCCCGCATGCGCGTCCGCGGGGCGCGGCCGGAATCCGCTCGAATCAGGGGCAGGAAGCGAGTCAGCCGCGCCTGCGTACAGCGGCAGGACGCTCATGATGGCGACTCCGCTGACGGTTCATGCACCGAGGGAGTGGCGTGCGCCTCGGCGAACCGCTTGACCCACTCCGCCAGCGCGAGCGCCTCGGCCTGGGCCGCCATGTAGACGCGCATGTCGCATTGGGTGATGCCTGTGAGGAGGTCACCGTGGCCCGCCAGCGGCTGACCCGGCAGACACAACCACTCGGAGAAGAGCTCATACACCATCGGCTGCGAGCGGCGGCCGGCCCGATAGAACGCCGCTGCCTGGCCAAGCCCGCTCATGTGCACCATCGCCGGGAATGCGCGGGCGGCGCTCTTGATCTCCTCGGAGCTGATTTGGGGATCGCGGAGGAGGACCGTCATCTTCCCCAACGCGAAGGCCGCACGCTGTTGCTGGATCGTCTGTGCCACCTCAGACACCTGAGCTCTCGGTCAGATGGACGCGACACCAGCCCATGCCGGTCGTTTCGTTCCCGCCCAACTGGAGGTACGGCCTGTCTGTGAGGGTCTGCTTGAGCAGCTCGAGGACCTCATCGCCGGTGAGTTGAGTACCCGATTTGCGGGAGGGTGTAGCACTCACGAGGGAATAGAGGACGGTGTCCGGAGGCAGAGACTCCTCATACCACAGAGCACCTGCCTGCACGGTCTTGGTGGATTCTTCGAGGCGGACGTGAGCCCGCACCGGCGTCGCGTAGGTCGCCAGATATGCGAAGTCATCATCTGTGACGATCGCGAGCCGGGCCGCGACAAAGTCCGAGTCGCCAGCGTACACAAGGCGCGCGATCTCCTCGACCAGATCGTCCAGGCCCCCCGATCGGCTGGTGAAACGAAGCTCTTCAAGGAACAGATCGCCCTCGCCCGTCGGTACGAGTACATGACCCTGCTCGATCTTCGGAACGCTCCGCCGCTGGGGCCGACCGAGGCCGAGCCTGGACAGGTCCCGATCCAGTCGTGCAAGTGCGGCCGGACACGTCACGAGCTTGAAGTGTCCGGTGAGCGACCTCACAGGGAGAAGCAGCAACCGGGCGTCACCCACCAGCAGCGACCCGGCATGATCCACTCCGTTGGCGGTCTCAGGTCCGAAGACGACGTCCGCGCTCGGCATTTCACTGTCGCGGGCCGCGGATCGAAGCGCGCCCTTCACTCCCGAGCCGTAGACACACGGCCAGCCCGTGTGGGACTCACGTTGGATGGGCAGATCGACCACCCCGGTGGCTCGTCCGGCGCCAGCGTGCACCGACTCCTGAGCAACGAGCACCATCAGAGCGCTTCTCGAGCCCATGTCATCACCCTTGCCCTTCCGGATGTTCACGTTCGACCCATAGGCCGGCGGCGAGGATGCCTCTCCCGAGCGCCTGGTCCCGGCCGATGCTGGCTCCGTGCAATGCTGAAGCGGCTGTCGCGAGATCGCCGGCCGGGACTTCGCAGTACCACACGCTACCCGCGGGGACCAGGCTCCGTACGGGTCTCGGCGCTCGCTGGACGAGGTCCCACCCGCCCTCGCGTCGGGCGCGGCCGATGATCGCCGATCGGATCACCACCTCGGTCTCGTTGATCACGACACGCCACCGCGTGTCGTCACCGTCGATACGCTGCGCGCCAGGCGGGAGCCATCCACCATCGAGATCCGCATGGGTCAACAGGACCAGAACGAGACCTCGGACTCCAGTGCCAGCGACGGGCACTTCAGGTATCGCGCCCGCCTCGCCGGTCACCTCGATATGGGCGATGCGGCCCTCGCCACCGAAGCGAAGGGCACTCGCCTCGGGCATCATGCCCCTGTCGATCCCGCTCACGTCCACCTCGATGCTGACCGAGCCATCAACCGGTCTCAGATGGGTGGTCTGGTACAGCTGTCCGTCTACGGCTGTCCGGGTGGAGCGATCCAGCTCGATGCCCAGCCTGCCCTCCTTCGACATGAGGCTGCTCTGGGAGATGACCTCGGTCGCTGCTGGCAGATCCCCACTCAGAGCGGCCGCCATGCCAGAGGCCGTGAGCCAATGGTCATGCAGCGTCGTGATCCCGCTCTCAGGCGAAACCGGGAGTGCGACTCGACCGAGGTCGCACTCGATGGGGTGGCCCACGCGTAGTCGTGCCAGCTCGCGGCCGGATGTTTCCACCAGCATCGATGGCGCCCGGAACAGCCGACCGCGCGTGGAGCCGACCCAGGGACCCGAAAAGCGCAGCTGCCCGAGGTCGTCTCCCACGCCGATGACGTCAAGCAGATCCAGGCGGTCGCCGAGTCGGTGACGTCTACCATCACCGCGTGCGAGGGCGCCCCATTCGACCCCGAGGTGGTCCCCGATAGCAGTCCGAACGGCTCCCGCCACCGTCCACGCGCCCGGCGGGAACATGCTACCGACCCCGACCCCGCCATCATCATGAGCGCGCGAGGCGGTGAAGTGCCACGTGTCGTTAGGGCAGATCCGCACGGTGACGGTCATCGCGCACCCGCTCCCTGCGACGCGAGGAACCGGGCCAGGAGCGCCCCATCGACTTCAAGCGAGCCAGTCTCCGTGATCTCCCACTGGTCACCAATCTTGGCGCGCTCCCTCGGCCTGCATTGCCCGAGGAGCGTCGACGCACGGCGCAGTAGCTCCACCTCACCGAGTCCGGGATGCGCTGCGCCCGAGCCGGCCAGGTCAGCAGCCACGAGTCTCTCCTGCTCCTCGGGGCTCAGAGCCGCGGTACGCGTACCGGGAGGCTGCAGCATGGCGATCAGTGCGCCGAGGCGGCTGAGAAACGAGTTAGTGTACTCGCCATCATCGGCTAGGCTGCCGGCAAGCGCTTGGACGATCACGGCACCGCCCTCATCGAGCGCACTCGCCCATGGCTGCGACCACTCCACGGTGGTAGAGCCTGGCTTGAGGACCGAGACGGCGATCGCGTCGCGACCGGTCCGTTCCTTGGCGACCGCGTCAAGTAGTCGGTGAGCCTCGGCCACCACGGACGTGAGTGGGACTCTCGTATGCGCGAAGGCCACACCTGCTGAGATCGTCGCCGGTGCTGGACCTCCGGCCCGCCGGAATGCGCTGACGTACGCCGCCCGGAGCGCGCTCGCGCACTCGAGAACATCCCGGGCCGAGAGCATCGCAAGGACATCATCGCCGCCCGCGTAGATGAGGAATCCGTTGTGCGCAGCCACGACCTCAAGCGCCTGCCTACTGAACTCCGCCATCGCCTCGGCCACGTGAGCTCGCGTGCTGGTATCCCCGAGCAGCGCTCCGACCGAGTCCCCATCCATCGCCATCAGTGCGTAGTACGGCTCAGGCGCGCGTAGATGCGCCGCGGCGGCGATAGATCCACGTGCCTCGGCAAGTCGCCTCCAGGCATGCGCGTCGGCGACAAGGCCCGTGGCCGGCGCCTGGCTCTCGTCGAAGAAAACCGCCGCATCCAGTGAGGCGAAAGCCCGCGCAGCCCGCTGGTCCGCGGCGTCAGCGCACGCGCGCTCGACACACTGAATGCGTGAGCTGGATTCGCTCATCACGCCAAACGCGGAGTCGGCAGCCGCGGCCCTCGCCGCGGTGACGAACTCCTCAAGCAGCCGAGGCTCGGCGGCAGCGATCGCATCGGCCACCCAGTGGACGGCAGCCATGTAGGCGACCGAGGGGACACCCGGAGGGAGTGCCCAACCTCGGACTCGAAGCCCCGACGGGAGCGTCTCATCGAGTGTCTCGAACGCTCTGACAAAGCGCCGCTTCACGAAGGCGATGGCCGACAGGCGTTCGCCCTCGCGCACATCACTTCCAAGCGCGCCGCCAGCTGTGCGCACGCGATTCCAGAACTCCACCACCTCGGCAGCGCCCGGTCGAGGAGCGCATGACAGCTCCTGCCACCCGTCCATCAACGAGCACTTGATGCCCTCTGCTGCGGGCGGCAGCGTGTCCCTGATGTTCTTGCGACGATCAAGCACGTCCGCCGCGTCCGCATCGGCCGTGACCGCCCATGCGCACTCCCAGAAGGCGGACACCTGCTCGTCCCACAGACGTCGTGACACCTGCCTGAGTTCCGGCTGCAGGGCGCTGTCGAGATCGGCCGCCCAGACGCGATCGGCGAGAGCACGCCAGGCGACCTTCACGTCTCGAGCCAGCTGTGCCGGATCGCACTGCGAGGGGATCTCGCAGATGAAGCGGTTTGGGATCAGGCCCTGCTGGGGACCGGTACGGCCAGTTGCCACCGCCGACAGGAACTCGTCGGACGGGTGGGGGAACGCGACCCGACCACCGGCGTGAATGGCGGAGTTCATGGCGACCGCCGAGAGCCACGACAGGAGGAACGAGCCCGCCCAGAAGTCACGAGTTCGGCGCGCCTGACTGACGAATGACTGGACCGGACCCAATGCGAAGTGCACATACCGCGTGCTCATCCGTCTACTCCGCCCGACGGCGCCAGCACCGTTTGGCGCTGACCGAATGAATCGAGGTATCCATGAATCACGGCCCAGTTCGGCGTCGGGCTGGTTGGGAAGCTACCGGGCTTGGTGACCACCTTGTCGCCCCCCGGCAAGAAGCGTGATGGAAGGACGGCCTGAACCGCGTAGTACGTGTCCGTCTCGCGATGTACGTGCGTGAACAATGGAGACGCACGGCGACCACGGCGCGTGCCGCCCGCATCAAACGACACCCTCTTGCCGTCGAAGAAGTAGGAGTGCGGAAGACCGAACACCGCACGAGCCGGCATTGTCTCTGGACGGCTTCCTTTGATCACACCCGCGGCGATGCGAGCGTCGTCGGAGAATGGCTTGCTGCCGCGCGGCGCATCCGTGGCGCCGTGTCGGTACAGCATCTGTTGCTGGCCGACAACCTCGAGCGCCTGAAGGGCATCTGGCGCTGCCGGCACACTCACATCGATGCGACTGAGCGCAGAGAACGCAGTGAAGGGCGGCTCTGCGGCGAGTGCTGCCCAGTGATACTTCTCGGCCAACCGCGTGAGCCCAGCGTCCAACCGGCTCTCAGGATCGCCAGTCGAGATGGCGATCGAGCCCCACCCGCTGCGCGATGCAGATCCAAGTCCCCCGACCAGACCTGCCAGCTCGGCAGCATCCAGTGCGCTCTGCCAGTCGTTCTTGGACAGCTCACCCTTGCCAACCATCCGAACCGCGAACGTCCCCGTGCCGAGGGCGCTCCGGCTCACGAGACCCTGCCCACGCAGATACTTCAGGCCGAGTGAATTGCCCACCTGCGCGTGCGCGTCGAGACGAATCTCCGTGAGGGCGAGCAGGACACTCGACTGGCGCTGATGGTCTCCGGCCGCGGCCCCGAAGATCCGGGCCTCACGCTCGTGGAGTGCGGACAGCGCGACTTCATCGGATGCGCAGTCCGTCCGGAGCTCCGCCCATACCATCGCGCGCCACCAGAAGCGCAGTACCCCTTTGAAGGAGGGGATGCGCAGCGTCTCCGCCCGCTGCCCAGCGCCCCCCAGGAACGCAGGCGTGACCAAGTGGTACTCGATGATCTGTTCGCGAACCATCCGCCCCCCTGCGAGTGGCAGACCGTGACGCTCAGTGTCTGCTTAGCAGTCTCACACAACGGCACAGCCGAGACAACGCCGTGCGAGTGGCCGGACAACGTTGGGTTGAGCCCAGTTTCGTCTACGGCCAGCAGGCCAAGGACGAGCCGCCTCGATGCGCCATGCGCGGTGGGCTCAGCTGAGCCACGACGTCGACGTCATGTTCTGGCTCAGGCAGTTCGAGTCTCAATGCGCCATGCGCGGTGGGCTCAGCTGAGCCCGCATATGAAGGACATGGATCCCGAGAAGACGAAGGGTCTCAATGCGCCATGCGCGGTGGGCTCAGCTGAGCCCCATCGACTACGTGCAGCGGATCCCGCTCGACCAGTCTCAATGCGCCATGCGCGGTGGGCTCAGCTGAGCCTCTGGCTTGATTCTACACCCTCTGACCTGCGGTGTTGAGGCCGTTTGCG
>JAFGNP010000050.1 GCA_016926975.1 Coriobacteriia bacterium | reverse complement strand
TGGCTGACCATGCCGAGAATCGCACCCTGCACTCCCAGAGTGGTGCGGCTGGCCAGACCGAGAACCACGAATCCCATGTGCGCAACGGAGGAGTACGCAACGAGGCGCTTCAGGTCGCTCTGACCGAGCGCAACCACGGCACCGTACACGATGCCTGCCAAACCGAGCGCTCCCAGAAGCGGCGCGGCCTTCGCGAACGCCTCCGGCGTATACGGGATGCAGAAACGGATGAACCCGTAGGCACCCATCTTCAGCAGCACGCCTGCCAGCATGATCGACCCCGCGGTCGGTGCTTCCACGTGGGCATCGGGAAGCCAGGTGTGGAACGGCACGACCGGGATCTTCACCACGAAACCAACTGCAAGTAGCAAGAAGACAAGACCCTCGT
Organism: Coriobacteriia bacterium; assembly: GCA_016926975.1. Taxonomy (GTDB): domain Bacteria; phylum Actinomycetota; class Coriobacteriia; order Anaerosomatales; family Anaerosomataceae; genus UBA6100. The sequence goes on along the minus strand of JAFGNP010000050.1, from coordinate 19,286 downwards.
GATCTCCAAGCCGCAAAGCACCCGCAGCGGGCATCGCGTGGCCACCCGACTGAGCGAGGACCATGAACACCAGTCCAAGCAGCATGAACGCACTGCCAACGAATGTGTAGATGAAGAACTTCATCGCCGCGTAGCGGCGGTTGTCATGCCCCCATCCTCCGATCAGGAAGAACATGGGGATGAGCACGGCCTCCCAGGCGACGTAGAAGAGAATCAGGTCGGCCGCAAGGAACACCGCCATCACCGCCGCCTCGAGAGCGAGCAGCAGCGCGAAACAGGATCCCGGACGCTCGGCATCCCAGGAGACCACCACCGCCACGAAACCCAGCAGCGCGGTGAGTGCCACCAGCGGGATCGCGATGCCGTCAGCGGCCAGCGTCACGAAAGACCCGGGGCCCGTGCCCGTCAGCGCGTAGGTCAGCGCATCGCCCGCGACCCTGTAGGAGTTCCACACCAGCACTGCAAGCACCGCCGTTACCACGGTGGTGGAAACCGCCACCACCCGGGCCACAGCCGACGCGCGGTTGAGAAGAGCGGATATCGCGGCTCCCAAGAGCGGCACAAGGATGAGAGCGATCAGCATACCCGCCTCACCGCCCCAGCCAGAGTCCGACGGCGACCAAGACGAGCGCGCCGACACCCATGAACACGGTGTAGAGTCGAGCCGCGCCTGACTGCAGCTGAGTGAACGACTCGCCAAGCTCACGGGAGAAGCTCACGAACCCGTTCGCGGCCCCGTCGATCACATCTCTGTCGAAGCGTCTCGCCACCCAAGCAGCCGATAGCACAACCGCCCTGGCGCCTCTCATGGCGAGAGCATCGACTCCATAACCGCTATTCGATGCCCTCTGCAACCAGCCGAGAACGCCTTCTCGCGGCCCCCGTGACAGACTCTCCTCGCCGGAGCGCTGCCAGCCCAACAGCGCAAAAACGGCAGCCGCCAGTGTCGATGCCAGCGCGATCGGCAATGAGAGTCCGGCATGACCGCCGAAGACGTGCGCGAACCATCCCTGCGCTATACCCAGCACTGCGGCGAGCACAGCAAGGACCATGAGGGGCGCGGTCATGGACAGCGGTGACTCATGCGGGTGACCCACCCCTCGGAAGCGCCCGGCAAAGGCAAGGCGAGTGGCGCGGAAGCTGTAGTAGCCGGTGAACGCACTCGCCAGCAGCAAGATCACGCCTGCAACAGGCGCGTGCTGGAAGACGGCGTCGACGATGCCGTCTTTTGAGAAGAAGCCTGAGAATGGGGGCAGGCCCGACAGAGCGACAACACCGGCGACCCACGCAACGGTGGTGACGGGCATCGCTCGGCCGAGTCCCCCCATCTTGCGCAGGTCCTGAGTCCCGGACCCGTGGATCACACTTCCTGACGCGAGGAAGAGCAAGGACTTGAATGCTGCGTGCGTGACCAGGTGGAAGACGGCCGCCACCCACGCTCCTGCGCCGAGCGCGGCGAACATGAAGCCGAGCTGGCTTATGGTGGAGTAGGCCAACACCCGTTTGATGTCGGTCTGAGTCACTGCGACGGTGGCGGCACCGAACGCGGTCAGGGTGCCTACCACGAGCACAACTGTGAGAGCGGTGTCAGAGGCTTCGAAGACGGGCCACGTCCGAGCGACAAGGAACACGCCTGCGGCCACCATGGTCGCAGCATGGATGAGAGCCGACACGGGAGTGGGGCCTTCCATCGCGTCGGGAAGCCATATATGCAGGGGGAACTGCGCGGACTTGCCGGCCGCACCCACGAACAGCAGTAACGCCGCTGTAGTGATAGTGCCACTCGAGAGCTCCGGAAGTGCGGCGACGATACCGGGCAGCTCAAGCGTCCCGGTCTCCCGCCACAGCAGAGCCAGCGCGAGCAGCAATCCTACGTCGCCGACTCGGGTCACAAGAAACGCCTTGACCGCAGCCTTCGCCGCTTCAGGCTTCGTGAACCAGAACCCGATCAGCAGATAACTGCATGCCCCGACAAGCTCCCACGCGATGAACAGCTCCAGCAGCCCCCAGGCGACCACGAGCGCGCTCATGGCGGCCGTGAACAGCGATAACAGGGCGAAGTACCGGGCCTGCGCCCGATCTTCAGCCATGTAGCCGACAGAGAAGACGACCACCATGGCGGCGACCACACCCACCACCACAAGCATCACCGCAGCCAGCGCATCGATCGTGTAGCCGATCGGTAGCGAACCCGATCCGAACCAGGACACCGTCCGAGCATCAAGAGCATGCATGAAGGGCTCAACCGTGCGACCGGCATCAAGACGCATCAAGTGCGACGATCCGATCAAGATCGCGACCGACGGCCCCACCAACGCGAGCCAGCGCGTAAACCTGATACTACGTCGGCCACCCAGGGAGATCAGCAGTGCGACCGCCAGGGGGACCCCGATGAGTAGCAGCCCTCTGTCCACTAGCCGGCCACCTCCCTGAATTCATCCACACGCGTGCGCTTGCTCCGCCGAAACGCGGTGACGACTAGAGCTAGTCCGATCGAGGCTTCCGCGGCGGCCACCACGAGGACCAGCAGGCCGAATGCCGAGGCGCCAACACCGTCGCCGGCTGCCCCGAGTGCCACCAGCTGAACGTTGGCCGCGCCCAACATGAGTTCGGCTCCGACGAGGATGCCGATGATCTCCCGACGCGTGAGCACAGCGTACAGGCCGAGCGAGAACGAGGCGGCACACCCGACTGCCACTATCATCGGTCGTCACCCGCCTTCACGATCACGATGACCGATAGCAACGCTGCCAGAAGCAGCACGCCCGCAAGTTCGAAGACGGCGAGATTCGGCCCGAGAAGACTCTCGGCTATCTCAGCCGGAGACACAGCTACCGATTCCGGTGCACCAGCACTCCCGCCTGCTGCGAATGCGAGCACGGCGAACACGGCCAGGCTTATCACGGCGGCGGCGACATCGTGCTTCGATTCCACGCGCGGCGCTGACCCGTCGGCACGACCCACGACCATGAGCGCGAACAGTATGACAACGAGTACTCCTCCGACATAAACGAATATCTGAGCGACAGCCAGGAATGGGCTGCCCAGCACGATAAACGCACCTGCCACCCCGAGAAGGAACACCCCGAGACACAGCACGAGACGTGTCACTTCACGAATGAACGCCGCGCCAAGCGCACCCGCCACCATGACCAGGGCGGCGCCGAGTAGCGCGATGTCATGACCGCTCACAGACCCACCTCCCGGGTACCGGGACAGCCCGGGATGTCCTTGCCATCGAGGCCAGTGGCCCGATCTCCAGCACCATCGCGAAGCATCTCCTTCTTGTCGAAGACCATGAGGTCACGATGGAAGAAGGAGAGCTCGTACTGACCGGTGTGGACTAGTGCACTCGTCGGGCACTGCTCGGCGCACAGACCACAGAAGCAGCACTTCGTGAGATCGAGCTCGTACTCGGTCACGCAACGCGCACCGGGTTCGTCGACCCGCTCCACCGAGATCGCCAGATCGGGGCAGGTACGGGCACAGAACGTGCAGCCCACGCAGACCTCGGACTCGCATCTGAGACAACGCTTCGCCTCGGCCATCGCCTCATCGAACGAAAGCCCCGGTTCCACAGGACGGAAGTCGAGAACGCGCTCCTCGGGCGAGACAAGGCTGACGACCGGACGGTGCCTTGAAGGCTCCACATCCGCCATGTCGGCCTTGGCATAACCCATGGGACCCGGGACGGGCCTGGCAACTCGTTGCTCGTCATCCACAGGCTGCCCCTGAAGGAACCGGTGAATCGATATCGCGGCTTCATGACCTGTCGCGATCGAACCTATGGCGCTACCCGGCCCTGTGACCACCTCTCCGCACGCGAACACCGACTCGGTGGACGTGGTGAACAGCGAGCCACTGACAACCAGACGTCCCTGGCCGCTGACCAGCACCTCGGTCCCGGAGATCAGTGAATCGAGTCTTGCCGCCTGACCGATCGCGAATACGACCACGTCGCACTCGAAGTCCGTCAGCCCATCTCCAAACTTCGGTGAGAAGCGACCCGCCTCGTCGAAGACCGACAGGCACTCCCGCATGCGCATCCCCACAACCCGGCCGTGCTCGGCAAGCACCTCTTCGGGGCCCACGGAACACGTGGCGATGACGCCCTCGTCAAGCGCTTCCTCGATCTCCCATGGGTGCGCCGGCATCTCATCCGAGGCTTCCAGAGACGCAAGCCGCACCTCGCTCGCTCCCACGCGCAGCGCCACGCGCGCCACGTCTACGGCGACGTTCCCACCACCGATGACAAAGACGCGCTTGCCACGGACGCCGGCTTCAGCGTTATGGTTGCCCGCCCACAGGAACTCCAGAGCGCCAACCACGCCTTCGGAGTCTGCACCGGGAATCGGAAGGATGCGGCTCTGCTGCAGACCCACCGCCAGAAGAACCGCGTCGTTCTCGCGCATGATCGCGCCCAGAAGCTTGTGTTTACCGACTTCGACTCCACAGTGAAGCTCGAGCCCCATCTCGACGATGTCGTCGATCTCCCGGGAGAGCACGTCTCGCGGCAGCCGGTAGGACGGCACCCCACTTCTCAATGCCCCACCCGGCGCCGCCTCCCGCTCGTACATGACCACGCCATAGCCCAGGCGCATCAGATCGAACGCGGCCGCCAGCCCCGACGGACCCGAGCCGATCACAGCCACGGTCTTGCCCAGGGTGTTCGGCAGCGGCGCAAGCCGCTCGGGCCGGAGCTTCTGATACTCCTCGAAAGCGAAACGGTGAAGCGGACGTATGGCGATAGGCTCATCGTAGAAGTTGCGCCGGCACGCGGTCTCGCACGGATGATGGCAGATGCGGCCGAGGACGCCGGGCATGATATTGCGCTCCCGCACGAGTTCGTAAGCCTCGTCCACGCGAGCGTCGGCGATAAGATGCGCCTGTCCGCGAGCGTCCACGTTAGCCGGGCATTCGCCGACACACCCGGGCAGACGGTCCGCTCGATACAGATCGTCGATGACGGCGTTGTACGCTGGCGGTTCGCTGGTCAGCAACTGGATGTCGTCCCTGCCGAGCACGCCACGAAGCCGCAGCGCCCCACGCCAACGGGAGCTTACGGTCACCTTCTCCGCCGGATATCGCAAGGTGACGGGCCCGCGACGTACCTTGTCCACCGTGATGCCGAACCCTGTCAGGAGCGACCTGAATCCTGCCACCACTCCCCGCGCTCCGGACGGATACTCATCCGTCACCGATGCCGGCGTCACTATGTCTTCACGCTTCACAACCACAGCGCCACCACCCCTGCCAACACGAGCTGGATGAGGGCAAGCGGCGTGAGCAATGTCCAGCAGAAGCTCATCAGCTGATCTTGACGGAGACGCGGGAATGTCCACTTGACCCACATGACGGCTGTGATGAGCACGCTCGCGACGGCCACGTAGACGAGCAGTCCGTACACGCCGGGAAGCCACCTGAAGCCCCCGAGGAACAGCGCTGCGCCGAACAGCGATGCCGTGATCATCGCTCCATACTCACCCATCATGAAGATCGCCCAGCGGAAGCCCGAGTAGTCGGAGAAGTAGCCCGCGACCAGTTCCGACTCGGCCTCAGGAAGATCGAACGGGCCACGGTTCATCTCGGCGATCGAGGCCACGAAGTACACCAGGAATCCCACGAACGTCAGAGGGACCCACCACCATTGCCACGCATCCATTATCTCGGTAGGCCGCATCGAGCCGGCAAGCACGACGACCGACAGCACCGAGAGTGAACGCGGCACCTCGTAGCTGACCATCTGCGCACCTGCGCGCAGGCCACCCAGTGTAGACAGCGTGTTGTGTGACGCCCAAGCCGAGAGGACCACTCCCAGCACGCCGATCGATGGGACCGCGAGGAAGAAGAGCACGCCTACGGACGAGTCCAAGGGCGCCCAACCGGCCCAGAACGGGATCACGGCGGCCGACATGGCAACAGGCGCGAACACCGCCAGAGGCGCGTACTTGAAGATGGGTCGGTCGGCACCGGTCGGCACTATGTCCTCTTTGAAGAGCAGCTTCGGCACGTCGGCTATCATCTGCAGCGATCCGGCGGGACCTATCTGCTGAGGTCCCAGTCGCATCTGTATGCGACCGGCTACCTTGCGCTCCCACCACACGCCGATGACTGCCCCCCCAGCGATCAGCATGACGGCTCCGAGGCCGTACAGGAAACCCCAGATGAGAGTCATCGGTCCACCTCCCCGAACACCGGGTCGAGCGAGCCGAGAATGACCACCAGGTCGGATAGGGTGTGGCCCTTGGAGAGCAGTGGCAGAAGCGACAAGTTGGAGAACGCAGGCGAGCGGACCTTCATGCGATACGGTCGAACACTACCGTCGCTGACCAGGTACACGCCCAGGGAACCACGGGCGCTCTCGATGTGAGCGTAAGCATCTCCGGGCGGCGGTGCCAGCAGCCGCGGAATGCCTTTGGCCGAGATCACACCGGGTTCGAGTTCGGCGAGACCGTCGAGCGCCTGTGCGATGATTCGGCAACTCTCGACGCACTCCCACAGGCGCACCCGGGTGCGGTCGTAGCAGTCACCGCGCTCACCGACAGGCACATCGAAGTCGAAACACGGGTAGACCGAGTACGGGTCATCGCGACGCAAGTCCCAGTCGACGCCGGAGCCACGCGCGGCAGGCCCTGTGACGCCCCATGCCACAGCATCGGCGGGATCCAGAACGCCGATACCCTTGGTGCGAGCGCGGAAGATAACGTTGCCGAACAAGAACTTGTCGACCTCGAGCATGGCGGCCGGATGCTGGTCTATGAACTCCCGGCACTGCTCGACCCAACCGTCAGGAAGGTCCGAGGCAACGCCACCCGGACGCACGTAGTTGTAGGTGAGCCGGGCGCCGCACAGGGACTCAAACAGATCGACCACTAGCTCGCGCTGCCAGAACGTGTACATGAACGCACTCGTAGCGCCGGTGTCGGCACCCGCAGGTCCGATCGACATCATGTGGCTGGCGATACGCTGCAGCTCACAGACGATCACACGGATATACTCGGCCCGTTCCGGTACGGCGATGCCGGCAAGACGCTCTACCGCCCGGCAGTAGGCCCAGTTGGCGTACATAGATCCCACGTAATCGAGTCGGTCGGTGAGAGGAACCACCTGCAGGTAGCTCCTGTTCTCGGCCATCTTCTCTATCCCGCGATGCAGGTGACCGATGATCGGCTCGGCACTGACGACGATCTCGCCGTCCAGCTCGACCACGATCCGGCACACACCATGTGTGGAAGGATGTGACGGACCGATGTTCACGACCAGGCAATCGCCATCCTGCTCGAGCACCGGCTGAGTCGCCTCGGGCGCGAGTCCCATCGTGTTGTCGAGAGGGCCTGTCATAGGTAGTCAGGCCTCCTGATGATGGTGTCGTCCTCGTAGTCCTTGCGCAGAGGATGGCCGACCCAGTCGTCGGTCAGCAGTATCCGCTTGAGATTCGGATGACCCTCGAACTCCACGCCGAACAGGTCGTATACCTCGCGCTCATGCCAGTCGGCCGCCGGCCAGAGATCCACAACGCTCTCGATCGAAGGCTCGGCACGTGGGATGCGCGTCTTGACGAATATTCCTATGTGCATCTCGCGCGACCGCACCCGATACACGAGCTCGAACTCCTCGCCGAAGTCCACAGCCGTTACCAGGCCGAGCAGGTCGAATCCGAGGCTCTTGAGGTCCGCGCATGCCGCGCGCAGCCGGTCGCGGTCAACCTGGAGTACCCCGTCGCCGAATTCGATGGAGAACAGCGGGCACAGACCCGGGAACTCCGTGCATAGATGGTCGCGAAGCTCCTCGAGTGTCACTCGGCATCACCGCCGTCGCTGCGATCACCTGAGGCAGCCGTGACCGCCCCGGTCTCCTCGTCATCCAGGCGCAGAGGGAGAATGCCTTCGTACTTGCGTCTATGTTCAGACGAAGCCGACTCCGCGTTCACCTTCTCGCGCAAGCGGAGTATCGCGTCCTGAAGCGCCTCGGGCCGCGGAGGGCAACCTGCTATGTACAGATCGACCGGCAGGAACTCGTCCACACCGCGGACCACGGAGTAAGTGTCGTAGTAGAAGATCCCGCCCGAGATCGCACAGTTGCCCATGGCTATGCACCACTTCGGATCGGGCATCTGCTCCCAGAGCAGCTTCACCGCCGGCGCCATCTTCTTGGTGATGGTGCCAGCCACCACCATCACGTCGGTGTGGCGAGGATCGGGCCTCGGAATCGAGCCGTGACGGTCGAAGTCGAAGCGCGAGAAGGACGCGGCGATGAGTTCCATCGCGCAACATGCCGTGCCCATCGGCATCATCCAGAGCGAGTGACCTCGCGCCCAGTCAGCGACGGCGTCGAGGCTGGTGAGTATGATCCCCCCGCCGGGAGTGCGCTCCAATATGCGGGCGACGTCGTCTATGCCTGCCACTTGAGCGCCCCCTTCCTCCACGCGTAGAAGAGACCCAGGGCCAGGAATCCGGAGAACGCCGCCACTTCCAATGCCCCGGCGAGCGACCCTCGCACCCTGGAGGCGACCGCGAAGAGCAACACTGTCTCTGCGTCGAAAAGAACGAAGAGCAGAGCGACGGTCGAGAAGCGCACGTTCACCGCCCGCCACGGTGATGCGGCCTGCACCATGCCGCATTCGTATGCGCTGCTCTTCAGCTCAGAGGGGCGCTTCGGCGCTAACAGTGCGTTCACGGCAAGCATGACCGCCAGGAACGCGACGGGGCCGAACGCCAGACCGACGACGAACAAGAGGCCTTCTGTGCTTGACATCCGTACCCCCCGTTCGATCGACTCGGCCAAGTAGGCGGCTGGGGCTAGCCGTTACAAAGTGGTCTGAATCGCTGCGGGCATTCCACTTTGAAATCCTTGAGCGACAACCTCCGGTGCTTTATATCAGACTCGAATGATATTGTAAATATTGTTACAATCTCTGAACGCAGCTGCCCTCTCAGGACACTCCTACATTGATGATAGACCTCGCCTCGAGTCTGCACTCGGGACTGTGTAGGCGCCTCCCCCCTACCTCTCGAGCACAGCGCCAAGATCCACGTACTGCTCCGGTGTCAGATTCTCTGCCCTGACAGAATCGTCGATCCCGGCTGCGGCCAGCATGGCGCTTGCCCGTTCAGGGCTCACCCCCAAACCGGCAGCCAGCGAGTTGCGTACGGTCTTGCGACGTTGGGTGAATGCCGCGTCCGCCGCCTTGGCAGCCGCCCTGACAAGGGAATCATCGGTACCAGCGTCGATCCGATCGAGCCTGATGACTGCCGAATCGACCCTCGGCGGAGGCAAGAAGCAGGAGCGCGGGACCGGGAAGCGAGAGACCACCCGTGCGCGAAGCCCCAGCTTGACGGTGTAAGCGCCATAACACTTCGTGCCTGGCCAGGCCGCCATGCGATCCGCCACCTCGGCCTGGACCATCACGATCGCGCGCTCAAGCGAACCGAGCTCCTCGAACAACCTCAAGACCACGGTTGCGGCAACCGAATACGGGAGATTCGCGACCATGACCCTCGCGATCCCGGCCGGCGCGACCAGGAGTTCCGTGGGCACAGACACAGCGTCGGCGTGCACTACCGTGAGAGACGCCCCCTCTTCCACGAGACCGTCGAGCACCGGCAGGAGCCTATCGTCGTATTCCACCGCCACTACGCTGGCTCCCGCGGCAAGCAGTGCGTCGGTGAGAGTCCCGATCCCCGGCCCCACCTCGAGCACCGGCTCGCCCGGCTGGAGTTCTGCGGCGTCGATTATGCGTCCCACTACGTTGTCGTCGATCAGGAAGTGCTGACCGAGGTTCTTGCGCGTGTACAGCCCATGGCGCTTGAGGACGTCGATGGTGGCCGAAGGGCTGGCCAGCCGGGAGTAAGGCACGGGCCGCGCTACTCGACTATCGTGACCGTGACCGTTCGGCGTCCCCATGCGTAAGTAGAGACCATGGAGGGTCTTTCGCCGCCGGTCCAGTAGCAGACATCGATCCTGTTGCCCTTGATAGCGCCACCCGTATCGGACGCAACAGCATAGCCGTAGCCGGGCACGTAGAGCTTCGTGCCCAGAGGGATCACGGATGGATCGACGGCCACGATGCCCCAGCCTTCAGGGATCTTGTAGTTGGAAAGCCTGCGCTCGATCTCGTTGATGCCGCCGCAACCCGCGTCCCAGGGCGTGTACGCTGTCGCAACGACTACCATCGACGCGCCTGCATCCGGTGGTCCGGCGGACGGTGACGCACCGGCGCGCGAGTACGCCCACGACGTACCCGCAACACGCGTGGATGCGGTCACCGGGACCTTCGTCCCCACCTTGACCAGCGCCGGGACCGGCTCAGTGACGACCTGTTCGACCTTGACGGTGCGAGTGGTCTCCACATCGCCCACCATGAGCACTTCGTAGAACCTCGTACCGAGACCGGGAACACCCTCACGGGCCACCTTGCGCTGCCCCTGGAGCAGCGTGGGGTCTTCCTCCTCGATGGTCTCGAAAGGCAGTTCTCCGTCTTCCCTGACGACACGGACGTACACGTCGGTCGCAGTGATAGTCATATCACCTGACAGAGGCGTGTCGACCGGGGGGGTGACATGTAGGCCTGCCGAAGGGTCTAGCCCGGCGGCGACGAGAGCGTCAGCGACCGTCTCACCGACGACCCGCAGCTCGCGTGAGTCGCCGTTGCAGTCGATCGTGACAGGCACCGCCTGACGGACGACTATCTCGGTGCCGTCTGCTACGGGGGTCTCGAGCAGGGGACTGACCACGTCGCCCTCGGCGAGTACGATATCGATCTCCTCGAGTACCTCCGAGACCGTCTCAGCTTCGGTTTTGTGATAGGCGCTTTCGCCGTCTACGACGATGGTGACGCCCTTCTTGGCCCATACGAGTCCGGATACGGTCACTGGTACGACGATGGCTGCGATGATTACGATGGCTATGTGCGATGTCTTCAGGTGGCGGGCCGGCAAGACCGGCTTGCGCATATCAGCCCCTCGGCAGTTCACAGTCTGGTGACAGAGTGCGAACTCGAAGTATAGCCCAACGACTCGTCGGCAACCATGCGCCAGAGAGCACTAACCGACGAACGGCAGCTAACGCCCGACGGCCCGGCCGGCAGCTCCTTCAGCGACCGCGCGGCCGAGGTTCTTTGCCTCCTCGAGCGCATCCAGATGCGTATCCATATCGGCCGACCCGTCGACTCCGGTCACCGCGACCGTGCCGAGAACGTCGATCCCGAGCACGGCGAAGACACTCCTCGTGACCGCTTCCGCACAGTCGAAGCCGTAGGGATCGCCGCCGCCCCGAACGAGCAGTATGGCCCCGGGTCGGCACGCCGGCCTCGGCTGGCCAAGGACGTGCGTGCGCGCCCAGTACGGCTGCATCCTGTCGTAGACGGCCTTGAGGCCGGATGGCACGGTTGCGAAGAAGACGGGGCTCGAAACGATGATGGCGTCCGCCGAATCGATGGCATCGTACAGCTCCCGGCCACCGTCAATCTGCACGCACTCTCCATCGACCGAACACGAGTTGCAGCCCGTACACGGCTCGATTCCCGACTCCGAAGCGACGAGGGTATCGGTACGCGCACCGGCCTCGCGAGCGCCGGCAAGCGCAGATTCCAGCAGCCGATCGCTGTTCCCTCCACGCCGCGGGCTGCCGGCGATGCCCAGCACCAGAGGTGCGCTCACAGCACGCCCCTCCTTCCGAACAGCTCCCGCGCGTTGCCGAGTGCCGCAGTCGCCACTTCGGCAGAAGACACACCCTTCGCCTCGGCCACTGCGGCCGCGTTCAGAACCGCGAACGCGGGCTCGTTCTTGCGGCCTCTGTACGGATGTGGCGCCAGAAACGGGCAGTCGGTCTCGACCAGAAGACGATCGAGCGGTACGACTCGTGCCGCCTCGCGCAGCGCGTCTGACTTCTTGAAGGTCACCGGACCGGCAAAGGAGATGTGGCAGCCGAGTTCGAGGAAGCGCTCCGCCAGTTCGGGACCCTCGGTGAAGCAGTGGATGATGCAGCCTGCCTGAGGAATTCCCGTCTCTGCCAGCAGGGTGAGTCCTTCGTCGTGGGCCTCCCGCAAGTGGATCTCCACCGGCAGACCCACCTCGTGTGCGAGCTCGAGATGCCGGCGGAACCAGGCGCGCTGCTCGTCGCGCGGCGAATGGTCGTAATGGAAGTCGAGGCCGAGTTCGCCGAAGGCACCCACCCTCGGATCGGACGCGACCTCCCTCAGGCGCTCGTACAGCGCCTCGTCGCCATCCTTCGCGTTGTGCGGGTGCCACCCCACGACGAGCCGCACCTCCGGTGCCGACAGCCCTTCGGACTCCAGATGGCCCGCAGCCTCGGCCAGCCAGCCTTCAAGGCCGCCGAAGGTGCTCTCCGGGTCCTCCGTGAGGTCCACCACGCTTGCCACCAGCACGATGCCTGCACGAGCCGCACGCACGAGCGCTGCCACCGGGTCCTCGAGCATCGACAGATGCGCGTGCGCATCCACGCATGCTGCTCCGAGATCCGGGAGTGTGGGCAGCTGCTCGATCATCTGACTTCCGGCGCTTCGGAGCGCCTACTCCTCCTCGTAGATGCGCGGGAACAGCGCCTCGCCTTTGACGACGGAGGAGCCCTCCGGCAGCCCGCCCCACTCGGCAGCGGCGAGGATGTCGGTGACCTGCGTGATGTCGCCAAGGCCCAGGCGGCGCCACACTTCGGCGGACGTGTTCGGCATCACGGGCGCGGTGAAGAGCGCCGCGATGCGCACCGCCTCAAGCGCGTTGTAGAGCACGGCCGCCAGACGTACGGTGTCGCCCTCCTTCGCGAGCGTCCACGGCGCGCTGTTCTCGATGTAGCGGTTCGCGAACTTGATCAGCTCCCAGGCGCTGTCGAGCGCCGCCGAGTAGTCGAGGCGCCGCATATGGTCCTCGTACGTCTCGGGCAGCGATCCCGCGATAGCACGCATCGTCGCGTCGTCGGCAGTCTCATGGGCTGGATCGGGCAAGGCGGGCACTCGGCCTTCAAAGTACTTCTCGGTCATGTTGAACAGCCTCGAGCACAGATTGCCCCAGTCATTCGCCAGGTCGCCGTTGTATCGCTGCACCATCGACTCCATCGAGATAGAACCGTCGTGACCGAAGGAGACGTCTCGAAGGAAGTAGTAGCGATACGCATCGACGCCGAAGCGGCCCACCAGGCTCGCGGGCGTCTGCGCGTTGCCCTTGGACTTGGACATTTTCTCGCCCTTTGTGAGCAGGAATCCGTGCGCGAAGACACTCTTCGGCGGCTCGATGCCCGCAGCCATGAGCATCGCCGGCCATATCACGCAGTGGAAGCGGATGATGTCCTTGCCTACGAAGTGGTACTCCGCCGGCCAGTAGCGCTGGAAACGCTCCACGTCGGCCGGATCATCGCTTCCGTAGCCGAGCGCGGTGATGTAGTTCAGAAGCGCGTCGATCCACACGTACGTGACGTGCCCCTCGGCAAACGGCAGCGGAACGCCCCACGTGAAGTTGGTGCGCGAGATGGACAGGTCCTTCAGGCCGCCCGTCACGAACGAGACGACCTCGTTGCGCCGCGTCTCGGGTTGCACGAACTCGGGATGCTCGGCGTAGAACTCGAGCAGGCGTGGGCCGAACCCGGAAAGCTTGAAGAACCAGTTGTCCTCACGTATCTGTTGCACCTCGCGCCCGCACTGAGGACACATGCCGTCCTCCAGCTGGTCTTCGGCCCAATACGTCTCGTCCGGCACGCAGTACCAGCCTTCGTAGTGGCCCTGGTGCAGATGGCCTTCGTCGTGCAGCTTCGTCCAGAATGCCGCCACACCGCGCTTGTGCCGCTCCTCAGTGGTCCGGATGAAGTCGTCGTACGAGATGCCGAGCATCTTCCAGGCCTCGGTGAACGAGGGCGCGATAGAGTCCACCCACGCCTGCGGGTCCATGCCGTGCTCTTCGGCGGCCTGCGCGATCTTCTGCCCGTGCTCGTCGAGACCGGTCAGAAAGCGCACATCGTGCCCGGTCATGCGGCGGTATCGGGCGATCGCGTCGGCGGCGATCGTCGTGTACGCCGTACCCAGGTGCGGCTCGGCGTTCACGTAGTAGATGGGAGTGGTGACGTAAAACGGCGAAGTGCCCACCGGTTGTTACCTCGTCTCCGATATGGGTATTTATGGAAGCAAGCAAGCCCCCGAACGACCTCTCATGATAGCGCACACCTGACCGCAAGCCGCTTCCTAAGGAGTCATGGCGATGAACGATACAGGCATCGTACGCCGCGTGGACGACCTCGGCAGGATCGTCATACCCATGGAGCTCAGGCGCACGCTCGGGATCCGCGTGAAGGACCCGATCTCGATCTCCGTGGATGGCGAGAAGATCATCCTTGAGAAGTACCGCGAATCGTGCGTGATCTGCGGGAGCGAGAAGGACGTGCGGAAGGTCAAAGACCGACCGATCTGCGCAAGCTGCATCGCGGAGATCAAGCGGAAGTAGGGTGCGGGACGGGCGTCTTCTGCGGAGTCACTCCGCAGCCGGGGAAGGCGCCGAGGAGGCATGCCCTCCGAGGCGCTGAGGGCCCCCGGCGAGGACTACGCAGCAGGAGACGCGCGTCCCGCTTTCATCTACTCCCCGAGCGACACCCGGTACACGTCGTTGCGGGGCAAACCGAGTTCGGCTGCCACCTCGCGCACCGCGTCCCGCCTCGTGCGACCTTCGGCCTCCAGCGCGTCCAGCCGCTCGCGCACGGCATCTTCGTCGAGCGCCAGCTGCTTCATCTCCTCCGGAGGCCCCACCAGCAGCACGACCTCGCCCTTCAGCTCGCGCGTGGCGAACGCCGCCGCCAACTCCCCGACCTCGGAGCGAGCGATCTCCTCGTGCATCTTCGTCAGTTCTCGAGCCAGCGCGGCCTGCCTGCCGGGAAACGCCTCGGCAAGCGACGCGAGTGTTGCCGCCGTACGCCCGGGCGACTCGTAGAAGACGAGGGTCGCGTCGATACCGGCGAGCCGCTCGAGACAGCGCGAACGCTCTCCCGCTTTGCGCGGCAGGAACCCGCCGAAGTAGAACGCTTCTGTCGGCAGACCGCTTGCCACCAGCGCCGCGAGGATGGCCGACGCGCCGGGCAGTACCTCGATGCGAACGCCGGCCTCAAGACAGGCGTCGACGAGGTGCTCGCCCGGATCGGAGACTCCGGGCGTGCCCGCGTCCGAGACGAGCGCGATGCGTTCGCCGCGCTCGATCCGCTCCACGAACTCCGGCGTCCGGACGACGCGGTTGTGCTCGTGATACGCCTCCAGCGGCGTGTGTATGTCGTAGCGCGAAAGCAGCTTGCGGGTGACACGAGTGTCCTCGGCTGCGATGACATCGGCCGTCCGGAGAGCGTCGAGCACGCGCAGCGTCACATCACCCAGATTCCCGATGGGCGTGGCGCAGACTAGCAGAACGCCGGCGGTCTCAGGCATCGGCGGGCGGCGGCTCCTCCTCAGTCGGCACGAGCTCTTCCGCTTCGGCAGCCGGCTCCACGGCATCCAACGCAGGCTCCGGCGCAATCTCAGCAGCCACGGCGGGCTCCGGCTCCGGCGCAATCTCAGGAGCTGCAGCAGACTCAGGCTCCGGCACCGTCTCGACATCCGGCGCGGGGGCAGGCAGCACGGTAGCCGCAGCAGCAGGCGGTGCGTAAGCAGGTGCGGGACTCGGCTGCGTCAATGCCTTGGGCTCCAGCCCCGTCATCTGGCGGAAGAACACCGTCCAGGCAGTGGAGACGAAGGTGCCGTAGATAGCTGTCGGCACCAGCATCACGAGCATCATGAGCACGACAACCGCGCTGGACATCAAGTACTTCTCGGCGATGGCGAAGGCGATTACGGGGATCATGAACGGCATCATGAGAGCCAGCATTGCCAGGCTCAGGACAATACCCGGAAGCAGCATGACGAGCCACATCACGAACGCACCGCGCTTGGCCCACAGATCGTTCCATGCGCGCTTGATAGCCTGGCCGAAAGTAACGTCTTCGAGCACGCCATAGCGCAGAGCGAGCGGATAGACGATCCCGAGGATGATACTGGCGGCGATCGCTGCAACGATGAACACCGGGAGGATGAAGCACATACCGCCTCCCAGCGCAGCGAGTCCCGCCTCCTCGCCTACAGCGAACCCGCCTACCGTGAGGATGACGAGGACCGTGATGAGAACGAGGACTATCACCAGAATGGGCAGTGAGAGCACGAACCCTGTCATGAAGGTCCGGCCCCACTTACTGAAACCGACGCTCCAGCAGTCGCGCAGCGAGGGCGCACGCCCCTCCGCAGCCTCGTTGGAGCCGCGGACCAGACCACCCTGCGCGGCTATGGACAGGACCCACAGGATGAGCCCGACGATCACAATCACCCCGGCGATCACGGCCACCAGGAGAGCGTTGTCGGCGAAGAACCGCTCCATGGCCGCGAAGGGATCTGCGCCGCTTCCCGTACTACCGGAGAAGTCACCGGAACCAGCGTCGTAACCGCTGCTACCGCCCCCGGAGCCGCCGCTCCCGATACCGACGAACAGACCCAGCACCCAGAGGGCCTTGTACCGCCAGGTGATGTTCCACGCCTTCTTCAGTATGCCGAAGTAGTCCACAGCGAGACTCCTGTTCGGACAGACAGCGCCAGCCGTCTAGTCTACGGTCACCAGCTCGTAATCCCTCGTGCCCAGTCCCATCTCTTCCGCATACGAGATCGCGTGCGTACCGTCCACGCCCGTTATCGAGGCGAACTTGTCCTCGCCCGCCGCCATGCCCTCTCCGCGTGAGCCCGCAAGGCCGACCGCCTGTACGACCATATCGTACGCCGCCTGCTCGATGGCAACGATATCGGTGGACGCAAGAACACCAATGTCCGGCACGACGGGCGCGTCGGAGAAACTCCAGCAGTCGCAGTCTGGCGAGACGGCGGTGACAAAGGACAGGTACACGACCTTGCCCTCTTTGCCCGCGAGCACGCCTGCTGCATGCTCCACGATCTTCTCCTGGAGCATCGTCGCACCCGTCTTCCACTAAGTGGCTATCGCGCCGTACGGGCAGGACGCCACGCACTCTCCGCAGCCGTAGCAGGCGTCGTAGTCCACCACGGCCACGTTGCCCGAACCGATGACGATAGCCCCGACCGGGCACCACTTCACACAACGTCCGCAAGCCGTGCATGCCCCGGCAGAGACTCCCGGACGGAAGTCCGCGTGCATCCGCTGTTTTGCCGAGCGGCATCCCAGCCCCATGCCAACGTTTTTCAGCGCGCCGCCGAAGCCCACAGCCTCATGACCTTTAACGTGCGTGACAACCACCATCGCATCGGCGAACACGGCAGCAGAACCTATGCGCACGCTCTCGAAGTGCTTGCCCTGCACCTGCACGTCCACGGCATCCCGGCCGTCCAGACCGTCGGCGATCATCAGCGGTGCCTCTACCGTGGCGTAGCCGAAGCCGTTGTGTATGGCGCACGAGAGATGGTCTACCGCGTTCGCCCGCTCGCCCCGGTAGAGCGTGTTGGCGTCGGTGAGAAACGGCTTGCCACCCGCTTCGCGGACGCGTCTGACCACTTCCCGAAGGTATACGGGGTGCACGAATCCTGTATTGCCCTGCTCGCCGAAGTGGAGCTTGACCGCGACCAGATCGCCTTCGGCCACTGTCCCGGACAGGCCCGCGCGGCCTAGCAGCCCCCCCGCGCGCTCGACCATACTGCGCTTCATCTTCGACCGCATCGGGGCGAAGTAGACGGTGGCGCTCACCGATGCAGGCCCTCCCGGGAGTCGTGCTCGTCGAACGCGAGAGCCGCAGCGCCGAGCACGCCGGCGTCGTTGCCCAACTCGGCCTGCACCACACGAACGTCGCGCCGCCCGGCCAGCGCGTGCTCGTCGATCACCTCGGAGGCGCGCTCCGAGAGTAGCGCGCAAGACTCGCCGACGCCGCCGCCGATGACGATCAGTTTCGGGTTCAGCAGGTTCACGATGCCGACAAGCGCCTCGCCGAGAACCCCTCCGGCGTCCAACAGTATCTGCTGCGCGATCTCGTCACCTTTGTTGGCTGCATTGATGACGTCCTCGGCGGTCACCTTCTCGGCGTCGCCCCCCGCCTCATCGCGAAGAGCCTGCCCTTTGTACTCTGCGGCGGCCTCGCGCCCGCGCGCCGCGATGGCCGGACGGCCCAGGAACGACTCGATGTGCCCCCTGCCGCCACAGGGGCAGGGCGGACCGCCGAGATCGATGATCATGTGGCCGATCTCAGCTCCCAGGCCTCGGGACCCGCGGTAGGGCTCACCGTCCAGGAAGAGCGCTCCTCCGACACCCGTACCCAGCGTGATCATCACGAAGTCCCGCACGTTCTTGGCAACGCCGAAGCGGCTCTCACCGATCCCGGCGCAGTTGCTGTCGTTGTCGATGGCCACAGGATGCCTCACTCGCGACATGATCAGCGAACGCATATCCACACCGGCGATCGGCAGATTGGTGCAGAACTCCACGGTCTGCTTGAGGAAATCTATCTGGGCCGGGAGGCCCACCCCTATGCCTGCTATCTCACCCGGATGGGCGCCGGAAGCCACGTCCTCGATCAGCTCTATGATCGAGTCCACGATCGCGAAAGGACCCGCTTGCGCGGGAGTGAGCGCGTGGACCTCCTTGATCATGCGCCCCTTGCGCTCGATGAGACCTGCGGCAGTACGCGTGCCGCCCACATCGACACCGATCGCATAAGACGTGCGCATAGATAACCTCCAACCGCCCGCACCTCCGGCGGGCTGCGCTCCGATGATAGCAGGAGGTGCGGTACCCGCAGTTTCAGTAGTCCCAGACCACGCCCTTGCCCTTGATGACACCGATGTCCCTCATCGCCTCGAACATCCGGGTCTCTTCGACACCGAAGAGCCCGGCGAGATAGCGATAGTCGTTGAACCACTTCTGCGCTTGATCGCGCACCATGAACTCGGGAGTCATCATCTCCAGGGAGATGAAGTCGGCTTCTTCGTGCACCGGCACGGTGTCCCGCGGGTAGTGTGCAGAGGAATCGTTCAGGACCATCAGCACATGTCCCAGCAGATGGCCGAGTCCCGCTCGCCTGATCGGGATCGGACGTGCCGAGTTGAGGATTATCGCAGGCATGCCGTCCTCGTAGATGAGCGCGGCCGTGAACCAAAGAGGGAATGTGACCTCTCGGATAGGCACCCCGAGATGCGCCGCAACCGCCTCTATCGCTACCGGAGGCTCCGTGAATCCGGCCGAGCGAAGCTCGTCCTCGACGATCCGCCGACAGTATGCAGTGTCTTTGACTGTCACGAGTTCCTTCTGGTTGCGACAGAAGCCGTT
>JAFGNP010000049.1 GCA_016926975.1 Coriobacteriia bacterium | reverse complement strand
TCGAGCTCCACAGTAGAGTGCTGGATATGGGAATCGGCCATATCCTCTGCCATATCTGCGGAGAGCAGAATCAGAACCTGCCCGCGTGGGCACAGGTACCCATGGGCCGCCAGGGGATCGTCAGTATCGGCAGCGAGGTGAGCATCTCCACAGCGATACGGCACTTCGGTGACGACTGCGTCATAGCCGGCAACATCGAGCCCGCGACCCTGCAGACCGGCACACCGGGGGAGATCTACGAGCTGTGCCGGCAGGCTATCGAAGCAGGCAGGCGTGCGCCGAGAGGCTACGCGCTGATGCAGGGGTGCGAGGTGCCGGTCCACACTCCACCCGACAATCTCCGAGCGATGAAGCAGGCGGCGGACGACTTCGGACGGTACTAGCTCATCGTCCTCCGACCGCCGAGACCGACCGCTCGCCCTGCGCAGTCGCGAAGTGTGTGCGCAGACCCGACATGTACGAGATGATCGCGGTACAGGCTCTCTGGATGACGCCTGTGCCGAGCTGCTCGCGCAGCTGGGCCAAGTCGCCACCGAGTGTACTCATGAGTCGCCGCCGCCGGCCGGCTCACCATTCCCGCGTTCGACGTTCCCGCCCCTCACCGGGAGCCGCTCGGCATCGAGTGAGCGGCAGAAGTCGCGCAGTCCTTGCTTGACATCATCCGGCAGGAGCTTGTCGGGAACGCCTCTGACGGCGCCTTCGAGCCCGTAGAGCATGTGGAGGCACGCGCCGGAGTCGACCGTCGCTCGAATGCGGACGAATGTCTCGCGCGCACCGACTGACCGGAGGTGCTCGGGGGTCTCGATGCCCACCTCACGTAGGCTACGTTCGAGCACCGGGCCGACGTTCGGCAGGTCCAGGAGATCACTCTCGCGTTGCCCGTCGGCACCTTGGGTCATGGCCGAGGCTCCTGGTCCACCAGGTCTCCGCCGGCCGGTTGCCGGCCGGTCTGCTGTCGCAGCCACGCTTGGGTCCCGATCTCGCTTCTGGTCATCAGGTTGGCCGTCCTCGCGTTCAAGGACTCCGCGAATTCGTCATCGGTCATGTTCGGGTCTCTGAGCTCAGCGAACGTGTTGCAGGGGAATCCAGCGCAGAGTCCGCAATGCTCGAGCTGCTTCCGGTTGCGACAGCAGTCGTGCAGTGGACAGACGCCGTTCGGCGTGCCGGCGGTCCAGAAAGGCCTGCCGTCCACATTGCCGCAGCCCGGGCACTGTTGTCCAAGAAAGGGGCACGCGCCACAGTAGATCCCGCATACAGGTGCATACGCTGTGTCTTTCATCGCTACTCCTCCGGCTGGGTTATGGTGAGTATAGGACGCGATGCAGGGTGCCTGGCCGGCCTGCCCGGCGCCGGCGAGCTGTTCTCGGCGAAGCACTTGCACTCCGCGCACCGGCAGGGCCTTACCATTGTCATCGACTCGCTGTCTCCACCGCTCTCCACGAAGCCTGACCGGTTGTACAGGCGGACGGCCGGGTTCTGACGGGACACGCTCAGCGACACCCGCCAGTGATTCACGTCGGCCACGCCGAGCAGCGCCTCGAGCAACTCACTGCCGATGCCGCGGCCCCGCCACTCCGGCCGCACTGCCCCATGGCCAGGAGTCCCACGTCGCCTTCCCGCCCCCAGCCCGGGACGTAGCGTGCGATGGGCGGCGTGTCCACGATGTCCGGCGGAAGCGTGGGTGCCCCAGTTCGGGTACGATCCCCGAGTATCTCGGGTCCATGCAGCTCATGTTCCGCTCCCATGGGTTTGGTCTAGCGTTGCGGAGGTCAGCGGCGCCCGTTGGCCATGCTGCTCCATGTGACAGGCGGCACCTGACGTTAGCCGCACGGGCCTGCTAGGCCGCTGAACCCGATCTAAACACATAGATCGCCCAACCGATCGTGTCGCGTCCCCAACGCAGGAATGCCGCCCGCGCCTTGTTCACGCGCTCGACCAGCTCCGCCACATCCGGATCATCCGGATGGGTGCGGGCGTACTCGTCGGTCACGAACCACTGCAGGCCTTCGTACCTGTCCCAGTCGTCCTTGTTGCTCACAATGGTGTGAACGAGGTCCAGTCCCAGTCGCTCCCCGGCTTCCGCATTGGAGAAGTGGCTCCCGAAGTCCTCTCGCGCGACCCCGGATGCCTCCAGGTACTCCTCGGACGGCTCCTGGAGCCAGTATGGCTCTCCCACAATCACCCAGCCGCCGGGCTTCACCATGCCGGTCAGCGCTTCGAGAGTAGCGGCGTGTCCCCCGAAGACCCAGCCGGCGCCGATACATGACGCCAGATCGAGGCTGTGCGGCTCGTCCGGCTTGAAATCCGCACCATTCATCTGAGTGAAGGTGATGCCGGCACCCGGCGCCCGCGCCTTGAGTCTTCTCTCTGCATCGGCGATGAAGAAAGGAGAAAGGTCGATCCCTACGCCGGAAACGCCATAGGCTTCCGCCAAGCGGATCAGGAACTCGCCCTTGCCGCACGCGATGTCGACCACCTGCGCGTTAGGGGGGAGGCGCAGGAGCTCCATGAGACGCGCCAGCTTCTCCTCGCTCGTGGGATTGCACACCACATGTTCGCGGTGCGTGATGTCGTAGAACTTCCATGTGTCCATGATTTCCGATCCTTCGAGGGTCAACGGTCGGCAGTTGGGCCGCGCGAGGCAAGTCGGTTCGGACTGCTTGTTGGGAATACCACTCTACTGCGCCGCCTCACTCAAGACCGGCCGCAACGGCTGCCAGTAGTTCCTGCGGGTCGATGACCGGAATAGCGGCATTGGCGAAGCCATCCCGGTCTCGGGTGACGATCGACGCCGCGCCGGCCGCCAGCGCCGCTTCGTGCAAGACCGCGTCCTCGTAGTCATCGAAATCGACGTCGAGCGCCCGGTCGAGCACCTGCCGATCCACAGGCGCGATCTCGAACAGCGTGAGCATCTGGTGCACTTGGGCGTGCGCCCGCTTGCGCCCGAAGCTCTTGGTCGCGATGTAGTAGATCGTTGTCGCAGTGGTGGCGCAGATCAAGCCTTCGATGCCGCCGTTGTCCACGAGCGCGAACAACCTGGATGCGGCCTCGACGTAGGGCTCCCTGTCAAGCAGCACGTCGAGGACGACGTTCGTATCAAAGACCACCTTCACCGGTACTTCTCCTCCAGATGCCGGCGGTAGTCGTCCTCTGTAACGGTGGCGCCCTTGAGAGAGCCGATCATCGAGCGGACACGCGGCGTGAGCTCGGTCCCGGGAATCGGTTCATCCGCTTCGATCAGCGCGAAGTAGTCCGCGACCAACTGCGAGACAGACTTACCCGATCGGTCCGAGTAGCGCTTCGCCTTCGTGATGAGTCGGTCATCCAGGCGGAGTGTCAGCTTCGTATTCATCCCGGAGCCTCCTGACGTATAAAGTAGCACGGCAATTGTACGGCGCTTGAGGATAGTCGGCAAGCTGCCGAGCGGCTATCCCAACGTCTCAGCCGGTCAGCAGCCGGCTACACTGGTCTGTCGCATCGGTGTGTTAGGGGCCCGCAGGTTCAGTTGGCTCATTCGGAATCTGAGCGTCATGCCACACCCCGACCACCCATATGACATCACCCTGGACGCGATAGAACAACCGGTATGAACCGACCAGCACCTCGCGGGAACCAAGCCGGCTGAACTCCGGTATGAACAGACCAGACTCTAGGAAGTCTATGAGCCGACGCAGCGCGCTGTCCACTCGCGTCCTGAAATCGCGAGCCGCATGGGGTCGTTCGGCCTTGATGTATGCTACAGCCGCGAGCAGCCGTGCCCGTGCGGGCGGCGTGAGTCTGACGATCACGAGCGGTCCAGCATCTCGTCAGCTTCCGCCATCACGGCATCCAGATCATGGCCGACTCCGGCCGCGATGTCGACCTCGCCCTGAGCGAGGATCCGCAGGATATTGAGTTCACGCTGAGTCCTCTCGTAGGCGCCTGCGCTCACCAGAACCGCCGAAGCACGGCCGTGCTGGGTGATGAAGACGGGGTCTCCAGAAGCCGATGCACGCTTGACAATGCCAGAAGCATCCTGACGCAACTCGCTGATGGGGACGATATTGGGCATCGCACTCATTATCGGTACCTCCTTTAGTAGTGAAGATGGTACCATACACAGCTGTGCGTCTAACGTCGCGCCGTTCAGCTGCAGCCGCAGACTGTCAGCTGCAACGGCGTCTCAGCTTTCTAACGTCATACTGCCACGGCATGACCATGGACCTCGCGATCAAGCCGCTCCCCCAACTCATCAGCCGCCACATCCAGATCATAGTCGGCCTGGAGACCGAGCCAGAACTGCGGCGTCGTATCGAAATACCGCGCCAGACGAAGGGCTGTCTCGGCAGTCACGCGGCGCTTACGCAATACGATCTCGTTGATGCGCCTAGGAGGTACGCTGATGCTCAGGGCCAGCCTGTTCTGGCTCAAGCCCAAAGGATTCAGAAACTCCTCCAGCAGCACCTCACCGGGATGTACCGGCGCAAGCTTCTTGCTCGTCATCACAGGCCTCCTTTCTAGTGATAGTCGACGATCTCCACGTCGTAGGCATCTCCGTCTTCCCAAACGAAGCAGATCCGATACTGGTCGTTTATGCGGATACTGTGTTGACCCTCGCGATCCCCCGAGAGCTTCTCCAGCCTGTTGGCCGGCGGGCTACGAAGATCGTTGATGGCATGGGCATTGCTTAGCATTCGCAGCTTTCGTAGAGCCACCGCCTGAATATCGCCAGCCAACTTCCGAGAGAACTCCCGGTTGAACACTTTCTCGGTCTCAGAGTCGGCGAACGACTTGATCATACGCCGCATATTATAACGCGCCACGTCATATGTCAAACGTTATGAAGCTAACATGTTTGCGCTTCAGCCGAAGCGCGCCCCTTCGCGCTTCTTGCCCGAGTCTACCTGACTAGGGCGCGCTTTCTGCTGGAAGCGCGGGCTAGTCAGGCACTCTCACTGAAGCTGCAATCTCTGGTTCCGCGATCAGCACCGAACGAATCTCCTTCGTCCAAACCGTGTAGCCCGCCTTACTCGGGTGCAGCTTGTCCGAGCGGTACAGCGTGGAATCCGGTGTCCCGTCTGACGTCAGCAGCGCAGGTCCGAGGTCTATGAAGCGGGCGCGGCTGTCCGTAGCAACGAGAGCCTTGATCTTCGTGTTCGCCTCGCGTGCGATCGGCCACAAGTCCCAGTGTGCAGCCGAAGGCGTGATCGCAACGTAGAAGATCAGGACGTCCGGCTCGATCGCACGAAGTATGCGCACGAGCTCTGAGAAACGATCCTTGACGTAGTCGGGCGTTGCAGGATTCCTTCCCGCCATGTCGTTCGTGCCAGCGAACACGACCACCGCCGAAGGGACGAGCGGCGCAACGATTCGGTCAGCGTGGTTGATGACGTCTTGGAGCAGCGCACCGCCGAACCCACGATTGAGAACCCGTAGCGGCAGCATGTCGTTCTCAAGCGACGACCACAGGGTGAAGCTCGAACTGCCGATGAAGACGATCGCTCCGGGTTCGGGAAGGTTCTCACGGTCAAGTCGCTCGAGGCGACGGACACTATGCTCCCAAGCGTTGGGAAGGCCAAGTGCATGCTTTGCCATCCCGGTCGCTAGTTCGAAGAAACCCGCCAATGCACGGCCCTCTGTCCCAGAGTGCTCGGACTAACAATCACTATCCAGTCTGGATAACTCCGCTACCCAGCACCGGACTGTGTACATAACACCGCGCTCGCCGGTGCCGGGGGAGAGGGAATGCGCCTGCGCCGCGGAAAACCCGGTTCCCCCCGGTGACCGCGATGGCGTTATGCAGACTGTACAAGCAGCGCTATAGCCCGTCAAGCGGACTGCGCACACCCTGGCCGCCGCGGTTGAGAACGTGGGTGTAGATCATGGTGGTACGCACATCCTTGTGGCCCAGGAGTTCCTGGATCGTGCGGATGTCGTAGCCGGCCTCCAGCAGGTGGGTGGCGAACGAATGCCGGAAGGTGTGGCTGCCGACGTGCTTGCAGACGTCCGCTCGGCCGACGGC
The DNA here is from genome assembly GCA_016926975.1 of Coriobacteriia bacterium. Taxonomy (GTDB): domain Bacteria; phylum Actinomycetota; class Coriobacteriia; order Anaerosomatales; family Anaerosomataceae; genus UBA6100. Next base: position 1,986 of record JAFGNP010000049.1, on the reverse strand, counting down.
CTCCTTCACCGCGCGCTGGACCAGGCTCTCGTGCACGTGACGCCGGCCCTGTTCTCCTGTCCGGGCGTCCTTCCACCACGTAGCCTGGGGGAACACCCAATGCCAACGCCAGTCGGTCGGGGCGCTGGGGTACTTGCGGTCCAGAGCTTCGGGCAGCACGACACGGCCCCGACCTTCGGCCAGGTCCCGTTCGTGGATGGCTCTCACCAGGCGCAGATGCTGTTCCAGAGGAGTGCTGAGCAACTCGGGCAGCATGGTCAACCGGCTCTTGCCGCCCTTGCCGTCGTGCACCGTGATCTCTCTGCGCGAGAAGTCCACATCCTTGACACGAAGACGGAGGCACTCCATCAGCCGCAGACCCGAGCCGTACAGGATCGAGGCGATGAGCCACTTGTCGCCATTGAGTTGGCCGAGAACGGCTTGGACCTCGGCCCGCGTCATCACCACGGGGATGTGATCTCCGCGTCTCGCTCGGACGACTCCCTCGAGATCGACCGCGTCGACGCCAAGCACGTGCCGGTACAAGAAGAGGAGTGCCGCAAGAGCCTGGTTCTGGGTCGAGGCGCTGACCTTCTCCGTTACCGCCAGGTGCGTGAGAAAGGCGTTGATCTCCGCTCGCCCATCTCGGCGGGGTGGCGCAACTGGTGGAAGTAGACGAAGCGCCGCACCCACAGCAGGTAGGCCCGCTCGGTCCGCAGGCTGTTGTGCCGGGCGCGCAGGGCGTCGCGCATCTGGTCCAGGAGTCGGGGCGGCCGGTCCATGGCGCCCATCGTGGCACGTGGATGGCCGCCGGGGAGTAGGACTTTCGGTTGAAAGCGACGTGGAGACTCATTGCTGCCGACGAGCTCCAGGAGGCTGAGAGGGGCGTGCTTCAGGTGCCGTTGTGGAGAGGCTCGTGGATGACCTGCCGGGAGCCAGCCAGCCGCTCCTCGGTGAGCAGGCGATTGGCCTCGATCTAGTGCCCCTCGGCGTCTTCGAGCCCCTCGAGTAGAGCTGCGCACTCCGCGCGAAGCACAGGCACATCCCGATCGGCAATGCCCCAGACTAGCGTGTCGTTCACGTATGGGTACTCATGGGTGAGCTGGTTGTGAAAGTCAACGACCCGGCGTGCGTGCGTGATAGCTGCGAAGACCTCCGGAGCCCGCCGTGAGAGGACCATCATCGCTTCGCCGATGATGGTGAACTCGCGTTCCACGGCTGAGCGCATCATTCGGTTGGCCTTTTAGGCTTCAAGGTCGGTCCCACTCACGGCGGCGCTGATCGCGTCACATGAGTCGACTATGTCGGCGAGGTACGCTCTCGCGTCACGCGGCATAGAGCACCTGTTTTGTGCGTTCGATGTCGGCAGTGATGAAACGATTCTTGACGGCATCTGACATCACTAAGTCGACGGGGACCTCGAGGACGGACCGCAGCTCGTCCAAAAGACCGAAGTACGCCTCCACGAGCTCGTGCGGAGTCATAGTCTCGAACTCCACCAGCAGGTCGATGTCGCTGTCGCCCGGACGGAAATCGTCGCGCAGAGCCGAGCCAAAGACGAACATGCGGGCGACGCCGAAGCGCCGACACGCATCGATCACGGCCTGCCTCTTCTCCTCGAGCTCGCGTACCATGACCATACCTCCATGAGTGCATGGTACCGGCAATCTCTCGGTCACGCCAACGGCCCCGGCGCCACGTCCCGCCGGCCCCCATCCGCTAAACTACTTCCCCTCATGACCGCCTTCGACCACATCCGCAATTTCAGCATCATCGCCCATATCGACCACGGGAAATCCACCCTGGCCGACCGCATCCTGCAGATGACCAACACCGTTGCCGAGCGGGACATGCGCGAGCAGGTGCTCGACCGCATGGACCTGGAGCGCGAGCGGGGCATCACTATCAAGGCGCAGGCCGTCCGCATCTACTACAAGGCCGAGGACGGCAAGGAGTATCAGTTCAACCTCATCGACACCCCGGGCCACGTGGACTTCACCTACGAGG
>JAFGNP010000048.1 GCA_016926975.1 Coriobacteriia bacterium | reverse complement strand
GTGGCAGCTCTGCTTTTCTTGCTCGTAGGCGCGCTTCACGATCGCACGCATACACGTGAGATCTCGGCGTTCGGCGGCCTCGGACAGACGCTGCCGAGGTGGGCGGGAGTCTTCGTGTTCGCCTCGCTTGCAAGCCTGGGATTGCCCGGACTCTCAGGTTTCCCGGGCGAGTTCGCCGCGGTCGCGGGCTCCTTCGTTCGCTGGGGGTGGCCGATCGCCCTGGCGGGCGTAGGAGTCGTTGGCGCAGGCGTCTACGCGTTGCACGCGGTCCGTGGAGTAGTGCAGGGCGAGCCGGCTGCTGCCGAGGAGGGCGCAGCGCCTCTGCCCGACCTCGGCGTTCGCGAACTGCTTGCAGTGGCTCCTCTGGCTGTGCTGATCGTGCTGCTCGGCCTGTGGCCCCGACTTGTCACTGATGTGGCGGGTCCGGCCGTCGATGTCCTGGCCGCTGCGTTAGGGGGGTGGCTGTGATGACGTCGGTCGTTCCTGCGCCGCTCCTCGTTCCGGCGTGCATCACACTCGTGGGGGTCGTGCTGGTCCTCATGGCGGACTCGTTGGGTCGTCGTCGGCTTTCGATCTGGCTGGGGGCGTTCGCGCTTGCGGCCGCCGGAGGCAGTGCGTTCATGTATGCGACGTACGGAGCGGCGGTAGTGAGCTCGCGCACCTTCACGGCGACTGCCGGCTTCACCGCTCTCGGAGGACTGATCTACCTGCTCACGGCGTCTTCGGTGGTTGCGGGTTACTCGCGCTTCTCCGAGATCGACCGAGGTCCTACGATGGTCGCGCTGATGGCGCTCGGCTCCCTGTTCGCTCATCTGCTGCTCTCGTCCCTCGATCTCATAGTGTTGTTCGTTACGCTGGCTGGCCTTGCGGTGATCGGCTACGCGCTGATCGCCGGTGCCGGTACGCCGCGTGCCGAAGAGTCCGCGATGCGCTACTTCATACAGGGGACCATAGCGACAGGACTCACGGTCTACGGGCTCGCCCTGCTGCTGGGGGCTGGTGGAGGCGGTACGAGCTACGCGATCGGGCTGCTCGACCTGACCCAAGGTGGCAGCGGACCAGCTTTGGTGAGTCTGGCGCTGGTCGTGAGCGTGCTGGGCTTCAAGGTTGGGGCGTTCCCGTTCCATTCGTGGGTTCCAGACGCGTACGAGAATGCTGATGCACCAGTGGCAGCCTATCTCGGGTCGGTTCCGAAAATCGCCGGCATCGTAGCGCTCCTCATCGTCGTGCGTGCGACGGTGTTCAGCGCACCGGCGTTCGAACCGGCGAGGAATATGCTCATGATGCTCGCGTCGGGGTCGCTTCTCTTCGGCTCTTTCGGCATGTTGCGGCAGCGTTCTGTGGGCAGGCTTCTCGGGTATTCAGCAGTCGCGCAGGTGGGTTTCGCGCTCGTAGCGGTCGCCGGGTCCTCGCTTGCTGTCAACGCTACCGTGACCTTCGTGGTGACTTACGCGATAGGCGCTTGCGCTGCGTTCGTGGCGCTCGAGGCCGTGCGCAGGGTCCGGCCGGGATGGGATGGTAGCCTCGAGGGGCTTGCAGGTCTTTCGCGCCAGGCGCCGCTGCTCGCAGGTTGCCTTGCGGTAGCGATGCTCTCGCTCACGGGCATGCCGTTGTTCGCTGGCTTTTGGGGCAAGTTCGCCGTCTTCAGTGCTGCAATCGAGGCCGACCTGCTCGGGCCGGCGCTCGTTGCGGCAGTTGCTGCCGTGGTGTCGTTCGGCGGATACGGGGCCGTTATACGGTGGATGTACTTCGAGCGCAGCGAAAGGGATGACCCGGCGCCGGAAGAGCGAGAGCACGGGGGCAGCGCGCTGGTCGTCACGGTCGTTCTGGCTGCGTTGTTGGTGGTCCTCGGAGTCGTGCCGCTGGCGGTTTCCATCTGGCCGATGAGCGGATTCTTCGGCACATAGGACTGCAGAAAGCGCGATTCGGCCCTCTTTCCTTAGCATCTGCGTATTGTTCGGAGGGCTCTTCTTCTGTATACTTACACACTCCGAGGAGGATGATGAATGGATACCATGAATCAGGTTCAGGTTGTCGGGCGCATACGGTCTGACCTCGAGTCTTTGATGGGATCCCGTATGAAGCTTAAGGCGAACATGGGCCGTTCAAAGGTCCTGGAGCGCGAGGGTGTTCTGGAGCAGACCCATCCCAGTCTGTTCGTTCTGAAGATCGAAGAGAAGCGCGGTCGGACTGCGCGTGTCTCCTACTCTTACGTGGACATTCTCACCGGGACCGTGGAACTGACTCACTGCGAGACAGGTGAGTGCATCTTCCCGTGGCTCAACTAAGCAAGAGCCGATATCGAGCGATACGACGTGCGCGGGGCCAAGTGCCCCGCGCGTCGCTTTAGCGGGAGCGTTCGCGGTGGACCCGATCGCATTTCGAATCACGGCGCATGCCAAGGTGAACCTGCACCTGGGCATCGGAGGCCTGCGCGCCGACGGCTATCACGATGTGGAGACGATACTGCAGTCCATCGGCCTCGCAGATGAGGTCACGATCGTTGCCGGTGTTCCATTCTCGTTCGAATGCTCGCCCGATCTCGGGCTCGATTCCGAGTCGAACCTCGCCCTTCGCGCTGCTCGCGCGATGTCGGAACGCTTCTCGCGTGCGCTCGAGCTGGCTATCTCGGTCGAGAAGCGGGTACCTGCCGGCGCGGGCCTGGGGGGAGCGAGCGCCGACGCCGCTGCGGTCATCTGCGGTCTTGCCCGGCTGTGGGATGTCGAGCGCACCGACGCGCGGCTGCGCGAGGTGGCGGTCTCGCTCGGAGCCGACGTACCGTTCTTCCTGGAGGGCGGCGCTGCTCTGTTCGGTGGTCGAGGAGACGTCCTGAAGCAGAGTCTGAGCCCCCTGAGCGCGCCCATGGTCGTTGTGAAGCCGGAGGAACCCGTTCCCACCGCAGAGGCTTATGCAGCCTACGACCGGCTCGGGGCACAGGGGAGTCCCGTTGCGGACGGCCTGATCGAGGCCCTGGGTTCCGGCGATGCGGCGGGTGTTGCCGCGCACCTGCACAATGACATGACACCGTCTTCGGTCCTGCTCGTGCCGGCGATCGCAGATGCGTTGTGCCTGGTGGCGAGGCATGACGGCGTTCTCGGGTCGGCCATGGCAGGCAGCGGTTCGGCGGTGTTCGGCATCTGCGCGGACCGTGAGTCGGCAGCGGAGTGCGCTGACACTGCTCTCAGGGCGGGGTTCTGGGCTGTCGCCACTTCGGCTTGGCCCTGCGGTTGCGCTGTGGAGCATATGTAGGCGCCCGTTGTCGGCAGGGAAGCCCCATGTCGTGTCGAACTACCGAGCTAAGGGGTACGGGTGTCACTCGGGGGGCGACATGGATATCACGAAAGTAACGCTACGCCCTGTAGCGATGAACAAGGTCTGTGCGATCGCCAGCATAGTCATAGACGACGTGTTCGTCATCCACGACCTGCGGGTCGTTAACGGAGACAAGGGCCTGTTCGTAGCGATGCCGTCCCGCAAGCTTCCGAGCGGGGAGTTCCGCGACATCTGTCATCCGATCAACTCAGACGCGCGGCAGCAGATACAGGATGCCGTGCTCACGGAGTTCGAGTCCGAGGGCGGCGTGGGCGCCTTCGAAAGTGCGGCTGCCGAGATGGTGATGTAGGAGCCGTTCTCGCTGCTTCAGGGCGTTTTTGCGGTGTCTGGCGGTGCCAGATTCTGCGGTGCCCTGTGGTATACTCCCTGCGCTCGTCAAGCGACGTGTCGGCGTTGGCTTGCCGGGGGTGTTGGGGCGTAGCCAAGCGGTAAGGCAGCGGACTTTGGCTCCGCCATCCGTAGGTTCGAATCCTACCGCCCCAGCCACAGCTTACTGACGGGTAGCCAGTCCCGAGACTAAGGGGTCCGAAGTTGGGTGTCACCGCTCTGATCCTCGCCGCTGGTGAGGGCACGCGCATGAAGTCCACGCTTCCGAAAGTGGCGCACAGGATACTGGGCGTGCCAATGGTCGAGTACGTGGTGACTGCGGTGCGTGCTGCAGGTGTCGAGCGTATTGTGGTCGTCACCGGACACGGCGCGGATGTGGTGGAATCTCTTCTGGCAGGCACCGACGTGGAGTTCGCCCGCCAGGACGAGCAGCTGGGAACCGGGCATGCCGTGATGTGCGCGCTGGAGACCGTAGGCGAGCTCACCGGCCCTGTGGTTGTGCTAGCGGGCGACGTGCCCCTCATCCGCGCGGAGACCGTCGCCGGCCTCGTGCAGGCGCAGGCGGCCTCCGGGGCGGCATGCGTGGTGCTGTCGGCTCTGTTCCCCGATCCGACCGGCTACGGTCGCATAGTCCGCGACGATACAGGCTCGGTCATGGCGATCGTCGAGCAGAAGGACCTCGAACCCGGGCATCTGGCGATTGCCGAGGGCAACGCGGGCATCTACTGCTTCGACGGTGCCGCACTCGGCGCACACCTGCACAGACTCGAGGCATCCAACGCGCAATCGGAGTACTACCTGACCGACACGGTCGCGCTTATGGTCGCCGCCGGTCTCGGAGTGGAGGCCGTTGTCTCAGAGGATGCCGAGGAGTCGTACGGCGTCAACTCGCGCATACAGCTGGCCGAGGTGGCGGGTGTGCTGAGAAAGCGGATCAACGAGGGCCACATGCTCGCGGGGGTCAGTATCACCGACCCCTCGCTGGCCTGGATAGGGCCGGATGTTGAGATCGGCCGCGACACGGTTGTCGAGCCGATGACCTTCCTGATGGGAAGGACCGGCGTGGGCGAAGGGTGTCTTCTCGGGCCGGACACCCGTATCACGGACTCGGTCATCGGCGCTGGCTGCACGGTCGACTCGTCGATCGTGATCGGCTCCACGCTGGCGGCCAGGGTCAGCGTCGGTCCCAGGGCGTATCTGCGTCCGGGAACGGTGATGGCCGAAGGCTCGAAGGCCGGTACGAGTGTGGAGATCAAGAACTCGCATGTGGGTGCGGGCTCGAAAGTCCCACACCTTTCCTACATCGGCGATACTGACATCGGTGAGAACGCAAATATCGGTGCGGGTACGATAACCTGTAACTACGATGGTCGCAGCAAGCACCGTACGGTGATTGGAGACGGCGCTTTCGTGGGTTCGGACACGATGCTGATAGCGCCGGTAGAGGTAGGACCGGGAGCCGTGACCGGGGCTGGCAGCGCGATTGCGCAGGATGTTCCGGCGGACGCTCTTGCAGTCGAGCGCACGGAGCAACGCACTATCGAAGGTTGGGCTGCGCAGAGGCGCGACAAGGGACAGGGCGACGAGTGAGGGAGCGATCCGCACGATGATTTCGGCACCCGGCAAGCGCATGATGGTCTTCTCGGGAACGCACAACCGTGAGCTGTCGGAAGACATCGCGCGGCATCTTGGCGTCGAGCTCGGCAACATAAAGATCTCGAAGTTCGCCAACGGCGAGATCTACGTGCGCTACCTGGAAAGCGTGCGTGGCGCGGACATCTTCCTCGTGCAGTCGATGTGCCAGCCGGTGAACGCGGCCCTCATGGAGCTGCTGATCATGATCGATGCGGCCAAGCGTGCGAGCGCCCGATGCATCACCGCAGTGATACCGCATTACGGCTATGCCCGTCAGGACAAGAAGTCGGCTGCGCGCGAGCCCATAACAGCGAAGCTGGTGGCTGACTTGCTGACGACCGCGGGCGCCGAGCGCGTGATCGCTATGGACCTGCACCAGGGCCAGATACAGGGCTTCTTCAACCAGCCCGTGAACCATCTCACGGCCCTGCCTATACTTGCGGACTACTTCGAGAGTCTGAATCTGGACGATCTTGTGGTAGTCTCCCCTGATGTTGGTCGAGTGAAGGTCTGCAAGAAGCTGGCCGACATGCTGGGCGCAGGCCTGGCGATCATGCACAAAGGTCGCCCGGAGCATAACGTTGCCGAGATAACGCATGTCATCGGCGAGGTCCAGGGCAAGAACTGCATCATCGCTGACGACATGATCGACACTGCAGGTTCGGTGACCGAGGGCGCAGCTGCTCTCATCAGTAAGGGCGCCGACAAGGTCTGGGTAACTGCAACGCACGGGCTGTTCTCGCCCCCCGCTTTCGAGCGGATCGAGACGTCGCCCATCGAGGAGGTTGTCGTAACCAATACACTGCCCGTGCCCGAGGACCAGCAGGGGCCCAAGATCCGCGTTCTGTCCGTGGCCCCACTGTTCGCCAGGGCGATTCAGAACGTCTACAACGACGACTCGGTATCCGAGTTGTTCGATCCCGATTTCCAGCTCTAGCAACTCGCGGACGGCGCATCGGCGTGGTCCGCAACACCCGGAGGGAGCACTACATGACGCACACCATCGGATTGAGCGCGAAGCTGCGCGATACGATCGGGAAGGCCAGCCACCGCCTTGCGGGCGAGGGTCTGATCCCGGCCGTTGTCTACGGCCCCAAGATCGAGACGATGTCTCTATCGGTGGACCAGCGCGATTTCGATCACCTGATGCACGAGGCTTCCGTGGGGTCGACGCTCGTCGACCTTGCCATCGAAGGTCGCGAGAAGCCTCTGGACGTGATAATCAAGGAGGTCAAACGTGACGAGGTCAAGGGCCACGTGCAGCACATCGACTTCTGGGCCGTGGACATGGGCAACGTTCTTCAGACCACGGTCGCCATAGACTTCGTCGGCAGCGCCCAGGGGGAGCGTGAGGGTGGCGTGATAATGCACTCGCTGCGTGAGCTCAAGATCGAGGCTCGCCCGAAGGATCTGCCGGAGCACATCGAGGTGGACGTCTCCGAGCTGAACATCGGTGACTCGCTCACGGTCGCCAATCTAACCGCTCCGAGCGGCGTGACCCTTCTCGACGATCCCGAGACAGTGATGGTCTCCGTCATGGCGCCTTCCGTCGAAGAGGAAGAGCCTGTCGAGGTGGGCGAAGAGGGAGAGGTGCCCGAGGTCGGCGAGGAGGAAGAAGCCGAGGCCGGGGCCGAAGGCGAGGAGTAGACCTCACTTCATGGCTAGAATGGTGGTCGGGCTCGGTAACCCGGGCGAAGAATACGAGAACACGCGACACAACGTCGGCTTCATGGTCGTGGACCTGCTGGCGGAGAACTTGCGTGTGAGCTACTGGAAGGACGAGGCCGGCGCAAAAGTCGGCCTCGTCCGCTTCGGTGACGACGATCTGGTGCTGGTCAAGCCACAGACGTTCATGAACCTCTCGGGCAAGGCTGTGGCCAAGCTCGCGCAGACGTACGAGGTCGAGCCGCGCGATGTGGTGATAGTCCACGATGACCTTGACCTTCCGGAGGAGAACGTGCGCGTCAAGCGAGGTGGCGGCCATGGCGGGCACAACGGTTTGCGCTCGCTCGCGGAGTCGCTGGGCACCGGTGATTTCGCCCGCGTTCGCATCGGCATCGGGCGACCGCCCGGGCGCCAGGATCCGTCGGACTTCGTTCTGGAACCTATGCGGCGCGAAGTTGCCGAGCGGCTTGCCGAGATGGTGCCTCACGCAGCACAAGCGGTGATTCACGTGCTGGAGAGCGGCGTGGACAGCGCTATGCAGGAGTACAACGCGGGATAGTCGGCGGAGCTGCTACTTGAGGTAGATCATCGGATCGACGGGGTTGCCGTTGATCCTGACCTCGAAGTGCAGGTGCGGGCCGGTAGACAGACCGGTGCTGCCAACAGTGCCTATGCGGTCGCGCTTCTCGACCTGCTGACCGACCGAGACCTTGATCCCACCGGTCTGCTGGTGAGCATACAGGGTGGTCACGCCGTTTCCGTGGTCGATTATCACGGTGTTACCGTAACCGCTTCTGGATCCGGCGAAGATGACCTTGCCATCGGCCGCAGCTACGATCGCAGCGCCGTTTATGCTCTTGCCTACTGCGTTGCCACCGATGTCGATTCCTGCGTGGAACTTCTTGTAGCCCAGGATCGGGTGTATGCGCCAGCCGAACGCGGATCCCCCGGTGGGCGTCTGTTCGAAGCCGGGCACGGGGAACGCCATGACGCCGGCGAAGTACCCCGAGCCTGTACCGTAGAGCTCTCTGGCTATCTTGGCCGACTCGGCCTCTTCTGCTTCAGCGGCTGCCCGTAGGCGTGCGGCGTTCGCCTCATTCTCGGCAACGAGGCCTTCCTTCTTGTCCTGCGCTGACTTCTGCGAATCCACTGCGGACTGATGCTGTGCCCGCAAATCACGGACCCGATTCTCTTCCGCCTCTGCTTCGACGCGCTTGGCGTCGACCTCGAGCATCACGCGTTCTACCTCGGCCTTGGCCTTCTCGATCTCGATCCGCGTGTTCTTGAGTTGTAGGGCCAGTTCCTCGTTGGACTGGATCACACGCTGGACCATCGTCGTCCGCGTGATCAGATCATCTATGTTCTTGGACTCCAGCAGCAGCTCGAAGAAGACGAAGTCCGAGTTCTTGTAGGTTGTCTGGACCCTGTCCGCAAGCAGGGCCTTCTGGCGTTCGTATTCGGCCTGAGTGGCGTCTATCTGGGCCTGCTTGGCGTCGACCTGGGCGCGGAGGGCGTTCACCTCGGCCTGGAGACGGTCGGTGCGCTCGGTGGCTACTGCGACGTCGTCGGCGAGGGCATTGACCTGGGCCTGTGCCGCAGCGATGGCCTTGTCCAACTCGGCGACCTCTTTGGACAGCCGGTCAGCTTCGTTCTCTGCCGCCTCTGCAGCTTCCCGCGCCGCGCGTGCGGCTTTCTCGTGCGCGCGCAACTCATCAAGTGACGCGGCATGCGCAAAAGGCACCGCGGCCAATGAGAGGGCGACTACGAGCGGAAGGAAGAATCCGATGGCGCTGCTACGACGCATGCTGTGTTTCCTCCGGACGGTTGCATATGCAGGAAATTAATCCCGCCGGAAGGCGCTCCGCGTGCAATCTTACCAGCGCAGAGGGGTATACTGCAAACGAGGCCTGGCGATGACGTCGGGCGAGCGAAGCTATGAGGAGGGGTTTGCATGAGCGATGACTTCCAAGCACCGCCGCCCGGACCCGCGGCACCGCCTCCGGCAGCAGGTGGAGATGCGCCGAGCGACAACGGCAAGATCTTTGCCGCGCTGGGCTACATCGTAGGAATCGTTGCATTGATCGCCATTCTGATGGAGCCGTACAAGAACGAGAAGTTCGTACGGCACCACGCCATACAGGCCATAGCGCTGTGGGTCGGCTGGATAGTCGCCAGTGTCATCACTGCTATCCCGTACGTTGGCTGGGTGGCCGGTCCGATCATCTACATCGCACTGCTGGTCTTCGCGGTCATGGGATGCATCAAGGCGTTCAACAACGAGATGTGGGAAATGCCGCTCGTCTACAATCTCGTGAAGCAGTACATCTGACGCTTACGGTTCCGGCGTGGCCTCTTCGGCCACTGTGAGTCCTGAGCCTTCGGGGGCGGGCACGAGAAGTGCCCGCCCTTCACTGTCCACCGAGTAAAGCGCAATCCCGTGGTCGCGCGCGTAGTCCGAAGCCTCGTCGACGCCACGGACGAAGAGCGCTGTCGAGAGGATGTCGGAGTCCAGCCCGGAGAGGGTCGATCCGGCGACGGTGAGAGACCGTAGTCCCTGCACGGGGAATCCGGTGGCCGGGTGGAGGATGTGGTGGTAGCGCCTGCCCTCAGCCTCGAAGAACCGCTGGTAGTCGCCCGAGGTCGATAGGGCGCCGTCACCCTCGAAGGCGAAGGTCGCAACAACGCTATCCGGATCGCGCGGGTCCTCTATGCCGATGCGCCACACGCTGCCGTCCGGCTTGGTGCCGAGCGTGACCGTGCTGCTGCCCGAGCTGATAAGCGCGGCCGAGACCGCGCCGCTCGCCCTCAGCACCTCGCGTGCGCGATCGAGTGCAAGTCCCTTGGCAGCTCCTCCGAGGTCCAGGCCGGGCGCCAGCTCGCCGCCCGCGTTCAGCCTAGCGTCAGGGTTGTCGCCCCTCATGAACTCACCGATCCCACCCTCCGAGCGCACGAACGTCTTCGAGGCGGCGAGTGCGATG
>JAFGNP010000047.1 GCA_016926975.1 Coriobacteriia bacterium | reverse complement strand
TGAACACGCCTGCAAGCTCGCCGTTGTCGAGCTCGAAGAAGCGTGCGTGCAGTCCTGCAGCGTTCTCGATGCCGCAGACCATGCACATCCTGCTGACGTTCTGTGCGGCCAGTACGCGGGAAGTCACAGTGGTGTCCTCTCTCCGGAAGGTTCTATTGTAGGGGTATAGCGCCGAATTGACGGAGCGGGCAGGTCTCGGACGCAAGACCTTGAGGGGGCGAGCGTGGCTCACAGCCGAGGTACTGAAGAGTGGTACTCCCTGCTGGCCTGCCCGGACTGCGGCGGACCTCTCGTCGCCCTTGATGGGGTCCTGCGTTGCGAGGCGGGGCACTCTTTCGATGTTGCACGCCAGGGATACGTGAACCTTCTGCGGGGCGGCACTCACACGGGAACGGCCGACTCTGCCGGTATGGTGGCCGCACGGGCGGCGTTTCTCGGCGCGGGGCACTATGCGCCCCTCATGGAGGTCGTGGCCGCATCCGTCGCGCTCGCCGTTTCCGGTGTCGAAGGATGCATCCTGGACGCGGGTGCCGGGACCGGTGAGTACCTGGCTGCGGTGCTCGATCGCCTACCGGGACGTGTGGGGCTCGCACTCGACATCTCCAAGCACGCCGCACGTCGAGCCGCCCGCGCACACGAGCGCGTTGGCGCTGTGGTGTGCGACGCATGGGGCCGACTACCGGTGCGCGACGGTGCGGCTGCAGCCGTGCTCAGCGTTTTCGCCCCGCGCAATCCCGACGAGTTCGCTCGCGTACTCGCTCCGGGCGGTGCGCTGGTGGTGGTCACGCCGACCATGCGGCATCTGTCAGAGATAGTGGGGCCGCTCGGCATGGTCGGCATCGATCCGCACAAGCAGGAGCGCCTGCAAGCTGCTCTCTCCGGCCTCTTCGAGTGCACGAGCACATGCGCTGTGGAGCGAGAGGTGCAGATGTCCCGTGCGGACGCGATCGCCGCGGCTCAGATGGGACCGAGTGCGTACCACACCGCTCCCGAGGAGGTGGCGCGACTGGCCCGGGAGATGTCCGAGCCGGTCGTTGCCACGCTGTCGGTGACGGTGGGCACCTGGTGTGCGAGAAGCGGCGTCTAGCGCCGGCGCCGTCCGCGTCCGCGGCTGGAGCTGTACACCGTGCGGACCGAGCGCGCCGCCAGGCGTTCCGGGTTGGGTACGAGCCGCGCATGCGAGTAGTCGAAGCCCTCGGCATCGTGGGTGTCGAGAACGGCCCCGACCTTGGTCTCGATGTCGCGCAGCGTCTCGTGCTCTTCCGGTGCCAGTAGCGAGACGGCGGTGCCGGACTTGCCGGCACGCGCGGTCCGGCCGATGCGGTGGACGTAGTCGTCCGGGGTGTTCGGCAGGTCGTAGTTCACGACGTGGCTGACGTCATCGATGTCGATCCCGCGTGCGACCACGTCGGTTGCCACTAGCACCCGGCAGCGGCCGCTCTTGAGGTTGTCCAGCGCGCTCTGGCGCTGGGACTGGGAGCGGTCGCCGTGGATGGCGGCGCTCCTGATGCCGGCCTGGTGGAGGACCTTGGCTACCCGGTCCGCGCGGTGCTTGGTCCGGGTGAAGACGATCACGCGATCCAGGTTCTGCTCCTTGATCAGGTGCACCAGCAACTGGCTCTTCTGCTGGCCTCCGACCGGGTAGACACGCTGGTCGATCATCTCGATCGGGGTTGCAGCCGGAGCCACCTCTACCCTGACCGGGTCGTGCAGCGTCGAACTCACCACTCGCATCACATCGGACGACATCGTCGCCGAGAAGAGCAGGTTCTGCCGCTCGGGCGGGATGGTCGCGATGATCTTGCGGACCTGCGGCCAGAAGCCCATGTCGAGCATGCGGTCGGCCTCGTCGAGCACGAGTATCTCGACGTTCGAGAGGTTCGCTACCTTGCGCTCCATCAAGTCGAGCAGGCGGCCGGGAGTTGCGACGAGTACGTCGACTCCGCGCTTGAGCGCCTTGATCTGCGGTTCGTAACCTACGCCGCCGTACACCACGGCCACGCGGTGCTTGGTGTGCTTGGCCACCTGGAGGGCGACCTCCTCGATCTGGCCGGCGAGTTCTCGCGTGGGGGTGACAACGAGGGCGCGCGGACCGCCCGGCTTCGCCTCGATGCGCTGCATCAGGGGAAGCACGAACGCCGCGGTCTTGCCGGTGCCGGTCTGGGCGCAGCCGACGACATCGCGTCCTTCGATCACCATCGGGATGGCGTCACGCTGGATTGGGGTCGGGCTTGTATAGCCCATGGCCGCCACGGCCTCGAGAAGGCGTGGCGAAAGACCCAGATTGTCGAAACTCAAGTAGATCTCCTTCCTCGTGCGCCATATCAGGTCGCACTGCGGGCAGACGCAGTAGTCCTGACAGTTCACGAGGAAAGCGAAGGACGACCGGGTCTTGGGTTGTGCGCCGTATGTGGGCGCTGTGTTCGGGTAAGTATAACGAGTAGGGAGCCAAAACGCGAACGTGACGGCGGCGTGCACCCGCCGGGGAGGCGCCCGATGGACCATCCGGTTGTGACTGTACGCCTGTTCGGCGCGCTGTATGCGCTCCAGAAGGAGCGCGGTGGCGACACGGTGCTCGAGGTCGAGCTGCCTCCCGAGGGTGTCACCGGAGCCGAACTCGCATCAATGCTCGATCTGCCCCTCTCGATGATCGAGGGCGTCTTCTGCAACCGCACGGTTAGGCCGCTCGGCTACCGGCTCATGCCGGGCGATCGCGTTGCGTTTGTGCCCGAGGGGACGCCGGGTCCGCACCGGTTCTTTCTTGGTCTGTACGCAGCGGGCAGGGAGGGTGTCGAGACAGACCAAGACCAGTCCTGAGCGCAATGATTGTGGGGATGAATAGCATACAGGGTGGAATGCTGGCGTTGCTGTCCTCGTTTCCAGGGCGGTGGTGTCGGATGACGCGGAGGGAGCGGCATATGCGTGAGATTCTGAGAGTCGACATGTCCACGCTCACGGTCAGCAGAGAGGCGCTGCCGGATAAGTGGGTGCGGTACGGCGGACGGGCGCTGACCTCGGCGATCATCTTCACCGAAGTCCCCGCCGAGGCCGATCCGATGGGACCCGACAACAAGCTGGTCATCGCGCCCGGCCTTCTCGGCGGTACGAGCGCTCCCAACGGTGGTCGCCTGTCGATCGGCGCCAAGAGCCCGCTCACCGGCGGTATCAAGGAGTCGAACTCGGGTGGCACCGCGGCGCACGCGCTCGGCAAGATGGGAATCGCGGCGATTATCATCGAGGGCATTCCGGCCGACAAGACCGTCGCCTATGCGCTGCGGCTCTTCCCCGATGGCGCGGTGGACCTCGTTCCGCGTCACGACCTCAAGGGTCTCGGCACGTACGAGACCGTCGCCGTGGCCAAGGGTATCGAGGCAGCCGAGCACCGGTACAGCGAGAAGGTATCGTTCATCGTCAATGGCCCCGCCGGTGAGATGGGCATGAAGGCGGCCGGCATTGCGATCACTGACCCGCACGGCTATCCCAACCGCTTCGCCGGCCGAGGTGGCCTCGGGGCGGTCATGGGCACCAAGGGCATCAAGTTGATCGCAATCTTCGAGGAGGGTCTCAAAGGCAAGGAGCACGCCGACAAGGACGCTTTTGTCGCGGCGGTGCGCAAGTTCTCCAGCGCTCTCACTACGCACGCGGTCACGAGCCAGGCGCTCCCGACCTTTGGGACCAACGTGCTCGCCAACATCATCAACGAGGCCGGTGGCTATCCCACTCGCAACTTCTCGAGCGGGCAGTTCGAGGGTGTGGACGGCATCTCCGGCGAAACGATGCGCGAGATCACCGTCGAGCGCGGCGGCAATGTGAAGCACGGCTGCCACGCGGGTTGCGTGATCCAGTGCTCGCGGTACTACGTGGACAAAGACGGCCACTACATGACCAAGGGTCCGGAGTACGAGAGCGCGTGGTCGCTCGGTGCGGACTGTGGCATCAGCGATATGGATACCGTTGCGGCACTCGATCGCAAGTGCGGCAGCATCGGCATCGACACCATCGAAGCCGGCGTCATGATCGGTGTGTACATGGCCTCCGGCAAGATTGCCTTCGGTGACGGCGCGGCCGCGATGGCGGTGCTCGATGAGATCGGCCGAGGTACCGACCTGGGCAAGATCTTCGGCGACGGCGCCGAGGCGACCGGTATCCACTTTGGCGTGAAGAACATCCCAGTCGTGAAGCACCAGGGCCTGCCGGCGTACGACCCTCGTCCGATTCAGGGTATCGGCGTCACGTATGCTACCTCCACACAGGGCGCGGACCACACCGCTGGCTACACGATCACGAGCAACGTGCTCGCCGTCGGCGGCACGGTCGATCCGCTCAAGCCGGAGGGCCAGGCGGCACTGTCGCAGGGTCTGCAGATAGCTACGGCGATGCTTGACTCGCTCGGCTTCTGCATCTTCGTCGCGTTCGCCGTGCTCGATATGCCTGAGGCGTTCGAAGCGATCCACGAGATGGCCGCTGCCCACACGGGTGATGAGTGGGACGCCGACGCGCTCATGCAGCTCGGCAAGGAGACGCTCACTTACGAGCGCCTGTTCAACGAGCATGCTGGTTTCACCAATGAGGACGATCGCCTGCCGAAGTTCTTCCTGGAGGAACCACTGGCGCCGCACAACGTGGTGTTCGCGGTGACCGATGAGGAGCTCGACAGCGTACACAGCTTCGTTCCAGAGGTGGCTGCGCAGCTCGGCATCGAGTAGGACACGGAACAACGATGTGTCCCCGCAGCGCCGCCGCGTGCGGCGCTGCGGGTGCGTCTCGGCAGAGAGGGGCGGGGTCTGTGCAGGTCGATGTCGTGCTGTTCGCGCACTTCTCGTCCTTCCAGCCTGACGGCAAAGGTGGGCGGCATGCGCGCACCTTCGATCTGCCGGTCGGCACGACCATTGCCGACGTGATCGCGATGCTCGGGCTGCCCGATGAACCCCGCGTGATCTTCGTCAACAGCAGGCATGCACCCGAGGCGCAGACGCTTCTCGAGGGTGATCGGCTCGCGATCTTCCCACCGGTGGCGGGAGGCTGAGATGAGCGACGAGCATACTGCGATGGAACTACTCGGCCTGCGTCCTCACCATCCGGTTCATCTCGATATCAAAGTGCCGGATGTCACGCTCGATTCCGAGTTGCGTGCCAGACTGCGGGCGTGCGCGGTGGCGATCATCGGCTGTGGTGGTCTCGGCAGCAATGTGGCGGAGATGCTCGTGCGCTCGGGCGTCGGCCGCCTGACTCTCGTTGACTTCGACACTGTCGACGAGTGCAACCTCAACCGGCAGTTCTTCTTCCGCGATCAGATCGGCATGCCGAAGGTCGCGGCGCTGTCCGAGAGCCTGCGGCGCATCAGGGCGGACGTGCGCCTCGATCTGGTCACTGAGGCGGTCACTGTGGAGAATCTCGTAGGGATCGTCACGGGCGCCAGCGTGATCGTCGAAGCGGTCGATGAGGCTGATGTCAAAGCGATGATTCTCAACACCTGCCTGTCCGAGCTGCCGGACGTGCCGCTCGTGACCGCGTCGGGACTCGCGGGCTACGGCTCCACCAACGCGATCGTGACCGAGCGCATGGCGGAGAATCTCTACGTGGTGGGTGACCTTACGAGTGACGTCCGAGACGGGCACCCGCTCTTCGCTTCGCGCGTCATGGCTGCGGCGGCTGCTCAGGCGCATGCGGTCGTACGCGTCCTTCTTGGGTACCCGGAGCCGTGAGGGTAGCTTTCTCTCACGCCTGCATCGCTGCTCGTGCTACCTTGCGGGAATGACACACACGTTTCGATACGCCGCGACCTGCCCGAAGGGGGTCGAGAACCTGCTCGCACGCGAGCTCGGTGAACTCGGCGCTGTCGAGGTACGCGAGACGCGCGCTGCGGTCACATTCGCCGGCCCGCTGGAGATCGGCTACCGGGCGTGTCTCTGGTCGCGTCTTGCAAGCCGGGTGCTTCTCAATCTCTCGGAGTTCTCGGCTTCTACGGCCGAGGAACTGTACGCCGGAGTGCATGCAGTGCCCTGGGAAGAGCACGTCTCGGCGGAGGGAACGCTCGCCATTGACGTCGTCGGCACGACATCGGGACTCAAGCACACGCGGTTTGCCGCACAGAAGGCCAAGGACGGTATCGTCGACCGGTTCCGCGAGCGCACCGGCAGCCGCCCGTCGGTGGAGTTCGTGCGGCCGGACCTGCGTGTCAACCTGCGACTGAATCGTGATCGCGCGATCCTTTCGATCGATCTGGCCGGTGAGCCGTTGCATCAACGCGGCTACCGGACGCCCGGAGAGCAGGCCGAGGCGCCCTTGAAGGAGAACCTGGCCGCCGCCGTTCTGGTCCGTGCCGGATGGCCGGAGATCGCTACTGCAGGAGGCGCGCTGGTCGATCCGATGTGTGGCTCGGGGACGCTACTTCTCGAAGGTGCGCTGATGGCGGCCGACCAGGCGCCGGGGCTTCTGAGGGAGCACTGGGGCTTCTCCGGCTGGCTCGGCCACCGCGAGGATGCCTGGCACGCGCTTATCGACGAAGCTGACGACCGCGCAGAGGCGGGGCGAGAGCGTCTTCCGGTGATCGTAGGCAGAGACTCGGATCCTGCGGCAGTCGCACTTGCGGTCGCCTGTGCGAAGCGCGCGGGATTCGGCAAGGCGATCGTTGTGGAGCAGGGCGAGCTGAAGACGCTCAGGGCGCCCCGAGGGGCAACCCCGGGGCTCGTGGTCACCAATCCGCCCTACGGCGTGCGCCTGGGCGAGAGCGCCTCGCTCGAACCGCTCTACGCGCTGCTAGGCGAGCGGTTGCTCGCCGAGTTCGACGGGTGGCAGGCGGCGATACTCACCAGCGAGGATTCGCTTGCTCGCGCCACCGGCCTGCGCAGCTCGGCAGCGTACACGCTCTACAACGGCACGATCGAGACCAAGCTCTACCGCTTCGACATCGCAAGCAAGAACGTGCGTGCCGAGGTGCGCCGCGCGAGCGAGGGAAGGTCGGCTGGCGCCGGGATGTTCGCGAATCGCCTGCGCAAGAACTTGCGGCATCTCGGCAAGTGGGCGCGACGCGAGGGCGTCACTTGCTTCCGGGTATACGATGCCGATCTGCCCGAATACGCCGTTGCGGTCGACCTCTACCAGGGTGCCGGGTCCGACGGAGGCCGCCGCTTCGCGCATGTGGCTGAGTACGCGCCGCCTGCGACCGTGGATCCGGAAGTGGCCGAGGCGCGTCTGGTCGAGGCGGTCGAGGCGGTCGGCGAGGTCCTCGAGGTGTTCCCGGACGATGTCGCGGTCAAGGTGCGCAGCCGTCAGCGGGGGACTTCACAGTACGGTCGACAGGACGAGCGGGGCGAGTTCGTGGAGGTAGCCGAGGGCGGGCTGTGCTTCCTCGTGAACCTGCACGACTACCTGGACACGGGGCTCTTCCTCGACCATCGGCCTGCACGGGCGATGATCCGCAAGCTGGCGAACGGCCGACGCTTCTGCAACCTCTTCGCGTACACGGGTGCGGCGAACGTCTACGCTGCAGCTGGCGGCGCCTTGGCGGTGCATAGCGTCGATCTGTCGGCGACCTACATCGATTGGTCCAAGCGCAACATGGCGCTCAACGGCTTCGAAGAGGGCAGGGGAGTGCGCTTCTTCCGCACCGACGCGCTGCGATGGCTCGCCGAGGAGCGCAGGCGCGTGCAAGGAGACCTAGCCGACCCGTACGGGCTCGTCTATCTGGATCCGCCGACGTTCTCCACAAGTAAGTCCATGGGGGAGCGCACCTTGGATGTGCAGCGCGATCACGGAGCGCTGATAACGGATGCAGTCGACCTGCTCTCACCCGACGGGGTGCTCGTGTTCTCGACCAACCTGCGCACCTTCAAGCTCGATCATGAGCTGCTGGCGCCGCTGCAGATCGAGGACATCACGACGGCCACCATCCCGCCGGACTTCTCTCGCAACCCGCGGATCCACCAGTGCTTCCTGGTGCGCCGCTAGTAACGTATCCCGAAGCTGCCGGACCCCTCGGGCTCTTCCCACTGCAGGTCGACGCTGTCCACATGCGCCCGTGGAGGTCCTTCGTGGCACCACCCGAGCATTCGCTCGACTTGAGGCCTGGCTCCCTCGAAGGCCGCTTCGACGTCGTCTCCGGCGTTTCGGACCCACCCCGAAAGGCCGAGCGCGCGAGCTTTCTCGGCGGCGCTTGCGCGGAAGTAGACGCCCTGGACGCGTCCGGAGATCGTCACGTGAGCGCGCACCGGCGTGTCTTCTTGAGATCCCATGGAGTGAACATAGGACATCGGCGCCTCCTCTTCCAGCGTCACATCACGTACTAGCGCACGGCCGTGTCGTCGCGTACACTTTTTGACGGGGCCAGAGGCGGCCCTTTGGATCTGCGGCGTGACACCCGCGATTCGCGGGGGACGAGTCGCGCCGCAACTGTTTTGCCCTAAGGGGCGAGAGGATGGGTTTGCATGGCACAGGGTACCGTCAAGTGGTTCAATCCGGACAAGGGCTATGGCTTCATCTCGCGTGAGGAT
>JAFGNP010000046.1 GCA_016926975.1 Coriobacteriia bacterium | reverse complement strand
TGCGGAGGAAGCCCTCCTTGTCGGCGTCGAGGATCGCCACGAGAGAGACTTCGGGCAGATCGAGCCCCTCGCGCAGCAGGTTGATGCCCACCAGGCAGTCGATGACGCCAGCGCGCAGGTCGCGCAGAATCTCCACACGCTCCAGCGTGCCTATGTCCGAGTGCATGTAGCGAACCTTGATGCCGTGCTCGAAGAGGTAGTCGGCCAGGTCCTCGGCCATGCGCTTGGTCAGGGTGGTGACGAGCGTGCGCTCGTTGCGAGCTGCTCGCTCGCGGACCTCGGCCATCAGATCGTCGATCTGGCCGTGGGTGGGCCGGACCTCGACCGCCGGATCCACCAGGCCGGTTGGCCTGATTATCTGCTCGACGATGCGCTTGGAGGCCCGCATCTCGAAATCACCCGGCGTGGCCGAAACGAAGACTGTCTGCGGGATGCGCGCGCGGAACTCGTCGAATTTCAATGGACGGTTGTCCAGGGCGCTCGGTAGCCGGAAGCCATGCTCCACGAGCGTGAGCTTGCGCGAGCGGTCTCCCTCGTACATCCCGTGGAGCTGCGGGACCGTCACGTGGCTCTCATCGATGATGCACAGGAAGTCCTCGCCGAAGTAGTCGATCAGCGTGTTCGGCGGCTCACCCGGCTTGCGACCGTCCAGGTGGCGCGAGTAGTTCTCGATGCCGCTGCAGTACCCTATCTCCTCCAGCATCTCCAGATCGTAGTTCGCGCGCATCTCCAGACGTTGCGCCTCAAGCAGCTTCCCGTCGGCGTTCAGCTGTACCAGACGCTCGTGCAGCTCCTCTCTGATCGAGGACACTGCCTCCTTCAGCTTCTCCTTCGGAGTGACGTAGTGCGTTGCCGGCCAGATCGGCGTCGCATCGAAGCGGTTCACGACCTCGCCGGTCAGGTGGTCCACCTCGGCGATCGACTCGATCTCGTCGCCGAAGAAGTCCACCCGGATCGGTTGGTCGGCATAGGGCGGGAAGATGTCGAGCACGTCACCACGCACCCGGAAGGCGCCCCGCTGGAGTTCGTAGTCGTTGCGGTCGTACTGGATGTCGATGAGATCGCGGATGAGTTTGTCACGGTCGTAGGGCGCAGCCTCGGCCAGGAACACCGCCATGCCCGCGTAGTCTTCAGGAGAGCCGATGCCGTATATGCACGAGACGCTTGCCACGACCACAACGTCCCTGCGCGACAGGAGCGCAGCTGTAGCCGCATGGCGAAGCTTCTCCACCTCGGCATTGATCGACGCGTCCTTCTCGATGAAGGTGTCTGTCGACGGTACATACGCCTCGGGCTGGTAGTAATCGTAGTAGGAGACGAAGTACATCACGGCGTTGTCCGGCATCACGTCCCGGATCTCGCTGGCCAGCTGGGCGGCGAGGGTCTTGTTCGGCGCGAGGATGAGCGTCGGTTTCTGAACGGCCTCGATGACCTTGGCCATGGTGAACGTCTTGCCCGATCCGGTGACACCTAGCAGCGTCTGGTCCGTGATACCCGAGGCTATGCCCTCCGCCAGACGCGCGATCGCTTCCGGCTGATCGCCAGCGGGCTCGAACTCGGAAACGACCTTCAGCGGCCTCATGCCTGCCACCTCATGACTCCCGAGAAGCGAACTCTGAATCCCAGAAGTCGATCACGTCCTGCTTGAACGTCTCCAGGTCACCGTCGTTCTCTATCACGTAGTCGGCGATCTCCCTGCGTTCGGAATCGCCCGCCTGCCGCGCTATCCGCCGCTCGGCTTCTTCTCTGGCCATACCGCGGGCGACCGCGCGCTCGATACGGGCCTCCTCGAGCGCCGAGATAGCTAGCACGGCATCGACCAGCTCCAGAAAGAGCGGTGACTCGGCAAGCAGCGGGACCACCAGCACGACGACAGCCGGCGCATCGCCATGCGTCGCCAGAGTGTCGAGCGCGCCCGCTACGGCGGCGAGAACGGCCGGGTGGACTATCGCGTCCAAGCGCTCGGTGGCGTCCTCCGACGCGAAGGCCTCCGAAGCCAGCGCGGCGCGGTCGATGCGGCCGTCGGGCGCGAGTACCTTGGTGCCGAAGACCTCGACCACCCGATTGCGGACGGCGGGAAGCTCATCCAGCAGGGCCTTGGCCACATCGTCAAGATCGACGACCGTAGCCCCCCGGTCCGCGAAGAGCTCAGCTGCGGTCGATTTGCCGGATCCGAGGCCGCCGGTCAGAGCCAGAACATACATCACATGCCTCCAGATGGTTCGGGGCCGTACCCACGCTCTCGCGAAGGCCCGGCCCCGTTGGGTTCGTCAGCGACGGTGTCGGACGCTAGCCCTCGTCGGACTCTTTCTCGCTATCATCATCGTCGTCATCGGTGTCGTCATCCGATTCCTCGGCGACCTCAGCGGCCTCCTGCGGCTCCTCGGCCTCCGCTATCTCCTCCGCTGCAGCTTCTTCGACGGCAGCTTCTTCGACAGCAGCCTCTTCGACAGCAGCCTCTTCGATGGCAGCTTCTTCGACAGCAGCCTCCTCGACGGCCTCGGCTACTTCCTCATCAGCTTCGACGGCCTCCGCGCCCTCCTCGCCCTCTTCAGGCTCGTAGGGAATCGCGTCCGGCAGACCGAGCTCCTCGTTCGCCGCGCGGATGGACAGCGAGATCCTGCGACGCTCGAGATCGACGTCCATGATCTTGATCTTGACCTCGTCGCCCACGTTGGCGACATCTTCCGGCTTCTCGACGTGGCCGCGAGCCATCTCCGAGATGTGCACCAGGCCCTCCACGCTCTCGCCGATCTCGATGAACGCACCGAACGGCACGATCTTCGTGACTTTGCCGTCCATGATCGCGCCGACCTGATAGTCCTTCACAAGCTGCTTCCACGGATCGTCCTGGGTCTGCTTGAGTCCGAGGGAGATCCGCTCACGAGACAGATCCACGTCCAGAACCTGAACCTCGACCTTGTCACCGACCGCCACGACCTCCGACGGATGGTTAACGTGGCTCCAGGACAGTTCGGAGATGTGCACCAGTCCGTCGATGCCGCCGAGGTCCACGAACGCGCCGAAGTCGACGAT
>JAFGNP010000045.1 GCA_016926975.1 Coriobacteriia bacterium | reverse complement strand
GACGCGGGCGAGCGCGATGGACACCACTGCGAACAGACAGGCCGCCACAGCCAGCACGGCCCGCCCGAGATGCCTCTCGTGCAGCATGATGAGAAATGCCAGCGAACCGAAGAAGAGCAGACCGGTCAGCGCATGCCCTGACGGGAAGCTGTACGTGTCGGGCAGCGGGATCCTCGCGAACTCCAATGCCGGTCGCACCCTCGCGAAGAGCAGCTTCATCAAGAATCCCAACCCGGACCCCAGGAGTACTGTCAGCACCAGCGTGACAGCAGACGTGTGTCTGCCCCTGTACCAGAGGAACGCTGCCGTGAGTATCGTCGCGATCAGCATCGGCCAGAAATCGCCCAGATGAGTCGCGATACGCGCGAACTGCTCAAGCCCCGGGAGATCGATGCTCCGGATGGCGGAGGATGCCGCCAAGTCGAAGCGCACGAAGGCAGGCATGAGGAATATGGCTGCCGCAAGCGCGATGAACCCGACGATACCGACGCCCGCCACGATGACGGCAAGCCCCATGCGCGGATCGCGCTGCCACCGCTCTCGCCGACCGGGGAGCATCGCTCAGTACCCCGCCATCGCCGACAACGCTGAAACGGCTTGCTTCATGATCTCCCTCTCTGCATGCGCCACAAGCCCCATCAGCCCTCCACCTTGCGTATCGGAGCGTACCCCAACAGGAGGTTCTTCGTCCCGAGTTCGGGGAAGGTCACCGCGACCTTGTCTCCCGCAACCGACTGCACCACGCCACGGCCGAACACCTTATGCTCGACCGTATCCCCCGCCGCCAACACGGGCTTCACCTCAGGCTCGCGCCTGGAGGACCTGCCCGATCCGAATACTCTGCCTTCGGAGGGGGCCGTCGGCACCCGGTCACGCGCCCAGCGCACCGAACCCGCGCGTTCCCCTCTCCCGCGACCCGGCGCGGAAGCGCCGAACCCGACCGACCCCACACCCTCGGCCCTGATGTGCTCATCCGGTATCTCGGAGATGAACATGCTCGGTTGGTTGTACTGCGTCTGGCCGAACAGCTGTCGCATCGAGGCGTGCGCGAGATACAACCGCTCGCGTGCGCGGGTGATGCCGACGTAGCACAGCCGACGCTCCTCTTCCAGCCCGGCCGCATCGAACATCGAGCTCGCGTGCGGGAAGATCGAGTCCTCCATGCCCAACAGGAACACGACCGGGAATTCCAGCCCTTTGGCCGAGTGAAGCGTCATGAGGGTGACCGCCCGATCGCCTTCCTCGATCTCGTCGAGGTCGCTGCGAAGCGCCACCCACTCCAGCAGCGCCTCAAGCGTTCGCGATTCGGGCTCGACGTGCCGTTGGTCGTACTCATCCACGACTCCGAAGAACTCGCGGACGTTCTCGGCGCGACCCACAGCTTCATGCGTGCCTTCGGCGGCCAAGACTCCCAACAGCCCGGAACGACTGACGATCTCCTCCACTTGCGCTCGCAGGGTGTCGCCTTCGACCTGCCTGGCAGCCTCCAGGTCCTCGGCGAGCGTCGCAACGCGCTTGGCGGGAGCCGTGGAGAGCCAGCCTTCCCCGGCGGCGCGTGCGATGGCTTCGGCCAGCGAGATGTCCTGCTCTATCGCACGCATGCGCAGGACGTCGATGGTGGTCCTCCCGATGCCCTGGCGCTTCTCCAGTACGCGCACCAACGACTGCACGTCCGTCGGATTGACGGTGGCGCGAAGCCACGCCATCACGTCTCTTATCTCCGCGCGCTCGAAGAAACGCGTGCCGCCGACGAGCCGGTACGGCACCCCTACGCGGAGGAACGTGTCCTCGACGATCCTGGACTGCGCGTTCGTGCGGTAGAAGACCGCGAAGTCCGTGTAGGAGCGATGCTCGTCACGCAGCAAACGCTCGATCTCCTCTGCAGCGAAGCGTGCTTCGTCGCGCTCGTCGGTGGCCGAGTAGCGGATTATGGCCTCACCGCCGACATTGGCGGTCCACAGCGTCTTGGGCTTGCGGCCCCGGTTGTTGGCGACGACCGCATTCGCGGCTGCGAGGATCGTCTCGGTCGAGCGGTAGTTCTGCTCGAGGCGGATCACCGTGGCATCCGGATAGTCCCGCTCGAACTCGAGGATGTTGCGAATGTCGGCTCCGCGCCAGGAGTAGATCGACTGGTCGTCGTCGCCAACGACCATCAGGTTGCGGTCGCGCGCTGCGAGCCGATTCACGATCTCATACTGTGCCTTGTTGGTGTCCTGGTACTCGTCCACAAGGATGTAGCGGAACCGGTTCTGGTAGAACGCACACACCTCGGGATGCTCGCGCAGCAGGCGCTCGGCGTTCACGAGCATGTCATCGAAGTCCATCGCGTTGGCCGAAGCGATTCTCTCCTGATACAGCCGATAGACCTTCGCTGTCACCTTCTCCGGCGGGATGCTGGCCTTCGCCTCGTAGTCGGCAGGCCCGATCAGCTCGTTCTTCGCCGCCGAGATGCGTCCCGCGATGGCCTTCGGTGGGAACTGCTTCACGTCGATGTCGAGTTCGGTCAGCACGCTCGCCAACAGGCGCCGCGTGTCGTCGTCGTCGTAGATGGTGAACGACCGCGTGTAGCCCAGGCGAGTGCCGTCCGCACGCAGTATCCGGCCACAGAACGCATGGAAGGTCATCACCCACATCGAGCGCGCCATGGGCCCTATGAGAGTCTCCAGGCGCTCGCGCATCTCGCCTGCAGCCTTGTTGGTGAAGGTGATCGCAAGGATCTCGGCAGGAGAAACGCCAAGGTCTCCCACGAGATTGGCGATTCTATACGTGAGTACGCGAGTCTTGCCGCTGCCCGCGCCTGCGAGCACGAGAAGTGGGCCCTCGGTGGTTGTCACGGCATCGCGTTGCGCCGGGTTGAGGTCTTCGAGAGGTAGTGTCATGGGGTGACAGTGTACCGTGCCGACCGCGTCGATTGAAGAAGCGAAAGCGCCTACTTCACGAACTTGATCATCGAGAAGGAGGACTCAACACACTCCTTGAGGCAGCTGTCATGCATGACCTTGCGGCTGCTGAGCGAGATTTGCGTGTTCCCACACTTCTCGCAGACGGCGGTGCCACACGCATCGCAGTAGCCAAGGCGCTCCGCCCCTACCGACCCGCAGTGGGGGCAGATCCGGACGAACGGTGACTCCATTATCTCCGCCACCTTCCAGCGATGCGACCTTCGCTTGGCACTTACCCGCGAGCATGACCCGGGTAACCCCAGTGCCTTATGGGATTCTGACAGCTCTGTTGATTCTCCGCAAGGTTCCCTAAGCATTCACGCGACGAGCGGCACAATCAACCGATGATCTTGCCCATCGCAGAAGCCAGCGGCTGCAATTCGGCGACGAGCGCGCGAAGCCCCGGCAAGTCAAGCGATTGCGGCCCGTCGCAGAGTGCCTCCCTCGGGTTGGGGTGGACCTCCACCATAAGCCCGTCGGCGCCCACGGCGATGGCCGCCCTGGATAGCGCGGGGACAAGATCCGCCCTGCCCGCAGGGTGAGACACATCGACGATGATCGGCAGCAAGGACAGGGACTTCACAACCGGCACGGCGGCGATGTCGAGCGTGAACCGGTACGCCGTCTCGAACGTACGGATGCCGCGCTCGCACAGGATCACGTTCTCGTTCCCCGACATGGTTATGTAGTTGCTCGCCTGCAGCCACTCCTCGATCGTCGCCGCCATGCCGCGCTTGAAGACCACCGGCTTGCGGGACTCCGCAGTGACTTGCCCTACCTTCTTCAGCAGGCTGAAGTTTGCCATATTGCGGGTACCGATCTGGATGATGTCGGCGTACTCGGCTATCTTCTCGGCGTGTGCCGAGTCAGTTACCTCGGTGACAACTTTCAGGCCGTACTTGTCTGCAGCCTCGCGCAGCAGTTGGAGCCCCTTCTCCTCCAAGCCCTGGAACGAGAACGGCGACGTACGCGGCTTGTATGCGCCCCCGCGCATGATCCGAATACCCAGCTCCGCGCAGGTGGCCGCTACCTGATCCATCTGCTCGCTGGTCTCAACAGAACACGGACCCGCGATCAGAGTCACCCTCCCGTCCCGCTCGACGAGAGACGCCGGGGCGTCAAGCTCGGCCATCAGCCCCTCAGCTCCTTCATCACATGCAGGATAGCTTCGTAGATCTCCCGCAGGTTCTCCCCGAACAGAGGCCCCTTATTGCAGCTCGTCAGGTTGGCGAAGATCTCCTCCTCGCGCTTCGGATCGTAGAGGCCCCAGTGCACTTGAGGCTTGAGTTCGCGTATCGCCAGCGACTGCTCGGCACGCTCGTTGAGAAGTTGCACGATGCGGCAGTCTATCTCGTCGATGCGCGCGCGATGTACCGCGATCTGCTCCTGTGCCTGTGTGTCTTCGGTCATAGCCATCTCCTCGCTGCAACGCCGACTACGGCGCGGCGCCGATCTCCCGGCGCCGGAACTACCTGCTATTCGCCATCACTCCCACTCGATGGTGCCCGGCGGCTTGCTCGTGATGTCGTACGCCACCCGGTTGATGCCTTCGACTTCATTGATGATGCGGTTGCTCATCTTCGCAAGAAGGTCGTGAGGCAGACGCGCCCAGTCGGCCGTCATAGCATCCGCCGAGGCCACCGCCCGAACGATGATCGGGTGCCCGTATGTCCGCTCGTCGCCCATGACGCCGACGCTCCGGATGTCCGGAAGCACGCCGAAGTACTGCCAGACGCTGCGTTCGGTGTCCCACTCGCCGATCTCCTCGCGAATGATCGCGTCGGCCCGACGGAGCGTCTCGAGCTTCTCGTGGGTGATCTCGCCGATTATCCGTACCGCCAGCCCCGGGCCCGGGAAGGGCTGTCTGTGTACGATCTCGTCGGGCAGACCCAGTTCGGCACCGACGGCACGCACCTCGTCTTTGAACAGGGCCTTCAGCGGCTCTATCAGATCGAAATGCACGCCTGCAGGGAACGGTATGAGGTTGTGATGGCTCTTGATCTTCGCTGCGGTCTTGTTCCCCGACTCGATCACGTCCGGGTACAGCGTGCCCTGGGCCAACCACTTCACGCCCTCTAGCTTCGTAGCCTCTTCGAAGAACACCTTCCAGAACTCCTCGCCGATGATGCGGCGCTTCTGCTCGGGATCAGACACGCCGGCCAGGAGCGACAGATACCGCTGCTCGGCATCCACGTGCACGAGGTCGATGCGAAACTGGTCGCGGAAGGTCCTCACCACCTGCTCGGCCTCGTCGAGGCGCAGCATGCCGTGATCGACGAACACGCACGTCAGCTGGTCGCCGATCGCACGATGAACGAGTGCGGCCACGACGCTCGAGTCCACTCCGCCCGACAGGCCGCAGATGACCCGGTCGGCCCCGACCTGCTCCCGGATTCGCGCGACAGTATCGTCGATGATGTTCACCATCGTCCAGACAGGCGGGATACCAGCGATGTCGTGCAGGAAGGTCCTGATGATCTGTTGACCGAACTCGGTGTGCGCGACCTCGGGATGGAACTGCGTCGCGTAAAGCCTGCGTCCGGGGTCCTCCATTGCGGCTACCGGCGTCGTCGCCGTACGGGCCGTCACCAGGAAGCCTTCGGGAGGCGCTCCCACGCTGTCGCGATGGCTCATCCAGACCTGAGATGTAGCGGCAACGCCGTCCAACAACCGGCACTCCGGCTCCATGACCGTGAGCTCGGCGAAGCCGTACTCGCCGATGTCGGTGTGAGGAACATCTCCTCCCAGGTCTAGCGCCATAAGCTGCATACCGTAACAGAATCCCAGCACCGGTATGCCGAGTTCGTATATGCGCTTGTCGAGCCGGGGTGCTCCGGGAGCGTACACACTCGCCGGCCCCCCTGAAAGGATGAGCGCCGCCGGATGGCGACGCTCTATCTCCTCGGCCGTGACATCGTGCGGCACTATCTCCGAGTACACTCGCGCTTCACGCACCCGCCTCGCTATCAGCTGGGCGTACTGCGCCCCGAAGTCCAGTACGAAGACCGTGGGCTGTTCGTTGTGGTAGTCGGTCACACCGCCCGCCTTACCGGCCCATGCCGACGCCCTGCGCCTGCTGGAGGATCTTTCCCTCCGTCTGCAGCGCCGGGGCCACCATGACCTCTGCCTTCTGGAAAGCCTTCAAGTTCTCGTAACCGCAGGTCGCCATCGACGTGCGCAGACCGCCACACAGGTTGAGCGTACCGTCGTTCTCATGCGCGGGACCGACGAGAACGTCAGCGAGGGTCCCCTTCTGCCCGGCGAAGACCCGCGCGCCGCGCGGAAGGTCCGGGTGGAAGGTGGCCATCCCCCAGTGGTAGCCGCGACCAGGCGCTTCTGTAGCCGACGCAAGCGGCGAGCCGATCATCACGCTGTCCGCACCGCATGCGATCGCCTTCGCCAGGTCGCCGCCCGTGCGCATGCCGCCGTCTCCGATGACGTGGCAGTACGTGCCGGTCTCATCGAGATGGCGCATGCGTGCCGCAGCGGCGTCCGCGATCGCCGTGCACTGCGGGACACCTATGCCCAGTACGCGACGCGACGTGCAAGCATGGCCAGGGCCGACACCCACGAGAACACCCACAGCCCCGGTGCGCATCAGGTGCAACGCACCCTGATAGCTGCAGCAACCGCCGACGATCACGGGAATGTCGAGGCCGGCGATGAACGCGTTCAGATCCAGCGGCTTGTCGAAGCTCGATACGTGTTCCGCCGAGACGACCGTGCCTTGGATGATGAGGATGTCGAGTCCGCCTTCGAGCGCCGGACCTATGAACTTCTCTACGTTTTGGGGGGTGAGCGAAGCGGCCGCCAGCACGCCCCCGGCCTTGATCTCTTTCACGCGCTGGGTGACCAGTTCGGCCTTCACGTCCTCGGCCGCATAGATCTCCTGCATCTTGCAGGTGGCCTCTTCGCGCGAGAACGAGGCGATCGCATCCAGCTGCGGACCCGGATCGGCGTAGCGGGTCTGGATGCCCTCGAGGTTGAGCACAGCCAGACCGCCGAGCTTGCCGAGAGTGATGGCGAATGCCGGGTCAACCACACCGTCCATCGCGGAGGCAAGGACAGGCAACGAGAAGCTGTGGTCGCGACCCTTGTACGAGAACTCCCAAGAGATGTCGATATCCCGGGGATCGCGCGTCCGTCTGCTGGGCACGATTGCTATGTCATCGAAACCGTAGGCCTGCCTTGCCGTCTTGCCGCGTCCGATCTCGATCTCCATACTGCGCGCCGCCTCCTCTATTGAAGCCTCATGTCCCTGCATCAGGCTCACCTGATAGTCTCCATGTCCCGTGCGGTCCGGTCCCGGATACACGAGAACCAGGCTCCGCCGCCGAAATGCCGATCAGAGCAGGCCTGGTCCGATGAATGCCACGTCTTGCCGCTACGTCGACCAAGGCATCACGAGCCCCGTCCGACAGCGTCCCGGTTCCGACATTCTAGTTGAGTACGGACCGTTTCGGAACCGTCCGGCACGTATTTAGCTCGACACAGGACGCTTTCACACGTTGAAACGGAAGTGCACCACGTCGCCGTCGGCCATCACGTAGTCCTTGCCTTCGATGCGCAGCTTGCCTGCCGCCTTCACGGCCGCCTCGCTGCCCAGAGCGTCGTAGTCCTCGTAGGAGATCACCTCGGCCTTGATGAAACCTCGCTCGAAATCGGTGTGGATGACGCCCGCCGCCTCAGGAGCTTTCGCGCCCACGCGCACGGTCCAGGCGCGCGCTTCCTGCTCACCCGCGGTGAAGAACGACTGCAGGCCCAGGAGACGATACGCCTCCCGTATGAGCGCGTTCAGACCGGGCTCGGCCAGGCCCTCCATCTCGAGATACTCGGCAAGTTCGTCCGGCTCCAGCCCGGCCATCTCCGACTCGATCTCGGCACATATCGGCACGGGCGCGATTCCGTCGATCTCCGGCAGCACAGAACCGATCGCACTCTCGTCAACGTTGGCGACATACAGCATCGGCTTCATCGTCAGCAGATGCAGGTCCCGGACAAGCCCTCTCTCCTCATCGGACATCTCCATCGTACGCGCCCGGTGACCCTGACCCATCCAGGCCTCAAGACGGCGGGCGACGTCCAGCTTCCGGGCAAGTGAGCTGTCGCGCTTCGCATCCTTCTCCATGCGCGGCACGGCCCGTTCGAGGGTGCCCAGGTCCGCCAGGATGAGCTCGGTCTTTATCGTTTCGACATCGTCTTGGGGATCCACTCTTCCTTCCACATGGATCACATTCGGATCGCTGAAGAAGCGAACGACCTCGGCTATGGCATCGGTTTCGCGGATATTGGCCAGGAACTGGTTGCCGAGGCCCTCACCCTCGCTCGCCCCCTTGACCAGCCCTGCGATGTCCACGAATTCGACGGTAGCCGGGACGACGCGCTGAGGATTCACGAGTTCCGCGAGGCGCGCGAGGCGCGAGTCCGGAACGGGGACAACACCCACATTCGGCTCGATAGTGGCGAAGGGATAGTTGGCCGCGTCGACCTGCTTGCGGGTCAGTGCGGTGAACAGCGTCGACTTGCCCACGTTCGGAAGGCCGACGATGCCGATCGACAGTGCCACTTAGCGAGCTCCTCTCGGGCGCACGGGGCCGGTGCGCGTGCTGCGATACTATACCACCATGAACAGGCACTATCGGCCGGCCTCCGCATGCCGGGAACAACACTGGGGCGCGCCGTGAGCGCTGCTCTCACCCAGGCGCTCGCCCTCGGCGGCAGCGCATTCCTCATCGGCCTGACGGGGGCGATGTCGCCGGGACCGTACCTGACCGTCACGATCACCCGCACGGTGACTCGGGGCGCACGCTCGGCAGCGCTCATGCTGGTGGGACACGCGCTGTTGGAGGGCGTACTGCTGGTGGGTTTCGCCTTCGGCCTTCAGGAGCTTCTCCGTGACGATCGGGTCTCCAGCGTGCTGGCCGGAGTGGGCGGAGCGTTCCTCGTCTGGATGGGATGGGGGCTCCTGCGAGGAGCGGTCAGGGGCACGTTGAGCATAGGAGATCGCGACATGCCCGCCGAGTCGCGTATGGGGCCGGTGCTGCATGGCGCGGCCGTCAGCCTCTCGAACCCGTACTGGGCCCTTTGGTGGGCGACTATCGGCGTGAAGCTCGCTGCCGACGGCCTGGCCATAGGACCAGCCGGTGTGGCGGCGTTCTTCATCGGGCACGAGCTGGCCGACGTGAGCTGGTACGGCCTGGTGATCTTCGCCACATCGCGCGGGAAGCGCCTTCTGTCGGAAACTCTGTACCGATCGGTGATAGGTGCGTGCGCGGTCTTTCTTCTCTACCTCGGCGTGCGTTTCGTACTCGACGGCATCGGCGTGCTCTGACCGCCGCACCCGTCAGTGCGCTCAAGACACAGAAGTGGCCCCGGCGAATCTCGCGGGGGCCACTTCTCTCCCATGCCACTCAGGGCACGGCCTCGTGCTACATCATGCCGCCCATGCCGCCCATGCCGGCCATAGCGGCCGCAGCAGCGTCGTCCTTCGCAGGGACGTCGGAAACGGTGGTCTCCGTGATGAGGATCAGAGCAGCGATCGATGCGGCGTTCTGCAGCGCCGAGCGCGTCACCTTGACCGGGTCGATGACGCCCATCTTCAGCAAATCGCCGTACTCACCGGTCGCAGCGTTCAGGCCCTCGCCCTTGGCGAGCGTCTTGACCTTCTCGACCACAACAGAGCCCTCGAAGCCCGCGTTGCCCGCGATCTGCTTCATCGGCTCGTCGAGTGCCTTCTTGATGATGGTGACGCCGATCTGCTCGTCATCAGACAGCGCAAGCGCATCCAGCGCAGGAGCCGCGTCTGTGAGCGCCACGCCGCCGCCGGCGACGATGCCCTCTTCGACGGCCGCGCGGGTCGCCTGCAGGGCGTCCTCGATGCGGTGCTTCTTCTCCTTGAGCTCGACTTCGGTCGCCGCGCCCACCTTGATGACAGCCACCCCGCCGGAAAGCTTGGCCAGGCGCTCCTGCAGCTTCTCGCGGTCGAAGTCGGAGTCCGACTTCTCGATCTCGCTCTTCAGCTGGCCGATGCGAGCCTTGATCTGGTCCTCAGCGCCCTTGCCATCGATGATGGTGGTGTCGTCCTTGGTGATCTTGACCTTGTCGGCACGGCCGAGCATCTCGAGCGCAACGTTCTCGAGCTTGTAGCCGAGTTCCTCGCTCACGACCTGGCCACCGGTGACGATGGCGATGTCCTCGAGCATCCGCTTGCGACGATCGCCGAAGCCCGGCGCCTTAACGGCGACGGAAGTGAAGGTGCCGCGGAGCTTGTTCACGACGAGCGTGGCGAGTGCCTCACCCTCGACATCCTCGGCGATGATGAGGAGCTGCTTGCCAGCCTGCATGACCTTCTCGAGTACCGGCAGCAAGTCCTGGATGTTGGTGATCTTCTGGCTGGCGATGAGGATGTAGGGGTCCTCAAGTACGGCCTCCATGCGATCGGCGTCCGTGATCATGTACGGGTTGATGAAGCCTTTGTCGAACTGCATACCCTCGACGGTCTCGATGTCGATGCCGAAGGTCAGCGACTCCTCGACGGTGATGACGCCGTCCTTGCCCACGACCTCCATCGCCTCGGCGATCTTGTTGCCGATGACCTCGTCGGCAGCCGAGATCGAACCGACGTGCGCGATCTCTTCCTTGTCCTCGATGTCCTTGGCGTTAGCCTTGATCGTCTCGACCACGGTCTCGACAGCCTTCTCGATTCCGCGCTTGATGGCGAGCGGGTTGGCGCCGGCCGCCACGTTGCGGAGGCCCTCGCGCACTATGACCTGAGCGAGAAGGGTCGCAGTGGTGGTGCCGTCACCGGCAACATCGTTGGTCTTGGTGGCGACTTCCTTGACGAGCTGGGCGCCCATGTTCTCGATCGGGTCCTCGAGCTCGATCTCCTTGGCGATCGTCACACCATCGTTGGTGATCGTCGGGGCGCCGAACTTCTTCTCGAGCACGACGTAACGGCCCCTGGGGCCGAGGGTCACCTTGACCGCGTTGGCCAGCTTATTGACGCCGGCCTCGAGACCGCGGCGGGCCTCTTCATCGAAACGGATATCCTTTGCCATTCGGGTGTGTTCCCTCCTTCAGATAGGTCGGATTGTTGCGCGGGCAGTTCTAGCCCTGGGCGATTGCGAGGATGTCGCTCTGCGACATGATGAAGAACTCCTCGCCGTCGATCTTGATCGAGGTCTTGCCCCACTCCTTGTAGATGACCATGTCGCCGACCTTGACATCCATCGGCACGCGCTTGGCCCCGTCTTCGTCCCAACGGCCCTCGCCTACGGCGACGACCTCGCCCTTCTGGGGCTTTTCTTTGGCCGAATCCGGGATCACAAGACCGCTCTTGGTCTGCTCCTCGGCCTTCGCCGGCTTCACGACCACGTTGTCGAACAGCGGCTTCAGATTCATGCTCTACCCTCCTGCTTCGGTTACCTGCACAAGTAGACACTCGCGGCACCGTGGGCACCGCAGCGGATACCTATGTACCCGTTCTGACCGGCCTTAGCACTCTGCGTCGCCGAGTGCTAGCCGAAGGTGATTCTAGGCCTACCGCCGCGGCGAATGCAAGTGGCATTTCGAACCAATCTGATGGGTAGACACTTAGATATTCCACCGCACGCCAGGCAGAACCGCCGCTAAGCGGCTCGTGCGCAGTGAGGCTGGAAGTGGCTAGGCGCCCAGACGCATGTTCGGCACTGCGTCTGCTGCGAGACCGAGCACCCGGCCTGCTGCCAGGTGATCGTGAGCAGCCGCAGCGATCATGGAGGCGTTGTCGGTGCACAGATCGAGCGGCGGCACAGACAGGCGAATGTCCAAAGGCTCCAATGCCGCTCTCAGGCCTTCGCGAAGCGCCGGGTTGGAGGCTACTCCTCCTGCAAGAACAACAGAACTCACACCGTGGTCGGTCGCCGCCTGAACGGTCTTGGAGACCTGAACCTCCACCACTGCCGCCTGGAACGAGGCCGCTATGTCCGGGATCCGCAGCTCTCGGCCGCTGGCACGCTCCCCCTCGACGTACTGGATGACCGCCGTCTTCAGACCCGACAGCGACACATCCAGAGTCCCACTTCTCATCATGGCCCGCGGGAACGGGATGGCCGCCGGATCGCCCTGAGCAGCCAGACGAGAGATCACCGGTCCGCCCGGGTACCCGAGACCGAGGAGCTTGGCCACCTTGTCGAAGGCCTCTCCCACCGCGTCGTCCAGAGTCCGTCCCAGCGTCTCGTACTCTCCCCACCTGGGCACGTGGACTATCTGCGTGTGGCCGCCAGACACGAGCAGCGCGATCAGAGGCGGTTCCAGATCCGGATCCGACAGGCGCGCCGCGTAGATGTGGCCCTCCAGATGGTTCACGCCGACCAGAGGCAGCCCTGTGGCCAGGGACAACCCTTTGGCGTAGGCGACTCCCACCACGAGCGCACCGACGAGCCCCGGGCCCTGCGTGACCGCCAGGGCGTGCAGGTCGTTCATCCCGATCCCGGCCTCAGCCAGCGCTTCTTCCACGACCCCCACCACTGCCTCAGCATGCTTGCGTGAAGCGATCTCGGGCACCACGCCACCGAAGCGTGCGTGGAAGTCCACCTGACTGGCGACAACGGCAGACAGCTGCTCGCGGCCGCCCCTCATGACGGACGCGGCCGTCTCGTCACACGATGTCTCGATTGCGAGAACGAGGTCCTGCCCCGAGCGTGCGGCATCGATCGCACGCACGTGCCTGCCGAGAGGTCCCGACCATAGGATCAGGGCATCATCGCCTGTCTCCGGGTAGTAGCCGACACGGTGACCACCGATGTCGAACCCGCAGGTGGTGTACAGGGCGAGTGCCTCACGATTCGATGTCGCGACTTCGAGCGACATCCTATCGGCCCCGCGAGACACCGCTTCGCGAGCCAGTGTCCACACAAGCTCACGGGCGATACCGCTCAGCCGATGCTCGGCTTCCACCGCGATGTCCAGCAGGTGTGCCTCGTCACGCACCACCATGATCCCGCCGTACCCCATGATGTCGCATGCGTCCTCGGCCACCAGCCAGAAACGGTCCTCCCTGCCGAGCTCGGACCTGAAGAGCCCCTCGCTCCATGGCGCCGGGAAGCTGGTCCGCTCTATCTCCAGCACGCGGGGAAGATCGGATTCCTGCAGCGGCCGGAGCCTCATCGGTCCCTCACTCCCGCAGGCCCCGCGACTCCGCCCCGCGGCAGGACATCGGCACCACCGGCGCGCAACCGCTCGGCCTCCTCGGCGTCCGCCAGACGCGTGTAGATAGGAAGAATGGCCCCGGGGTGAGCCGTCTCGAAGGCCTCTTCCGGATCGAGCTCCACCAAGGTGCCGAGCGATCCCGGACCCTCCGATGCCCACGCCGCCCCCACGAGCGACTCTCCATCGGGCGACCACAACGCGTCCGGTACCACCGTGCACTCCGTGCCCATGGCCGACTCGAAGGCGCCCCTGTGTTTCGCAAGACCGCAGCCGGTGAGATTCACATGCTCCCCCAGCAGCGCCCATTCGGCTGCCACTTCTAACGGTGCCGCTACCCTGTCGGCCGACAGACGCTCCCAGACGCCCGCACAGACGCGGAAGAGCGCGGGGTAGACCTCGCCCCGCATGGCATCTCCAACGACGCCTACGTAGCCATCGCAGTCCACCATCCTGGCGACTGCGTCCAGGGTGCTGAAGCCAGCGAGCGGCACGCCAAGGCCATACGCGAGTCCTTTCGCAGCGGCGACTCCGATGCGAACGCCGGTGAAGGAACCCGGACCGCGTCCGACCGCGACCGC
The DNA here is from genome assembly GCA_016926975.1 of Coriobacteriia bacterium. Lineage (GTDB taxonomy): Bacteria > Actinomycetota > Coriobacteriia > Anaerosomatales > Anaerosomataceae > UBA6100. The sequence continues at coordinate 3,056 of JAFGNP010000045.1, read as the reverse complement.
GGCCAGCGAGTCCGGCTCGAAGCCCACGCCTGCCAGCAGGTGCTGCACCGCGGGCAGGACCGCTGTGTTGGCGGCCCGGTGGGCCGGGAAGTCATGCGCTGCAACCACCACACCCGGTGCGTCCATGTCCCCTACGGCCAGTGCGATGTGGTCGGTTGCCGTGTCGAAGGCTACGAACGGCCTCATGAGATTCCCGCCATGTTGTTGCACGCACAGACCCACTCGGCAGCGAGAGCCGTGCTCCTCGGCCCACCCCAGGTCAGCTCGAAGCACCGGGCCGTCTCACCGATACGGTGGATGGCCACCACGAGACTGTCGGCAGGAAGAGACCGGGGGAAACGGTCGCCCCACTCGATAAGCGACACACCGTCGCCCTCGAGCGTCTCGTAGAAGCCGATGTCTTCCAGTTCGGTTTCCTGCTCCAGGCGGTACAGGTCGAAATGATAGAGCGGCAGCGGCCCCGGGTGGACGAGGAGCAGGTTGAAAGTCGGGCTGGTGACCGGCTCATCCACGCCAAGGGCACGCGCGACCCCTTGCACGAGATGCGTCTTGCCGGCACCCAGGTCGCCTGCAAGCGCTATCACGTCACCAGGGCGCAGCAGAGGGCCGAGCAGCATGCCAGCCTGCTCCGTCTGTTCCGGACTCATCGTGGTGAACTTCGATGCCATGTGTCTCTCTCTAGAACAGCGAGGGCTGATCTGCCACATCACTCAACGTGTTCTCCACCGAGGAGGCGTCCAGCACGGCTCGGAGCCGCCTGAAGTCGTCGAACAGCACGTCCCGCTTCGACTGGTCGTACAGCGCGGCGGCCGGATGGAAGATCGGCACCACCTGCCGCCCGTCCACACGGAACAGCCTGCCCCTTAGCGCGCTGATCGGGCGCTCGGTTCCCAATACGTGCCGAGTGGCGAAGTTGCCCAGTGTAGCGATCACCTCGGGGCCGATCAGCCGCACCTGCTGCGCGAGATACGGCGTGCAGGTCTCTATCTCCCCCGCCAGCGGATCGCGATTCCCGGGAGGGCGGCACTTGAGAACGTTCGCGATGTAGACCTCGGTCCGGTCCATTCCGATACTTGCGAGCAGTTCGTCCAGGAGCTTCCCCGCCGCACCCACGAAGGGCTCTCCCTGAAGATCCTCGTTCTTGCCGGGTGCCTCACCGATGAACATCAACCGCGCGTGTTTGTCGCCAGCACCGAACACCAGCCTGGTCCTGGTCTCGCCGAGAGCACACCTCCGACAGTCGCCGATGTGCTCTCGCAGCGCCGCAAGGTCAGCGAACTCCGCGGCCCGATCGGCACCTGATGACGCGTCGCTCACGAGACAGCCCCCTACAACCAGGTGGTCACTTCATCGAGAGGCCGGCGCGCCGACCGATCTGCCGACTCGGCCGAGTAGCCTATCGGCAGAACTGCTACCGGCGTCACGGGAGGCACCGCGCCGATCGCCTCGGCTACCGCAGTCTCGTTGAACGCGCCTATCCAGCATGAGGCCAGACCCTGATCCACCGCAGCAAGCAAGATGCTGGTGACCGCGGCAGCAGTGTCCTGGATCGAGTACAGGTACTCGCCGCGGTCGCCGAAGCGCGCGGCACACGGGCGAGGGTCGACTGCCACGACGATCACAACCGGTGCTGCAGCCGCCCAGCGCTGAGACAGGGCGGCGGCCAAGCGCTGTCGGGCGTCGGTGGAGCGCACCACGAAGAACCTCCACGGCTGGATATTGCCAGCGCTCGGAGCGCTCACCGCTGCCGCCAGTAGCGCGTAGATGTTGCTGTCGCTCACGGCAAGCTTGTTGCTGAAATGCCGCACGCTTCGCCTCTTGCTGATGACCTCGCTGAACTCCACGGAAATCCTTTCGGATGCACGGGCTGCCTAGCCACTGCTAATGCACGCGACTATTCTAGCCGAGTAAGCTAACTGAGACGACGCACCGAGCAGGAACAGAGAGTGCCAGCGGCGAACATAGCTCCCAGGAGGTGCAGGCCTGATGAACAGCAACAGACCCGACGTCACAGACGAAGATATCGGTATGCGAGCGTTCCACATCCGTAAGGCCAAGGCAGTAGAGCGCGCGATAGATCGTCTGCGTCAGGGGATCAGGCCCAGCTGGGACATGTTCACCCAGAAGGACCTCGCCGACCTCAACTGGATACTCGGCGAACTCTGGGCGTTCGAGAAGCGCGCCGATTGGGAGGACCTCCACTTCAGCAAGCTGACGCCCGAAGACGTCGTCGATATCGTGGCAATCTCGCGAAAGCTCCGCGAGGACCCGCACGACACCGTGGAGACGCTCGAGCACATAGGCGACATCATACGCATCCGCAGTAGCTAGCCTGAGAAGCGGCGATTTCAACAGAAGACGGCTGCCCTTGGGCAGCCGTCTTCTGCGCTTCTTCGGCAAACCACCTGCCGGACTATCAGACCGATGATCGCCCCCGGAATGCGGTGAAGCGGCGCCAAGTACCCCCCGGTAGGCAGCGCCGCCTCACAGTGCCAACTTGTTCCAGGCAGCTAGGTTTGGTGCGCTGCCTTCTTCTGTTCGATCTTCTTCTTGACCTTCTTCAGGCGGAACAGGTCCTCGCGGGCACGTTCGTCCAGTGCCTGACGGATGTACGCCACCTGCTCCCTCAGAGAAGGCACCGTGATCTGCTCGAGAGCGTTGACGCGACGGTTGGTCTTCTGAATCTCCTCACCGAGACGCTTCAGGCGTGTCTCGATGTCGGCATACTCGATGATGACGTCCAGAATCCGCTCGAACTTGTCGGCGGTCTCATCGATTCGTGACGTCACACCGGTTATCGAGTAGCCACGAGTGAATGAGGTTCGCAGTGGACTGTCACCTTTCGTGACCACCGGTACGGAGATGCCCATGATCTTCGTGCCGGTCATGTCGATCGTGATCTCGCCGCGAGTGGCGAACGCTGCGGATCGCACGGACACTACACCGTCGACAGCCTTCGCTATCGCAAGGCTGAACTGCGCCTCGTTGGTGGTGCGCTGCAGGTCGCTCGAGAGACGCAGCGTCTCGTCCATGACGGACATGAACTCGATCAGCAG
>JAFGNP010000044.1 GCA_016926975.1 Coriobacteriia bacterium | reverse complement strand
GTGCGCTGTCGCTCCCGCCGAGGCCTTGTGGGCCACCGGCCCGACGGATGCGGCACGATCGCGAGGTATCAGGACGGCAGAGCCTCCGGCGACCTCCACCGAGCGGATGACGGCCCCGAGATTACCCGGATCGGTGATGTGATCGAGAACGACTACCAGCGAACGCTGTACGCCCTCGATGGCCCGCAGGACATCCTCGAGCTCCGCATACTCGAACGCAGCCGAAGAGGCGATGACCCCCTGGTGAGCACCACGCACACTCTGGCGGTCGAGCGTGGAACGTGCGACATCCTCGACGGGTATTCCGGAGGCCGACGCGAGACGCCTGATCTCCTCGATGCCCGGATTGGGACGCATCCCCTCGGCGAGCATGATGTGCTCCAGCTGCACGCCCGACCGGAGCGCCTCGAGTACCGCGTTACGGCCCTCTATCATCTCTGACACAGCGGCCTACCCCACCGGGTGGAAGGTGACCCGAGCACCCGAAACGGTGTCCTCGATGGTGAAGCCGAGCTGGTCCAACCCGTCTCGGACCGCGTCGGCGGCTGCCCAGTTGCGCTCGGTTCGCGCTACCGCTCGCGCAGCCAGCAGCGCCTCAACGGCCTCATGGACATCGGCTCCCTGATATCCGGCAAGATCTCGGGCCATGTCGACGACGTCGGCGGGATACTCGTCGCCGTATATGCCGCCCTCGACGCTTACGCCAAGCACACCCAGCAACTCCTGAAGCACCTCCGCAGCGGCATCGAGCCGCCCCGCGTACAGGGCATTGTGTCCGATGCCGTGTTGCTCAAGGAAGGTGTTCAGCACGCGGACGAGGTCGAACAGGGCTGCCAGCGCACCGGCGGAGTTGAAGTCGTCGTCCATCGCTTCGATGAAGGACGTCCGCGCGATTTCCGGCGCATCCTCAACCGCCTTCAGCGCGGCGGGCGGCGCCTCGACCTGAGTGGGTACCGCGCGATTGCGCTTGGCCCATTCCAGGTTCCGGAGAGGAGTGACCAACCGCTCGTAGGAGCGCGAAGCCTCCCCAAGCCGATCCGGTGAGAAGTCGAGCGGGCTGCGGTAATGCGTCTGCAACATCAGCAGCCGCACAACAGGAGCCGGGTACTTCTCGAGAACGTCCTTGAGCAACATGAAGTTGCCCAGAGACTTGCTCATCTTCTCGGCGTTCACCTGTAGCAGCCCCCCGTGCAGCCAGTAGCGCACGAAGGGCTTCCCTGTGGCTGCTTCGGATTGAGCTATCTCGTTCTCGTGATGCGGGAAAATGAGATCGCACGCTCCGCCGTGGATGTCGAAGGTGGTGCCGAGCTCGGCCTCGGACATGACGGAACACTCGAGATGCCAGCCCGGACGGCCCTCCCCCCACGGACTCGACCAGTGCGGCTCGCCGGGCTTCGCTGCTTTCCACAAAGCGAAGTCCAGCGGGTCCTGCTTTCGGTCATCGACCTCCACTCTTGCACCTGACTCAAGATCGTCTATGTTCCTGCCCGAAAGCTTGCCGTACCCGGGGAAGCTGCGCACCGCGAAATACACGTCCTGGTCGACTACATACGCGTGGCCGCGATCTATCAGCCGCTCGGTCATGTCGATCATGCCGGCTATCGTCTCGGTCGCCTTGGGCGCGACCGTCGGAGGTTCTACCCCGAGCGCATCCATCGCGTTGCGGAAGGCCAGCGTGTACTCCTCGGCGACCTCTGCTGCCGAACGCCCCTCTTCGGCGGCGCGGGCGATGATCTTGTCGTCCACGTCTGTGATGTTCTGCACGAAACGGACCTCGAATCCGGCAAACGTAAGATACCGGCGGATCATGTCGAAAGTGAGGAAGGTGCGAGCGTTGCCTATGTGTATGTGGTTGTAAACGGTGGGGCCGCACACGTACATCGCGACGCGGCCCGGGTCGCGCGAAACGAACGGCTCCTTGGTGCGACTGAGGGTGTTATAGACCCGGATCGACATCATCGTCCTCTCGCGCGCCATCTTCCTTGCCGAGTGGTACCGCACCGGCTTCCGCGACCGCGTCCTCATCACGCGCCAGACGGGCTTCTAGACGATCCACGCGACGATTGACCGAACGGTACATCTCAACTATCGGGTCGGGCAGATCCTCGTGGTGTAGATCGACCGCATCCACCCGGCGGCCCTCCCTCACCACGACCCGGCCCGGAATTCCGACCACGGTGCAGTTCTCGGGCACGTCGGCTATCACCACAGCGCCGGCACCTACGCGCGAACCACGGCCTACCGTGATGTCCCCGAGTACCGTTGCCCCCACACCGACTACTGCGAAGTCCTCGACAGTGGGGTGCCGCTTGCCGTGCTCCTTGCCCGTGCCGCCGAGCGTGACGCCCTGGTAGAGCGTTACATCATCCCCAATGATGCTCGTCTCGCCTATCACCACACCCATGCCGTGGTCGATGAAGAAGCGCTCGCCTATAACCGCTCCAGGATGAATCTCGATCCCGGTCCTACGCCGGACTCGCTGGCTGATGTAGCGTGCGAGCCAGGTGCGACCGCTGCGGTGGAGCCGGTGTGTGATCCGGTGCCACCAGATGGCCCACAGCCCCGGGTAGTTCGTGAGCGCCGACCAGGAAGACAGGCAGGCCGGATCGCGTTCCTTCACCGCAGCGATGTCGGCTTTGACTCTCGACATCATCTCGCTCCCGCCCTCCCTTCCGGGTCCTGGCCCCGACAAGTCGCACTACTATCTCGTCAGCCTGCGAAACGTGTCAACACGCCCACGCAAGCTCGAACCTGCTCAGACAGCCCCACCGCCGGACCTCTCGGAGAAACACAGACACGCGCGATCCACTCACAGTGCCGGTGAGCGCCCCGGCGAATCGCCCGCACGCTCACACATCGGACACGCTCGTCACGGATTCACGCGCTCCAGAAGTACGACCGCATGGGCGCCTACGCCCTCGCCTCTGCCCTCGAAACCCAGGCCCTCGGTGGTGGTGGCCTTCACGCCGACGGACTCGACGTCCACCCCCAGTGCTGCGGCGATGCGCTCGCGCATCTCCTCCCGGTACCCGGAGATCCTCGGATGCTCGATGACCAGAACGGTATCGGCATCGAGCAGACGGTAGCCGCGCTCGGCAACGAGTCTTGCGACGCGGCCCAGCAGCTCGATGCTCGAGATGCCGTCGTACTCCGCATCCGTGTCCGGGAACAGTCTCCCGATGTCGCCTTCGCGCAGTGCGCTGATGATAGCGTCCATCAGGGCATGTACCAGCACGTCCGCGTCCGAGTGACCTGCCAAACCCGCGTGATCCGGAATGGTGACGCCCCCCAGCACCAGAGCCCTGCCCTCGGCGAACGCATGTACGTCGTACCCTGTGCCCACCCTGAGGTCACCCATCGCCACCTCCCTCCAAGCGAGCCCGGAGCAGCTGCTCTGCCGCGATGACGTCTTCGGGCACCGTGACCTTCATGTTGTCCGTCGGCCCCTGGACCATGGCCACCACGCCTCCAAAGTGCTCCACGATCGAAGCATCATCGGTTCCGGTGTAGCCGCTGGCCTCGGCCGCCGCGTAGGCGCTTCTCAGGACTTCCGCACGGAATACCTGAGGCGTCTGAGCCACCCAGAGCAGACTGCGATCGGGCGTACCGGTGATCTTGCGCCCGGCATCGACCACCTTGAGAGTGTCGTACGCCGGGTGCCCCACAACTACGCCATCGAGAGAGACGTCTGCCGCCAGCGCTTCCACTGCCAGACCTATGACGTCGGGCGTGATGAGGGGGCGCGCGCCGTCGTGCACGAGGATGTTGTCAGCATCTCCAGATACAGCACCCAGACCGGCCGCGACTGACTCCTGCCTCGTGTCACCACCACCCACCACCGCCGACACCTTCCCGGCGCCTATGGCCTCCACCGCCTTACGGCGGTACTCGTCCGCCCTGTCGGGATGCGCGACGACCACGATCTCGTCAACCGCCGCGCATAGCTCGAATGCGCTGATGGTGTGCGCCAACAGCGGGAGACCTGCGATCATCAGCAGTTGCTTGCCGCCGTCGAACCCGGCCCGCTCGCCCGACCCCCCGGCAACGATGATGGCTGCGTTCACGAGTCCTCCTTGAGTCGCGCGAACACCATCCGACCCGCAGAGGTCTGCAGCACCGACGTCACCTCGGCACCGACTTCAGCTCCTATCATCGACGAGCCGTCGGCAACCACCACCATCGTGCCGTCGCCCAGGTATCCCACACCCTGACCCGCCTCTTTACCCTCCTTCACGATGACGATATGCAGTTCATCGCCCGGAAGGAGCACCGGGCGCAGCGCCTCGGCAGCCTCGCTGACATTGAACACGGATGCGCCCTCTACCCTGGCGACCTTCGTGAGGTTGTAGTCCACGGTGACAAGGGTGCCGCCGGTTGCAAGAGCGAGGCGCACCAGCTTCGCATCAACGGTCGGGATCTCGGGGAAGTCGCTCTCGATAACGAGCACCTTCGTCTCGCCTGCCGAAAGCGCCGTCAGCAGATCCAGACCGCGCCGTCCCCTGGCACGACGGGTGTCGTCCGCCGAATCGGCCAGCGTCTGCAGCTCGACAAGGACGAAGCGCGGCACGCGCAACGGTCCCTCGAGCAGACCTAGCCGGGCGAGTTCCGCGAAGCGTGCGTCGATTATCGCGCTCGTGTCCAGCAGTTTGGGCGGTCTGTCATCCACCGGAGAAGCAGATGACGTGGACCACCGAACGGACACGTCCCGGCTTGGAAGCATGAACAGAGTCACCCCGGCGTACGCGCAGAAGATGTAAAGCAAGATCGTGGCCAGAAACCCGAGCCACTGGGGTCGCTCGATGTAGCTCAGAAGAGAAGATGACAGGAAGTACGCGACCAACAGACCGCTGACGAACCCTGCGGCCCCCAGCAGCAGTGTCGGAGCCTCCAGTTCGGACAACCGTCGCTGGACGTTGCGATATGCGGTGGTGAGTTCGCGACCCAGAATTCCGCCGAGCACGTACCCGATAGAAGCTCCCAGGATAATGAAGACGAAGATGACGTAACCCTCTGAGAGTCCTGTCTGGACCGACCAGTCGATCTGCTGAGAAACCTCGAACCCGCCGAGTGCGCCCACCGTGATAAGCGTTGCACGAGCGAGCTGAACGATCATGGCTGCGACGCCCGATGGTCAGATTACACTTCTGACGAGCGCCTTCACCTCCTCGGTCGTGATGACCGGTCGCCCGGTCGGCCGGTAGTACCTTGAAGGTATGATTGACCTTATGGTAGCACGGTGCCGCGCTGCGCCCTTACAGGACGGCGCGCTCGCGCATCCTGCGGAGACCGTCGCTGACCGCACGCGCGCGACGAGCTCCCACGCCATCGACATCGTCTAGCTGCTGCACGGTTGCATCCAGAATCGCCGCGAGCGTTCCGAACCGATCGATGAGGCGGTTTATGATCGTACCCGGAAGAAGCGGCACCCTGTGCAGCAGACGATAGCCCTTCGGCCGAACGTGCTGCTCGTCCATGTCAAGCTTTGGGCTGTAGCCGAGGGCGGCAGCCAGAGCAGAAGAGTCCAGCAGTTGCTCCGGCGTGAGCGCGCCTATGCGGGTCAGCGCCGCGGGTACTTTGCGGGGACCGGGATCGACCATGTAGTCCCGCACCAACATCAGGTAGTCCTCGTCCGTGCCAGTTGTCAGCTCTTCCGCCTGCATGCGCACGAGCCTACCCTCCGTGCCCAGTTCCACTACGTAGCGGTTGACCTCCTTGGCGACCCTGCGCAGCATCTCCAAACGTTGGATCACGACTGCGACATCGCCGAAAGTGACGAGGTTCTCGAACTCCAACGCGGTAAGGTGCGCCGACACCTCATCCAGGCGGGCCCGGTAGCGCTCCAGCGTCTGCAGCGCCTGATTCGCCTTGGCGAGAACGACGTCGATATCCTCCAGAGAGAGGCGGTCTCCTCTTCGGTACAGACTCACGACTTCACGCCTCTGCGAGACGGAGATCACCAGTGCATCGGTCTGCCGGCTAACCCGCTCCGCAGTGCGATGACGCATCCCCGTCTCTGAGGTGGGGAGCGATGCGTTGGGCATCAGGTGGACGTTGGCTCGGCGGATCTTCGTCGCCTCGCTATCCAGCAGAATCGCGCCGTCCATCTTGGCCAACTCGAACAACCGCTGGGGAGTGAAAGGCGCGTCGATCTCGAATCCACCGTTACTCAGAGCATCCACACCAGCCTCATCGCCGATAGCAAGCAGAGCTCCGGTGCGCCCGGCGATGATGTTGTCCAGCGCGACGCGCAGCTCCGTTCCCGGCGCAACGAACTGCACCGCTGCGAGCATGACTTCTTCACGCGTCACTTGCCGTCACCTCCCGGAGACTGTATCTGGTCACCTTGGATTCTGCCACGACAACGCGCATGCGACCAGGACGACTACCCGAGTACGTCCTCTAGCGCTGAGCGGATGGAGCCGACGCCACAGTACTCGATACCGGTCGAACCTGCCTCGCACTTGCTCGGACCCATGGCACAGGTGAAGCCCATGCGAGATGCCTCGCGCAACCGGGCCGAAGCGTGCGGCACCGCCCGGACCTCCCCGGTGAGACCGATCTCGCCGAACGCCAGGCGGTCGTGCGGTAGCTCACGCTCGCGATGAGCCGACGCCAGTGCCAGCGCCAGCGGCAAGTCCACTGCAGGCTCGGTTACGCGAACGCCGCCTGCCACCGACACGTAAACATCGTGCGTGCCGAGTGCCACATCAGCACGGCGTTCCAGAATCGCCAGGACCTGCAGCACGCGTGACGTGTCGATGCCCACTGCAAGGCGACGCGGAACCTGCCCGTAGCTCGGAGTGACCAGCGCCTGGACCTCGACCAGCAACGGTCTGCTCCCCTCCATGGCGGCCATTACCGCAGAACCTGCCACTCCACCGACACGCTGTGCGAGCAGCACGCCAGACGGCTGAGGAACCTCGGCCAGACCGCACTCGCCCATCTCGAAGATGCCGATCTCAGACACCGAGCCGAAACGGTTCTTGACCGCACGCACGATTCTGAACGTGTGATCGGAGTCACCCTCGAAATACAGCACTGTATCCACCATATGCTCGAGCACGCGCGGCCCGGCGATGGTGCCGTCCTTGGTGACATGCCCCACGACGATCAGGGTGATTTCGTGCGTCTTGGCCATCCTGACGAGCCGGGCTGCGGTCGCGCGCACCTGGCCTACACTCCCCGAAGCCCCGTCGAGTCCGGGGTCGAAGAGAGCCTGTATGGAATCGACGATCACGACCTGCGGCCGCTCGGCAAGAGCAGTAGCCTCCACCGAGGACACATCCACCTCGGGAAGCAGGGAGATGCCGTCTGAAGCCCCGACACGATCCGCGCGCGATCGCACCTGCTGCGGCGACTCCTCGCCGCAGACATAGAGCACCGACACGCCGCGCTTGCCGAGAAGACCGGCCGCTTGCAGAAGCAACGTAGACTTACCGATACCCGGCTCGCCGCCGATCAGTACGACAGAACCACGGACCAGTCCCCCACCGAGTACGTTGTCGAATTCGGCGATGCCTGTTGTGAAGCGCATCTCCGGAGAAATCGAGACGTCTGCAAGACATGTCACGACACGGGCGGTGCCTACGGCCGTCGACCCACCGGTTGCCTGCGCTGCCACGGCCTCCTCGACGAAACTGCCGAACTCGCCACAGTCAGGACAGCGACCGAGCCATCTCGCTGCCGAGTGGCCGCACTGCTGACACCGCCAGACGCTGCGGGGCTTCGCCATCTCTACGCGCCGGTGGCGCCGTCAACAGCTCCGGAGCCGCGCCGCGAACGCGAACCGCGCGAGACCATCGTGGCCTTCGGAGACGCTGCCGTACCCTTCTTGGAGCTCTCTACTTCACCAGGTTCGCCCTTGCGGAAAGTTATCTGACCGTCTGCGACATCGACGAACACGACCTCGCCGGGCTTCCACTCCCCTGCCAGCAGCTGCTCTGACAGCGGGTCCTCCACCAGTCGCTGGATTGCGCGGCGAAGAGGTCGCGCCCCGAGCGCCGGGTCGAAGCCGCTGCTCGCCAGGAGCGAGCGTGCCTCCCCACTGAGCTTGATGCCCACACCCTGCGCGATCAGCTGCTCGCGCAGACGGGCCATCAGCAGGTCCACGATCGCCTCAATGTTCTCAGTGGTGAGGTCGTGGAACACGATGACCTCGTCGACCCGGTTGAGGAGCTCGGGCCGGAAGACCTTCTTGAGCTCGCCGGTGACTCGCTCCTTGAGCACCTCGTACGAAAGAGCCCCGGTCTCCTGCGCGGAGAAGCCCAGAGTCTGACCCTTCACGATGTCCCGCGCCCCCAGATTGGAGGTCAGGATGATAATCGCGTTCTTGAAGTCCACCTTCCGGCCCTGCGCGTCGGTGAGCCGACCCTCTTCGAAGATCTGCAGCAGGACATTGAAGACGTCCGGATGCGCCTTCTCGATCTCGTCGAAAAGGATGACCGAGTATGGACGCCGCCTGACCGCTTCGGTCAGCTGGCCCCCCTCGTCGAACCCGACGTAGCCGGGAGGCGACCCCACCAACCGCGACACGGTGTGCTTCTCCATGTACTCGCTCATGTCGAGCGAGATAAGGGCGTCTTCGCTTCCGAACAGGAACTCCGCCAAGGCCTTGGCGAGCTCGGTCTTCCCCACACCCGAAGGTCCGAGGAAGATGAACGACCCGGCCGGTCGAGAGGGGTCCTTGAGACCGGCGCGCGTGCGACGGATGGCCTTGGAAACGGCTGTGACCGCCTCATCCTGCCCTACTATCCGCTCGTGAATGCTGGTCTCCATGCGCAGGAGCTTCTCGGTCTCTTCTTCGGTCAGGCTGGCGACCGGGATACCCGTCCACATCGAGACAACGTCGGCTATTTCACGCTCGGTGACCTCGACGATGCGTTGGGCGTCCGGCTTGCGCCACTCATCTTCCATGGTGCGCTTCTCCGCGAGGACCTGCTTCTCGCGATCTCGAAGCGAGGCGGCCTTCTCGAACTCCTGAGCCTCGATCGCCGCTTCCTTCTCCTGGCGCACCTGCTTGAGGCGCTCGTCGACCTCCCGCACGCCCGGAGGGGCGGTCATCATCTTGATGCGCATCTTCGAACCGGCTTCGTCCACCAGGTCGATCGCCTTGTCGGGCATGAAACGGTCCGATATATAGCGGGCCGCCAGCTGCGCCGCGGCCTCGAGCGCGGCGTCGGTGATCGACACTCGGTGGTGAGCTTCATATCTATCGCGCAGGCCCCTCAGGATGCCCACGGTCTCCTCGATAGTGGGCTCGCCGACCATGATCGGCTGGAAGCGCCTCTCAAGCGCAGGATCCTTCTCGACGTACTTGCGGTACTCGTCCAGAGTCGTGGCGCCGATCGTCTGCAACTCACCTCGAGCAAGCGCGGGCTTGATGATGCTCGCCGCGTCGATCGCGCCTTCGGCAGCACCCGCCCCCACGAGAGTGTGCATCTCATCGACGAACAGGATGATGTCGCCGCGCTCGCGGATCTCCTTCATGACCTTCTTGAGACGCTCCTCGAACTCGCCGCGGTACTTGCTCCCGGCGACCAGCGCCGCAAGATCCAGCGTGTACAGCTGCTTGTCACGGATGGTTTCCGGCACCTCATCGGCAGCGATGAGCTGCGCCAACCCCTCAACAACGGCGGTCTTCCCAACGCCTGGCTCTCCGATGAGTACCGGGTTGTTCTTGGTGCGGCGCGACAGTATCTGCATCACGCGCTCGATCTCCTGCTCGCGACCGACGACGGGATCGAGCTTGCCCTCTGCAGAGGCGCGGGTGAGGTTGCGACCGAACTCGTCGAGGAGCGCTGCCTCTCCGCCCCTGCCGCCACGTCTCTCCTCGCCCGGCTCCAACTGCTTCCCGTAGTAACCCGAAAGCAGTTGGATCACGGCCGAGCGCACCTTCTCGAGGTCTGCGCCCAGATTGAGAAGTACCTGCGCGGCCACGCCCTCGCCCTCGCGGATCAGACCCAGAAGGATGTGCTCCGTTCCGATGTAGTTGTGACCAAGCTGCAGCGCCTCGCGAAGCGAGAGCTCGAGAACCTTCTTGGCCCGGGGCGTGAACGGGATGTGTCCCGTCGGCACGTACGTCCCGCGTCCGATGAGCTCCTCGACCTGCTGGTGGACGTCTTCGAGCGAGATGTCGAGGCTCTCCAGGGCTTTAGCCGCGATCCCCTCTTGCTCGCGGATCAGCCCCAGAAGCAGGTGCTCGGTGCCGATGTAGTTCTGGTTTAGCATGCGCGCTTCCTCCTGCGCATACACCACCACGCGTCTGGCTTTCTCTGTGAAGCGTTCGAACATGGCGAGTCACTCCTATCTACAACGCCCCGTAGGCGCATTGGATATCGTGTGCCTATTCTACCCCGCGCGCTGACATGGGGCGATGTGAGAACCGAACCTGGCGCCGGGCAGAAGACCGACAGACCTCTAGGCTTCGGGCCGCATGTGCGGGAAGAGCAGCACGTCGCGTATGGACGCGCTGTCGGTCAGAAGCATCACCAGACGGTCGATGCCGATTCCAAGGCCGCCCGCAGGCGGCATCCCGTACTCCTGCGCGCGCAAGTAGTCTTCGTCGACCCACATCGCTTCATCGTCCCCGGCGTTCTTCGCAGCGGTCTGCGCCTCGAAGCGTTGCCTCTGGTCTACCGGATCGATGAGCTCTGAGAACGCATTCGCGAACTCGCGCCCGGTGATGATGAGCTCGAAGCGGTCAGTTAGCTCCGAATCGACTTCGTTGCGGCGTGCGAGCGGTGAGATCTCGGCAGGATACAACGTCACGAACGTCGGCTCCACCAGCGTGTGCTCCACAAGCTTCTCGAACAGCTCGGCGAGCATCTTGCCCGAACCCCAACCAGCCTCCACATGCACTTCATTAGCGTCGCACAGCTCGGCCAACTCGGCCGCAGATATGTGCACGCTGACCTCTCTCCCCACAGCCTCGCTCACGAGTTCCGCCATCGGCGCCTGCCTCCAGGGCGATGCCAGCGATACCTGCACTCCCTGGTATTCCAGACTGAGCGTGCCCAGTGTCTCTTCGGCCACGCTGGTGATCAGCGATTCGGTGAGCTCGCGCATGGACTCCATGTTGCCGAATGCCTGGTAGGCCTCGAGCATCGTGAACTCCGGATTGTGCCGAGGCGACATCCCCTCGTTGCGGAACGAGCGGTTGATCTCATATACGCGCTCGAACCCGCCCACGAGCAAGCGCTTGAGGTAGAGCTCCGGCGCTATGCGCAGGTAGAGGTCCATGTCGAGCGCGTTGTGGTGCGTCACGAACGGGCGCGCGGTGGCGCCTCCGGGAATCGGCTGCAGCATCGGCGTCTCGACTTCGAGGAACCCTCGCCGCTCCATGAACCGCCGGATGGCCGAGATCACGGCGAAACGTGTCTCGAACACACCTCTTACCTCGGGGTTAGCGACAAGATCGATATAGCGCTGGCGATAGCGGGTCTCGGTGTCGTTCAGCCCGTGGAACTTCTCGGGCAGCGGGCGAAGCGACTTCGACAGAAGACGCACGTCGGTGGGGGCCACCGAGATCTCTCCACGCCGCGTACGCAAGACGGTGCCACTGGCGCCGACCCAGTCGCCCAGATCGAGCCCGCCCGCAAAGGCGAACCCCTCCTCACCCAGCACGTTGAGGCGACAGAACAGCTGAAGCTCTCCGGAGCCATCGCGGATCACGATGAAGAGCGCCT
>JAFGNP010000043.1 GCA_016926975.1 Coriobacteriia bacterium | reverse complement strand
CGGCTCCGAGGGACGCACCACGCCCTGTGAACCTCCGCTTGAAGCCGGATGCCCCGCCGTCGCCAACTTGCCCCGGATGTGCGTAATGACCCTGACCCGCGAGAGTATCTTGACCTTGTGGATGATCTCGCTGGCGATGGCTTCGAGCGCCGCCCATTCCTTTGGCTCGGGCTTCTTCATGACCTCGAGCGCCCCCATGGCAAGGGCGTCGAACGCACGCCCCATGCCCTCTCCGTGGACGGACGAAGAGACGATGAGTATCGGCGTTGGAGTGAAGGCCATGATCCGCTCGGTGGCCTCGAGCCCGTCCATCTTCGGCATGTGCACGTCCATGGTGATCAGGTCGGGCCTGAGCCTGGCTACCATCTCTACGGCCTCAGCGCCGTCCGACGCCGTACCGACCACCTCGATGCCATCATCACTGGATAGGATCTGAGACAGCATCTCGCGCGCTAAGAGTGAGTCATCGACGATGAGGACTCTGATGCGCGCTCCGCCTGCGCCCGGCCGCCTGTCCATCACTGCCCGATCAGGCGCTCGACCGTGTCGAGCAGCGTGTCCTGGTTGAAGACGGACTTGGTGATGTACGCATCAGCGCCGGCCTTGATGCCCTCGGCCTTCTCTTCGTCGCGCTCGAGCGAGGTGACGATAACGACCGGAATCGACTTCAAGGTCGCATCGGACTTGATTGCGCGCGTGAGCTCGAACCCTGTCATATTCGGCATCTGGACGTCGGTAACGACAGCATCGGGGCGCAGGCCCTCCTTCAGACGTGTGAGGCCCATGGCGCCATCGGTCGCCGTCTCGACGTCGTAACCCGCGGCCTCGAAGATCGACCGCTCGAGTTCACGTGTGGTGAAGGAGTCCTCACAGATCAGTATGCGACCGGGGCCCTTCTCCTGCTCCTTGGCCTGTCCGGAGGCACGCCTGACGCGGGCTCCGGTAAGGTGACGGCCGTTGGCTATCAGGTCGGGTACGTGCAGGATGGGCACGACTTCACCCGCACCGAGTATCGTGACGCCGGCGAGATTGTCCACCCGTCTCAAGTGATTGCCGAGGGTCTTGATCACGATCTGCTGCTCGCCCACGAACTCGTCCACGATCATGCCGATCCGGGTGCCGGAGAACCCTAGAACCGCGATAGGTGCCTTCCCGTCAGCCTCGTCACCGTTCGGCTCTATGCCGAGCACGTCTCGCAGGTGAACCAGCGGCACGGTTCGACGTTGACGCCTGATGGCCTCCCGGCCCTCGAGCTTGATGATCTCCGAGCGCTCGATCCGCACCGTCTCCTCGACCGACGACGTGGGCAGCGCGAACGTCTGACCTCCGACGCGCAGCAGCAGCGCCCGGATGATGGCCAGTGTCAGGGGCATGGTGAGGCGGAAGGTGCTACCCTCGCCCAACTCGGACTCGACATCCATCGAGCCCTTGAGCCGCTCGACCACGAACTCGCGCACCACGTCCATCCCCACGCCCCGCCCTGATATCTCCGTGATGATCGCCGCCGTCGAGAAGCCCTTCTCGAAAATGAGGTAGCGGGCCTCGCGGTCGGACATGGCTTTGGCCTCGGGCTCGGTGATGTAGCCCTTCCTCACGGCGGCCGCCTTCACCTTGGCAGGGTCGATCCCCGCGCCGTCATCGGAGACCTCGATGACGATGTGGTCGCCCTCCTGGCGAGCCGACAGCCGAATGATGCCTTGGGCCGGTTTGCCGACGGCGATCCTGTCTGCCGACGGTTCGATGCCATGGTCCACCGCGTTGCGCATTATGTGGACCAGCGGATCGTTGATCTCCTCGAGCACCTTCTTGTCGAGTTCGGTATCTCCGCCTTCTATCCGCAGGTCCACATCCTTCTTGAATGTGTGCGCGAGTTCTCTCATGGCTCTCGGGAACGTGTTGAACACCGTGCTCGCAGGAAGCATGCGCAGCTCCATCGCCTGCTCCTGCAAGTCGGCCACGATGCCTGCCGTCCGGGAGGAGTCGTCGGCATACTCCTTGGACAGCGCGGCGAGCTCTCTGCGCTGCGAGAGTAGCAGGTCATCCAGCACGCCGATGTCGTCCTGGAGCGTGTTCCACTCCTCTGGAGAGAGATTGCTGAGTATCGCCTTGAGCCTGCCCCACACCCGAAGAGCCTCGGTAGCCTCCGCAGTGGTGTTGCGCAGGTCCCGAACGCGCTGCACGGCCTTGATCTCGGATATCACGACCTCGCTCGCCAGGTTCAGCAGGTGATCGACCTGGCTCGTCCGGACGCGCACTGTCGTCTGCTCGATGATCTTGAGCTGAGTATCCCTCTGCGCTTCCCCCTGCTCGGGTTCGGCCTCCTGCGAAGGGCCTGCCTCGCCCCCCTCGTCGGCCTCTGCCACCTGCGCCTCCGGCGCCACGGGCCCTGCGGGCGCTGCAGGCTTGGCCTCAGGTGCCGCAGCGACCCCGGGCACACCTGACTCGGCAAGCTCGGTCAAGCGACCCAGAACCCCTTCGACGTCGGCCTCTGCCGCGCTTTCCTTGCCCGCGTTCTCGGCGAGGAACACCACGGTGTCGAGCGCCTCGAAGAAGCTGTCCGTCATCTCGGGCGTGTACCGGATATCGCCATCGCGGACCTTGACCATGATGTCTTCCATGCGGTGAGCGACGTCCGAAATCTCTATAAGCCCGACCATCCGGGAGGATCCTTTGAGCGTGTGGGCATCGCGGAGCCACTGGTCGATGAGCGGCCGGTCGGTCGGGTCCGCTTCAAGGTTGATGATGCCCTCATTCAGCCTCTGGAGGAGATCGGTCGCCTCCTCCTGGAACTTGGCGATGAATGCCGAGCGGTCGAACTCGACCATGCGTTCTCCTCCGCGCAGAAGCTCCCGGGATCAGTCGTTCACGATCTTGAAGGCCGCACCGATGTGGCTTGATTCCTGAGCGATACCGGACAGTTGTTCGGCCGCACCCGCCACAAGCTTCGAAGCCGACGCCGTCTGCTGGGCGACGCTGGCCACTTCGCGCATGGCCTTGACCACCTGCTCCGTAGCGCTGCGCTGCTGCTGTGTCGCTGCGGAGATCTCCTTGGCCGCCATCGTCGTACGCTCGATCGTCTCGAGGATCTGCTCGAAGCTGTCGCCGGTGGAGTGCGCCAGGTCCACTCCGCTCTCCACTTGCTTGAGCTCCTGCTCCGTCGCTATGACAAGCCCGTTAGCCGCACTCTGGATCTCGGTGATGATCGTCTCGATCTCCGAAGTGGAGTCGACCACCGATTCGGCCAACTTGCGGATCTCGATCGCAACCACGCTGAAGCCCTTGCCCGCCTCGCCGGCGCGCGCCGCCTCGATGGCCGCGTTGAGCGCCAGGAGGT
>JAFGNP010000042.1 GCA_016926975.1 Coriobacteriia bacterium | reverse complement strand
GTGAGCTGCCACGTGGACCACTACTACTTCGGGCACAGCACCAAGGCCTACAACCTCCGTAGTAGCGGCGTGACCACCGACTTCACGGCTGTCAACACAGACGATGGTCTGTGCCTCAGTTGCCACACTGTGGACCGCGCACGCAACCTGACTGGCCAGAAGGCCAACGTCGTGTCGTCGGACTACGTGCTGGCCATCTCCGAATCGTGGTGGGAAGTCTCGCCGCACAACTACACGGTCACTTCTGGCGACTTCGGTGACACTTCGGTGTTCTACGCCAACTGCGCCAAGTGCCACGGTACCCTCGAGAACACCGTCTCGCTGGGGGCGTGGAGCGTGCACGAGTCTGACGAGCAACGGCTGATGAACGCGCTGGGTCAGCCAAACCAGCCCAACCTCAACGAGGAGGACGTCTGCTTCCGGTGTCACAGTGAGGTCGATGACGACCTGGTGGTCGGAGGCGACGACGGTGTCAAGAAGACAAGCGACGACTACGACTGGTATGGCTTGCAGCACATGTCGACAGCCAACGTGGTCATCTACGGGCAGATGCACTCCGATCTCAACACCGCGGGACACAAGCCGCACGAATACGCGAACCTGCACCAGCCTATGGAGAACCAGGCGTGGATCAACGACCACAAGCATGTGGAGTGTGCCGATTGCCACAACCACCATCTCGTGGGCGACGCTCGCCACACTTGGGGTACCTCCAACGTGGTGTCGGAGGCTATCCGAGGGGTGACCGGGCAAGGCTTCAAGCTGGGTAGCAGCAACACCGACGTCTACGACCCGGTGGGTCTGGAGTCGCTCGTCGGCATCAACTGGCCGACCTCCGCGCAGGTGACCGCGCAGCTGTTCTGGAAGGACGGATCGTTCTTCGTTACCGAGGACTTCGACTACGCGACCTACGAGTACGAGGTCTGCTTCAAGTGCCATTCGGGCGCCAACGACGATCTCTCGGGTTGGGGCGGGCAGAAGTCCGGTGCGGTGACGACCGACCGCTGGACCGACGTGGCGAGGGACTTCGCCATCGGCAACCAGTCGCGCCACCCCGTGGTCCTCACCAACGGTGTCGGCAGGTACGACCAGGACGCTGACGGTGATGCCGAGGAAGCCGAAGCGGTGACCGGCTATTCGGACACGGTCACTGCGGGCACCAGCAAGGTCTACGCAGGGCAGCTGGCGGAGTTCTGGTCTCCGGGAGACACGATGTGCTGCTCGGACTGCCACGGAAACGAAGACTCACCGCTTCCTACCGATCCCAACGCGCTCGACTACACACAGGGCCCGCACGGCTCCACGATCGAGTACTCACTGCGCGGCCCCAACACGTGGTGGCCGAAGGACCCGAACGGGAACCTGTGGACACTGAACCTGGCGATGACAGCTGACGACAACGGCCCGTTCAGCGGCGACGACCCGTTCTGCGCCAACTGCCATCCGGCCGTGGCCGCAAACAAGGTGCATCTGAACAACACGACTCACAAGGCCAGCTACTGCATCAACTGCCACGTGCTGATCCCGCACGGCGCCGGCATGTCGAGGCTGCTCGGCGACGGGAACGGTGTTATGCCGGATCGCTACGCGTACAACAACGACAAGAACACGATGTACATGTCGAGCTTCCTGAAGCGCACCGATCCTAACTGCTACACCAAGAAGGATTGCTGGGTCACTTCCACCAGCTCCGCCTCAACGGCATGTGGGGCCGGTCACAGCCGGGGTAACACCTCGGGCGGGAGTTGGGAGAACTGGTAGTCGGCAAGCGTCTGACGCGAGAAGCGCGGGCCGGGTGCGATGTGCACGCGGCCCGCTTTCGCGTCACAATGAGGGTGTGATGCGAAGACTGCTCGACAGCCTGACGTCCCGCCGGGCCTCACTGCTTCTGATGGCCTTCGTAGCCGTGACCGGCGCGGTAGGCGCCTACGTTCCGCAGCGTGCGAACGTCTCCGTGGCCCAGTTCGAGGCGTGGCGGGCAGACAACCCGCTGTTGGCTGATGCCGTCGCCTTGCTGGGGTTCGACCGCGTCTTCTCCACGTGGTGGTTCTCCGCGGTGCTCGTGGTGTTCCTCTTCGCGTTGAGCGTTGCGACCTGGCGCATGGCTGTTGCCGCGTCCCGCCGCTTCCGGGGTGGCGTTCGGGCGCCCGTGGACGCTGTGGAGGGCACCACCTTTGATGAAGTGGCGACCCGCGCGCGCGCGGAGGGCTTCCGGGAGCTCAGGCTCGGCGGCGAGCTCTCTGTGTGGAGGCGTCATGGCGTCGGGATCTGGGCCCCTACCGTCATGCATGCGGGGATGGTAGTCGCCCTGCTGGCAGCGATCGCGATCTCGGCGTTCTCGTCGAGCGCAGTGATGGACCTGTCTGCCGGCGAGGTCTTCGAGCCCGGCTCGGAGTTCCTGTTGGTGTGGCCCGCCCTGACGGGCAGCACGCCCGATTTCGGGACTGCTTTTCGGCTTGACGACGTGCTGGTGGAGACCTGGCCCACAGGCGACTTGAAGGTACTCACCATCTTGATGTCCTTGATGGATGAATCGGGTACGTGGACCGAGTACGAGTCCAGCGCCAACGCTCCGCTGCGGGTCCGCGGCCATACGATCTACGTCCAGTCCGGCGAGTTCGGCGATGCGGCATTCCTCGTCGTGACAGACGCTACGGGGGTCACTCACCCGTTGCGTATGGAGTTCACCTTCGTGCGCGAGGGCGAAACCGGTTACTCGGACGTGGCGATCGGTGGCGAGCCGGTGATCGACGGCCGTTGGGACCCGTACGGCTTGCGCGGCGAGAAGGTGCTTGCTCTGCGTCCGGCCGGCGATGAGACGACAGTCCCGGTGCTGCTTGCAGAGGGCGAGAGCGCGCAGGTAGGCGAGTTGCATGTGGAGTTCGTTGCGCGAGGCGAGTGGGCCAGACTGATCGTCACCCGGTCCTCCGGGATTGCGATACTGTTCGGCGGGTTCGCTATCATCGGTCTTGGCGCCATGATGATCTACCTGTTCGTGCCCCGCGAGCTCGTACTGGCCCGTACCTCCGAGGGCCTGCGGTACTCCTGGTGGGCGCCGCGGATGGGGCGGTCGTACCTGCCCGAACTCGACAGGATACTCGGCCGCAGTGATGAGACGGAGAGATGATGCAGCAGGCTTTAGCTGTAGAGACGCCGGCGCACATCGTCGCCCTGGTCCTGTACGCGCTGGCCGCCGGGCTCACGATGTTCGGAGCGATAATGCGCAGGCCGACGCTGGAGCGCGCCGGGCGCGCGGCCGCGTTAGCAGGGTTGCTGGTGCACTCGGCCGCCCTGGTACTGCGCTGGTACGGGACCGGCCACGGACCGTTCCTGACGCATTACGAGGTGCTTTCCTCGAACGCCTGGACCGTGATGGCGCTCTTCGCTCTTGTGAGCTGGAAGAGGAGCGAGCCCAGAGCGCTGGCTGCGTTCATCTATCCAGCGGCGCTGTTGGTCCTCGGCATCGGAGTCTACACGGGGTCTGAAGTGGAGATGCTGCCGCCCACCTTCACCGGCGTGTGGCTGGGACTTCACGTATGTTTCTACTTCGTGGCCTTCGCCGCAGCCGTGATATCGCTCTCGCACTCGGCAGGGCTCGTCATCCACGACACCGCGTTCGGCGCTCGCCTGCCCAAGCTGCCCGACTCGGCCACGCTTGACCGCGAGTCGTACCGCTTCGCAGGCCTGACGTTCGCGTTCTGGGGCGTGGGCATGCTCACGGGGGCGATCTGGGCGCACTACTCCTGGGGACGCTTCTGGGGCTGGGACCCGGTGGAGACGTGGTCGCTCGTAACCTGGTTCGTGTACGGCATCTACCTGCACTCGCGCAGGTTCTACGGGCTCAAGGGCAAGCGGGCGGCGCTGCTCCTGTTGCTCGGCTTCCTGCTGGCCGTCGGGTCGTTGTTCTTCACTTCCTTCCTCACCACGTCACTTCACTCCGCGTACTTCACGTAGGTCAGGACCCGGGAGGCCGAATGCGTCACAGCTCCTACATCATCTGTGCGGTCGCCATCCTCATGGCCGTTGCGACGGGCTGCACGAGCGTGGACCCGGCGTACGATCATCCTGCCGCCAAGATAACGGAAGAGGTGCTGCAGCTGCGCCGCGACGACGTTCGTGATGCCGAGGCGTACCTGCCCTACTTCGAGAACGCAGAGCTGGCGAGGGCGTTCTCCTACGGCTCGGAAGCGGAGCCGGGCACCCCGCGGGTACCCGAGTGGGAGCCGCCTTACGTCAGCGAGGAGACGAGCGACACGGCCGATGTGGTCGTCGTGTGGAAGCCGGGCCACGACTTCCCGGACTGGCCCGCGGTCAACATCTTCAAGACGCGGCTGACGGACGGCCACTGGGTCCTGGTCGATGCGGTCGAGGCGACCAGCGCGCCCGAGCCGATCGCCGAACAGTACTCCAGGTAAGTCCGTTTGCGGATAACGGCATTCAGCTTCCTTCCGAATGCAGAAGGCGGTTAAGAGGGTCCGGATTCGTTATCGGACTCTCGAAGATGGGATATCATCAGCAGTGATGCCGAAGTGAGACAGGTGTGTTCCCGTGCCCGATTCCAAGACAGCGCCAGACGCAACGCTGTACCGCCTGTCGCTTTACCACTGCTATCTAAGTGAGCTGCTGCGCGTAGGTGCGCCCGAGCGGATCACCTCCCGGCAGCTTGCCCAGGAACTCAACATCAAGGAGGAGACGGTCCGCAGGGACATCTCCTTCGTAGGGGAGATAGGCCGCCCGGGCGCGGGGTACAGCCCGTCGATCCTCTACGCCGAGTTCACCAAGTACCTGGGGCTCTCGGAGGAGTACCCGATAGTCAAAGTGGGTACCGTCAGGATGCTCGATGCGCTCCGGGTCGTCTTCCCTGCCGAACAGTACGGGGTGAAGCCCGTGGCCTACTTCTCAGAGCTGCCGGAAGACGTCGGCCTTGAAGTCGGCGGCATCACCATGCAGCATCTCACGGACATACCCAAGCTCGATCCCGCGCTCGACGTCACCGTCGCGCTCGTGGCGTGTTCTGCCGGCTGGGTCCAGATCACCGTAGACTTGCTGGTGAGCGCGGGGATCACCGGAGTGCTACTCCTGACGCCCACCGTCAGGCTCAGGCGTTCTCCGGAGATGTATGTAACGCAGATTCGCTTGCCGTGCGACCTCAAGAGCCTCGCGTGCCGTTGTCGCGTCCATGCGGGAACCGTCGGAACGATGTAGGGTGATGCAATGAGCCGCTCGTTGAACAACTGCGCACTCGCACTCACGGCCTGTATGGTCCTTCTCGCTGTCATGGTCGGCTGCGGTGAACCGGGGGAGAAGGTGGGCGACCCGGTCATGCCGGCTCCGCAAGACCTGACGACGCCGGAGTCCGCGGTCCGCTCGTATCTCGACTGGGTCAGCCTCTCGTACCGGATGGCGAACTCGGAGATCCCTACAGCGACCATGACGCCGGATGAGAGCGTGCGTGTCGACTCGTACATCGAGTACAACCGCCAGGAGGACAAGGGCATCGAGCAGGAGCTGGAGAGTTTCGAGGTGCGGTCGCTGGTGCAGGAGGAGTCGCAAGCCGTGTTGACCGCCGTGGAGATCTGGAGCTACCGCTACTTCTCACTCACTACCCTTGAGTATGTCTCCGAGCCGCTTTCCGCGAGCTACGACACTACTTACACGCTCGTTGCGTCCGACTCCGGGTGGCTGGTGGACCGGGTGGAGGCCGCGGGGGTGTTGGCGGAGCCGTAGCGTTCGGGTGCTGGTTTCCGGCTGCCCGGCACCGCGCTTTGCTGTGATATACTGCGCCGTTGTTGTTTGCGAGCATGCCGTGCTGCTCGTCCGTCGGCCGTAGGAGGCCTAGACCCGATGTCCAAGCCGGACCTGATACTGCTCCATGCGCCGAGCGTCTACGACTTCCGCGAGACCTCGATCATGTACGGTCCGGTGTCGGATCTCGTGCCCTCCAGCCCGATCTTCGAGATGTACCCTCTTGGCTTCACCACCATCGGCGAGTACCTGGAACGCCACGGGCTTCACGTGAAGGTCGTCAACCTGGCTCTGCTCATGTTGGAGAAGCCGAAGTACGACGTGGAGAAGGCCATCGCCTCGATGGACCCGGTCGTCTTCGGCATCGACCTTCACTGGGCGCCTCACGCTCACGGATCCATCGAGATCGCCAGGATCTGCAAGAAGTACCATCCGGACACACCGGTGGTGTTCGGCGGCTTCACGGCCACATACTTCCACGAGGAGCTGGCCGGCTACGACTGTGTGGACTATGTGTTGCGCGGCGACTCCACCGAGGAGCCCTTCACGCAGCTCGTCTACGCGCTCAAGCGTGGTGGCCGAGTGAGTGAGATCCCCAATCTCACCTACACGGACGCGTCCGGCGGTGTCGTGGTCAATCCATTCACGTGCGTGCCGCCGACCTTCGATCACGTCAAGCTCGACTACAGCTACTCGATGCGCTCGGTGATCCGCTCGCGGGACATGTTGTCTTCGCTGCCATTCAAGGGGTGGCTCAGCTACCCCGTCTCGGCCTCGCTCACGTGCCGTGGCTGCACCCGCAACTGCGTCACCTGCGGCGGCTCGGCGACGGCGTTCAGGGAGCACTACGGGCGCGATCGCGTGGCGTTCCGCGACCCAGACCTACTGGTGGCTGACATCGCGCATATCGCCAAGCACATCCCTGGGCCGGTCTTCGTGCTCAACGATTTCAGGCAGGCCGGCGCCGAGTACGTGGAGCGCTTCATCACCGGCCTCAAGCGCATCGACTTCAAGAATCCGATCGGTTTCGAGTTCTTCACACCGCCTTCGGAGGACTTCTATGCTCTGCTGGACGAGAACCTAAACGACTACTCGGTGGAGGTCTCGGCGGAGAGCCATGACGATGCCGTGCGCGCCACATTCGGCAAGGACTACACGTGGGAAGCGCTATGTGAGTCGGTCGAGAACGCCTTCAAGCATGGATGCCAGCGCTTCGACCTGTACTTCATGACGGGCATTCCCACGCAGACGGCCGAGTCGGTGCTCGGCACGGTGGAAGCCGTGGAGAAGCTCTACGAGCGCATCGGGAACAACCCTAAGCTCCTGCCGTTCATAGGGCCCATGGCGCCGTTCCTGGACCCGGGCTGCATGATATTCGAGGACCCGGAGAAGTACGGCTATACCCTGCGCGCTCGCACTCTCGAGGAGCACAGACAGCTGCTCACGCAGCCGTCGTGGAAGCACATCCTCAACTACGTCCCGGACGGCATGACCCTCGAGGAGATGGTCGACGCGACCTACGAGGCGGCCGTGGGCCTCAACCGCGTGAAGGCGAAGGTCGGGGCGATCGATGAGAAGACAGCTGCGGCCACCGAGCGGCGCGTGCTGGAAGCGCAGATCGCGATGGCCCGCATCGACGCTATCATGCGGCACGAAGAGCCCGAGCGGGGGAGGCTGCTCGCCGAGTACAAGCGCGAGATGGACGAGTTGAACGAGAGTACGGTCTGCGAGAAGACCGAATTGAACTGGACCGCACGCATCAATGCGGGACACATCTGGAACAACATCGCGCTGTGGTTCCGCGTTCAGGCTGAGATGCTACTGCCCTCGCTGCGCAGGTACGACAGG
Source organism: Coriobacteriia bacterium (assembly GCA_016926975.1). Taxonomy (GTDB): domain Bacteria; phylum Actinomycetota; class Coriobacteriia; order Anaerosomatales; family Anaerosomataceae; genus UBA6100. The sequence continues at coordinate 31,752 of JAFGNP010000042.1, read as the reverse complement.
CGATTCATGGAGCAGGAGTGAGCATGTCGGCGGTCAGGCGCACTGTCCCGGAGTCGGGCAAGCCGACCACCGAGAAGGTGCAGTCCATCTTCCAGGTTCTCGCGCCCGACTACGACCGCTTCAACAGGTTGTCCAGCCTAGGGATCGATCGCAGCTGGCGGAAGCGTGCGGTGAGACTGGCGCGAGTGAGCCGCGATTCGGTCGTGCTCGACCTGGCGGCAGGCACCGGCGACCTCACGATGGAGCTTGCCGAACGGGGTCGGCCCGCGAGCGTGCTCGCAACCGACTTCGTGGAGGAGATGCTCGATGTCGCGAGGGCCAAGGCCGCCGGATATCAGGGTGAGACGGTCATCGACTTCGCGGTTGCCGACGCCCAGGACCTTCCGTTCGAAGACGAGCGCTTCGACGTGGTCACGGTGGGTTTCGGCGTGCGGAACCTGCCGGACCGCTCGGCCAACTTCCGCGAGGTGTACCGGGTTCTGAAACCGGGTGGCCGCTACGTGGTCCTGGAGATGAGCCGTCCGCCGTTCGGGCCGTTTCGCTCCCTGTACCATTTCTACCTGCATACCGTGATCCCGACACTCGGCGGTCTGCTCACCGGCCACCGCGGGTCCTTCGAGTACCTGAGGGACTCCATCCTCGCGTTTCCCGGTCAGGTGGCGCTTGCAGGCGAGCTGCACAAAGCGGGATTCCGCGAGGTCACCTGGCGCAACCTCACCTTCGGCATCGTGGCGGTGCACGTAGCGGTCAAGTGATCGTCGCCGCGCTTGCGTGCGTCCCGCCCCGGTGGAGCGCTCCACTGCGAGCGTGTAGGATATGAGACCGACACGTCCCCTGCCCGGAGGTCCGTCCGAGATGCTTCTTCTAGCACGCTACGTGCTGCCCGTGAGCGGTCCCCACATCGAGGACGGCGCGGTTCTGGTGCGCGGTTCGGATATCGTTGCCGTCGGCACGCGCAGCGAACTCATCGGCGCACATCCCGATGAGGAGGTCGTCGACTACGGGCTCGCAGCGCTGATACCGGGCTTCGTCGATCTGCACACACATCTTGAGTACGCGACGTTCCGGGGCGTCGTGGACGACCTGCCGTACACGCAGTGGAAGATCGAGGTCCACGGCCGGGAGCATCTGCTGTCGCCGGAAGACTGGGTCGACTCGGCGCAGCTGGGCGCGATAGAAGCCATCCGCTCCGGCATAACGACCGTTGCCGACGTAACCGACTCGGGCTCTTCGGTCCAGGCCGTGCAGGACTCAGGCCTGCGCGGCGTCCTGTATCGCGAGGTATCGACCATGGACACCTCGATGGTCGACGAGGTGATGTCCAGGGCGCTTGCCGATGTGGCCGAGTGGAACGCGCGCACCGACCGCGAGCGCGTCACGATCGGCATGGCACCGCACTCTCCCTACACGTGTCACCCGCGCCTGCTGCAGGCGCTCTCAGACGCGGTGGGCACCTCGGATACGCCTGTCGCGATCCACCTTGCCGGTTCGCGCGATGAGTACGACTTCGTGAAGTACGGCTCTTCGCCACTCGGCCAGGATTTCCGCACGCAGTCCGGATGGGCCGAGCAGGCCTGGATGCCCACGGGCGTGAGCCCCGTGCGATACGTCTACCAGTGGGGCGTTCTGGATCTGCCGAACGTGCTGGCGGTGCACTGCGTGCACGTGGACGACGAGGACGTGGAGGTGCTCAAGCGTACCGATACGGGAGTCGCTTACTGCGCCCGCTGCAACGCCAAGCTCGGCATGGGGACCGCGCCGCTCGGCGCGTTCCACCTGCACGGTCTGCGCGTTGGCATCGGCACCGACTCACCCGCGTCCACGAGCACCATCGACTTCTTCGAGGAGATGAGAGTAGGTCTGCTCATCCAGAGAGGCATGCACGGCGAGCAGGGTTTCTTCTCGGCCGAGACTTTCTTGAGGATGGCCACTCTCGGTGGCGCCCAGGCGTTGAAGCTTGACGGCACCGTGGGCTCGCTGGAAGCGGGCAAGCGCGCCGATATCGTGGCTGTCGATCTGTCGCAGAGCTATCAGGTGCCCACCCAGGATCCCGCCGCCGCGCTCGTGCACACGTGCAATCAAGAGGACGTGCTGATGACGATGGTGGACGGGCGCGTGCTGTTCGATCGCGGCCGGTTCCTCTCCGTCGACCCGGAAGCCATCAGCGACAGGCTCGAGCGCATGCGCCTCAAGGTCCGGAGCTGAGACGTCGTGAGAGAGCAGGGCCGGGTGATCACCGTGCGCGACGGGAGCGTCGACGTACGGATGCAAGTCTCGTCGGCCTGCGGCGGGTGCAGCGTCTGTTCCCGGTCGAACGGCGAGACGGTGATGCACGATGTTCACGACGTGCTTGGTGCGACCGTCGGGGACACTGTGGAGATCGTGATACCTGACAAGATCCGGTCACGCGCGGCGGCGGCTGTGTTTGTGGTACCCGTGCTGTGTATGCTGCTCGGATACTTGGCGGGGTTCTTGCTCGGGAGGTTGGCAGGTTTTACTCCGGATGTGAGCGGCCTTGTCGTGGCTCTGATAGCGGCCAATATCGCCGTTATCGGCATCCGGTGGGCCGATCGGCGGCTGTCTTCGAACGAGCGGTACATGCCGAAGGTCAATGCTATAATCGCGCGAGGTCGCGACCGTCTCTGAGGCGGAGCGACGGCAGTTGCAGATCCCAAGGAGGTAATCGCAAGTGAGCGACCAGGACTTCTTCTTTGATGAGGAAGAGGAGGTGGCCGACGAGGCCACGAAGCCCTCTTCCGAGTCGAGCGCCAAGAGCGAACCGTCCGCGCGCAAGAGCACTCCGAAGTCGGGCAGCAAGGCGTCCAAGCCTGCCGCGTCGAAGGCGGCTGGAGCGCAGGGTGCGGCGCCTTTCTTCGAGCAGAACGTGAGCATGACGGTAGCCGCGCTGATGACGGTCATCGGGCTTCTCCTGGGCGTGATGGTCGGCTTCCTGATAGCGCCGGGCGGAGGCGCTTCGTCGACAGGCTCGGCGACGACCACCGGCACCGCGCCGGAACTCAGCGAGGAGCAGCTTCAGCAGGGTGAGCTTCCGGAAGGCCATCCCCCGATCGACTCCATGGCCACTACCGGGACAGCTGAGACCCCCTCTGAGTAGCGCCAATCACCGGAGGCCCGACCGCAAGAGTCGGTCGGGCCTCTTATCGTCTTGAGGAGCGAAATGGCAGGCAAGCCGAGCAAGAAGAACCCGATGTCCGTAAACAAGTCGGACACACCGCTGTGGATGCGGGTGGTGATCATCGTTGTCGCGGTCTCGTTCGTGGCAAGCGGGATCGCAATCGTCGCTGCCGGTATCGGTGGCGGCGGAAGCAGCTCTTCGGATGCAGATAGCGGTACCGATTCCATCACCGCGGAGTACCAGCCCAGAGTGGATTCTGCGATGACTGCCATGAATAGCAGCCCGGACAACCCGGACATCATCGCTCAGGTCGGCCATGCCTACTTCGAATGGGCGGTCGCCGTGTACGAAAGCGGACAGGTGTCCGGGGCCATCCCGTTCTGGCTGAGCGCGGTCAGCTACTACGACAAGGCGCTCGCGATAAGGCCCGACGACGACATCGTACTCGGCAACAAGGCGTTCGCACTCTACTACGGTCAGAGCGAAGCTGCGCCGTCGGCGCTGCAGGCGTTCATCGACGCCGCTTCGGACAATGCCGAGCTGAGCGCTCAGGTCGAGAATGCGCGCGGGATGCTGGCCGAGTACGCGCCTTCTGTGACTGCCACGACCACGCCCTAGCGGGCCGGTCATGATAGAGCAAGAACGACCGACCCTGGATGGGCCGGTCGTTTTGCGTCCGGGTGCGGACGGCGCTACTTCGGCACGTCTGCCAGCATCGTGCGCGCTTCCTCAAGCGAGGATGCACATGAGAAGAGGCTCGAGAGCCTCGTCAGATCGAGGATGCTGTCCACCGACTCGTTCGTGACCAGCACCAGATGCCCGCCCTGCGCGCCGTACTCTTTGGAGAGAGACAGCAGCAGGCCGAGACCGGAGCTATCGAGGTAGTCCAGTTGGGCTAGATCGACCACCGTGGTAGCGGGCAGGTGCTTCAGGATCCTGTCGATGGTCATGCGAAACGTTGCGCACTCGCTGTAGTCCAGATCACCTTGAACAGTCAGAACCCAACTGTCCGGGCTCTGATCGAGTTGGATCGACAACCCCATATCATCCCCCTGTTGCGGTATGAATCTTCGGCACAGAGTTAGTACCCCGTGTTCCGCAGCTTCTCACGGGGCATGCCCGCGCTGGCACGGGGTGCTATCTTGCGGGTACAATCGTGCTCGCACGCATCCTCGGCCGAAAGCGGTGCCCAGACATGGAGCTCGACATCTCAACTGAGAACGCAGGTGCGATGTGCACGATCGCGCTGAGCGGAGAAGTCGATGTGTATACATCGCCCAAGCTCAAGAAGGAGCTTGCCGACGTTGCGAATGCCGGGTGCTTGCACATCGTTGTCGACCTGGACAACCTGAACTTCATAGACAGTTCGGGTCTGGGCGTGCTCGTGAGCGCTCTCAGGCGCGTGAAGGAGAACGGTGGCACGCTGCGGTTGGTGTGCACCAAGGAAGGTATCTTGAAGATCTTCCGCATCACCGGGCTCGACAAGGTCTTCCCACTGTTCGAGACTGCCGAAGAGGCGCGGGAGTTCTGATCCCTGCCGTTTCGGCTCTGCGCATCGGCACAGACCGGTTCCGTCCGGTCGTTCTGCTATCGAGGAGTTGAGCGTTGCTAGGTATCGGCGGGTGGGAGTTCGTCGTCATCGTGGTCTTGGCGTTGCTGCTCTTCGGCCCCGACAAGCTTCCTCAGTTCGCCCGCACCCTCGGGCGCTTCATGCGCGACTTCAAGCGCTACCAGGACCTCATGGAGTCGACCATCCGCGCCGAGGTGTTCGCGGCGGACCCCTCACTCGGCAAGGACCCCTTCAAGACCGGCAAGGACTTCCGGGAGAAGGTCGGCGGTGGCGGGTTCACGAAGCCGGAGCCGGAGAAGGACGAGTCCGCGGAATCGGTGGACGAGGTCCCCGACGGCGGGCTAGCGCCCGAGGAGATGCCGGAGGCCACCGCTGTCGTCGAGGTCTCGTCCGACGAGGCGCCGGAGTCCGAAGCGGGCGGCGATGCGGCCGCAGACGCTCCACCTTCGGAGGATTTCGAGGACGGAGAGGGGGAGCGGGACGAGGCCTGACGGCCCCCGACCGCGCATGACCATGCCCATCTCCCCCAAGCGCATGCCGTTCACGGCGCACATGAACGAACTGCGCAAGCGCCTCAGTGTCGTCGTCGCGGTGGTCGGCATTCTCACTCTCGTCGGCTATCTGTACTCAGACAAGGTCTACCTGTTGCTGGTCGGCCCGATGCGACCGGTGATCGGTGACCAAGGCTCGTACGTCTTCGACATCCTGGAAGCCATGTCGAACCGCTTCCGGCTCGGCATGTTCGCAGCCGTGGTCGCAGGCAGTCCGATCATCATCTACGAAGTGTTCGCGTTCTTCCTGCCGGCGCTGAAGCCCAAAGAGCGCCGCTGGTTCATCTGGACGTTTGTCGCGGCGGTGTTGCTGTTCCTGGGCGGCGTGGCGTTCTGCTACTTCTTCATCCTCGAGCCCAGCACGGCCTGGCTTGTGGAGCAGAGCGGAGAGACGTTCAACCTCATGCTGCGCGCGCAGAGTGCGATGACGTTCGCCATGTGGTTCCTCGCCGGTTTCGGCATGGCCTTCGAGGTCCCGGTGATCGTGTTCTATCTCGTGTACTTCAACGTGGTCCCGTACGCGACGCTTCGCAAGAACTGGCGCGTGGTGTGGGTGGTGATCGTTGTAGTGGCCTCCATGATCACACCCGACTGGAACCCGTGGAGCATGGCTGCCCTGTCGGCGGCGATGGTCGCGCTGTTCGAGATGAGCATGCTTCTTGTGCGTGTGATGCTTGCGCGCAAGATCAAGGCCCAGCGTTTGCCCGAGTCCGAGTAGCAGGAGCCGCAGATGCACGAGATGGGCATCGCAGAGGGAATACTGGCATCCGCGATAGAGGGTGCCGGGGGCGCCTCGGCTAAGCGCATCAACAGCGTGAACGTCACCATAGGCGAGCTGACGCAGGTGATGGAGGACGCGCTGCAGTTCGCGTGGGAGGCTCTGCGTACCGGCACGATCGCCGAAGGCGCCGAGCTGAACGTCACCATGCTCGGCGCGCGTTCCAAGTGCGCCGACTGCGGGCACGAGTGGTTTCACGACCGCTACTCCGGCGCCAGGTGCCCGTCGTGCGAAAGCTATGTCGTCTTGCTGTTGCAGGGCCGGGAGATGAAGATCGACTCAATCGACATCGACTGAGAGGGAGAGGGCGTGAAGGTCGACATCGAGAAGCAGATACTGGCGGCGAACGAGGAACTCGCAGCTGCCAACCGCGCCCGCTTCGACAAGCACGGCGTGTTCGTGCTCGACCTGATGGCATCGCCCGGCGCGGGCAAGACCTCCACCATCCTGGCCACGATCGACGCGCTCCGCGATCGATACGCGATCGCCGTCATTGAGGGGGACATCGCGAGCAAGGTTGATGCGGAGAAGATCCGCGCGCACGGCATACCTGCGGTGCAGATCAACACCGGCGGTGCCTGCCATCTGGAATCGGCGATGATCGGCCGCGCGCTAGACACGCTCGATCTGGACGAGCTCGACCTTGTAATCATCGAGAACGTCGGGAACCTGGTCTGCCCTTCGGACTTCGATCTGGGCGAGAACGCCAAGGTGATGATCCTGTCGGTGCCGGAAGGCCACGACAAGCCTCAGAAGTACCCGAACATCTTCCAGGTGTCCGAGGCCGTGATCCTCAACAAGTACGACACGCTTAGCATTTTCGACTTCGATGAGGTCCAGTTCCGCTCGGTTGTGGAGAGCCTTAACGGAAAGGCGCCGATCTTCCCGATGGCGGCCACCAAAGGAGATGGCGTGCATGCCTGGGCGGAATGGCTGACTCACAGGATCGAGATGGCGAAGGAGGGCTCTTCGGCATGATGGATCGTGCAGCGGCGCTGTCTTTGACCCGCGACCGCATCCCCAACAAGAATCTCGTGAACCACTGCATCGCCACCGAGGTGATCATGGAGGCGCTCGCGCGCCACTTCGGACTCGGAGAGGCCGATGTCGAGCGCTGGGCTCTGGCGGGCTTGCTGCACGACCTCGATTACGCCGAGACTGCCGAGGACTTCGATAGGCATGGCGTTGTCACCGCCGAGATGCTCGAGGGGCAGATCGATGACGAGATGCTGCATGCCATTCTCGCGCACGCCCAGAAGGCGCCGCGCGAATCGTTGATGGACAAGGCGCTTTACGCTGCCGACCCCACTACCGGCTTCATCGTCGCTGCCGCGCTGGTGAGGCCGGACAAGTCGCTCGCCAACGTGGAGCTGCGCTCGCTTCTCAAGCGCTGGAAAGAGAAGGCTTTCGCGCGAGGAGCCAGCCGGGAGCAGATGGCGGCGTGCGAGGAGTTGGGCATGTCTCGCGATGAGTTCCTCGCTCTGGCGCTAGGCGCCATGCAGTCTCGAGCGGCGGAGATCGGGCTGTAGCCCCGGCCTTCCCGGGGACCACTTTCAGCCGTCCCGGTTACGATCCCGTTTAGCTTGCGGCTTGACGTGCCGTATATACTCGGCAGGAATTGCCGCCTCATGGTCGGAGACCGACTGCATGCACCTGATCATCTCTGAGAAGAACATAGCCGCTCGCCGGATCGCCGAGATACTCGCTGTGGGTAAGCCCAAGGCGAGCAAGGTCTACACGACGCCCGTCTACGAGTTCCGCCGGAACGGCGAGGAGTGGGTCTCCATCGGCCTGAAGGGCCACATCATGGGGGTCGACTTCGCGCGCGTGCTGGACGAGGCCGCCGTTCGGGACCTTGCGCAGTCCGATGCGCGCGTGATGGCGGCGGGCGTGGCCGACGTGCTTGCAGCCGATGGTGAGGTAGACCTCAAGCGCTGGAGGCTCGAGACCCTGCCGGTCATGACACGCGTCGACGTGGAGAAGGTGCCGAAAGAGAAGGGCATCATCCAGTCGGTAAAGAGCCTGGCCAAGAAGGCGGACCACGTCATCATCGCCACCGACTTCGACCGCGAGGGCGAGCTGATAGGCGCCGACGCGCGTGATGTGGTGCGGACGGCGAACAAGGACGTCCCGGTGACCCGCGTGCGTTTCTCGGCGATCACCAAGGACGAGATCGAGCGGGCTTTCGCCAACGAGGACGTCCTTTCCGAGGAGCTAGCCCAGGCCGGAGAGACCCGGCAGGACATCGATCTGATCTGGGGCGCCGTTCTCACGCGCTACCTGACGCTCGCCCTGCAGCGGGTCACGCGCAAGCCGTTCGGCGACGTCCTCTCCTCCGGCCGCGTGCAGACTCCCACGCTGAAGCTCATAGTCGACCGCGAGAAGTTGCGCGACGTGTTCGTGCCGGAGGACTACTGGGTGGTGCGCGGCACGTTCGCCAAGAGCGGCGAGGAGTTCGTTGCCTCGCACGCCACGTCGCAGTTCAAGAGCGAGGGCGAGGCGACCAGGGTCCTCGAGGCGGTCTCAGGCGCTTCCTCCGCCACGGTGGACTCGGTAGAGCGCGCAAAGCGCCAGTCGAAGCCGCCGGTGCCTTTCAACACTACCGCGCTCATGGCTGCCGCCGCGTCCGAGGGGCTTTCTCCGGCGCAGACGATGCGCGTGGCCGAGTCTCTGTACATGAGCGGTCTGATCTCCTACCCGCGCGTGGACAACACGGTCTACCCGCCCAGCCTGGACATCAAGGGTATCCTGCGCTCGCTTTCCGAGGTGCCGTTCTACCGTGATCATGCGCAGAAGTTGCTGGCCTCGCCGATCCATGCCACGAGAGGTGACAAGGAGACGACGGACCACCCGCCGATACACCCGACTGCAGCCGCGGATCCCGACAAGCTCGACGGCCAGGCGTGGAAGCTCTACAACCTGGTGGCCCGGAGGTTCATGGCGACGCTGTCGGATGCTGCCATCATCGAGAAGACGACGGTCAGGCTCGAGGTATCCGGCGAGCACTTCGTCGCAAGGGGAGATGTCGTGCAGGTCCCCGGGTTCCGGGCGATCTATCCCTACGGCCTGAAGAAGGACGAGCATCTGCCGCAGCTCGCGGATGGAGAGAAGGTCGACTTCCTCGGCGCCGAGATGGAGGCCAAGCAGACGCAGCCTCCCGCCCGGTACACGCAGGGCAAGCTCATCCAGGAGATGGAGAAGCTCGGCCTCGGCACCAAGGCCACGCGTCACGACATCATCCAGACGCTGTACGACCGCAAGTACATCAATAACGATCCTACTGAGCCCACGCACAAGGGGCGCAGCGTCATAGAGGCACTCTCCAAGTACGCGAGCGAGATCACCACGCCGGCTATGACCGGCTCGCTCGAAGAGGAGATGGACTCGATCGCCAAGGGGCAGTCGACGCTCCCCGTTGTCGTCGGCCACTCCCAGAACACGTTGGCGACGGTGCTCGGCGAACTGCTGGAGAACGTCGACGAGGTCGCCGAGATGCTCAAGGGCGCCATCGACGAGGACGCCAAGGTCGGGAAGTGCCCCGAATGCGGCGGCGACCTGCTCATCAAGTACTCGCCCAAGACCCGGGGCTACTTCGTGGGGTGCTCCGGCTATCCCGAGTGCAAGGTCACCTATCCTCTGCCGAAGAACGCGAAGTACCAGGCTTCCGACGTCCCGTGCCCCGAGTGCGGCACGCCGCAGGTGACCGTCATCCAGTTCAAGAAGCGCCCGCGCTTGATGTGCCTGAGCACCGACTGCCCGAGCAAGAAGGGTCCGGAGATCACGATCGCAAAGGGTGCGTGTCCCACAGGTGACGGCGGCGACCTGGTGGTGCATTACTCGCCCGTCGGCAACCGCTACGTGCGCTGCACCGAGTACGAGACGTGCAAGACCTCGTACCCGCTTCCGCAACAGGGCGACATCGAACCCACAGACGAGACGTGCGAGTGCGGTTCGCCGAAGATCATCGTGCACAACAAGAAGGGCCCCTGGAAGATCTGCATCAATCCCGAGTGCCCGCTTAAGCCCGCCCGCCCCGCTGCTCGCGGGCGCCGCGGGGCCGCCAAGAAGCCTGCCGCAACGCGCACCAGCAAGGGCAAGAAGAAGTCCGGGGGCACGAAGAAGTAGGGGCGGCCGGTGGCTTGGCGCTTGTCGCTCCCCGGGGGGCATCACGGCCTTGCATGGTAGAATCCACTCCGTAGTTCAAAGCCATCTTCGCGCCGTCGACGCCGGCGGCGCTTCACGCACTGGAAGGGTCGTACGCGTATGTCACTGCCCAAGGTAACGGTCGTCGGTGCGGGACAGGTGGGCGCGACGGCTGCCTTCCTGATCGCCCTCAAGGGTCTAGCGGACATCGTGCTCGTGGACGTCGCCGAGGGTATTCCGCAGGGCAAGGCACTCGACATGATGCACGCCCGCTCCCTGGAGCACTTCGGCGGCAGCATCACTGGTTCGAACGACTACGGACCCACCGCCGGTTCTGACGTGGTGGTCGTGACGGCGGGACTCCCCCGCAAGCCCGGCATGACCCGCGAGGACCTGCTGGCAGCCAACGGTGCCATCGTCCGCTCGGTCATGGGCGAGGTACGCAGCAGTTCGCCCGACGCCGTGGTCGTCCTGGTGACGAACCCTCTTGATGTGATGGCGCACCTCGCCTGGCGCATATCGGGCTTTCCAGCGGAGCGGGTCCTGGGGATGGGCGGGGTGCTCGACTCGGCACGCTTCGCATACTTCATCGCCGATGCCACCGGCGCTCCCATCTCCGAGATCGAAGCGGTCGTGATCGGCGCGCACGGTGACACTATGGTGCCGCTGCCACGCTTCTCCAAGGTGCGCGGCACGCCGCTTCCGGAGTTGCTCGGAGCCGACGAGGTTGCCGAGATCGTCCGCAAGACGGTCTTCGGCGGAGCGGAAGTCGTCGCACTGCTCAAGTCGGGCAGCGCCTTCTACGCCCCGGGCGCGTCGATTGCGGCGATGGTGACCACCATACTCGGCGATACAGGCGCTGTGATGCCCTCGTGCGTACTCCTGAACGGAGAGTACGGGCTGTCGGGCCTGCACTTGAACGTCCCGGCATCGCTCGGGCGGCGCGGCGTGCTCTCTGTGGCCGAGTGGGAGCTGGACGAGCAGGAGCTCGCCGCTCTCCACGCCTCGGCGGCAGGTGTGACCGAGACTCTGATGTCGATCGACCTCGAGGTCTGAGTGACTTCCGCGGCCGACATCGCCGGTGCGGTCCGTTCCGCCATAGCCGAGGCGGCCACGACGCTACGCCCTGACGTACTGGCTGCGATGGAGCGCGCTCTTGCCAGCGAGACCTCGGAGCGCGGCCGGTCGGTGATCGGGCAGCTTGTAGAGAACGCGCGGATCGCCAGAACCGATTCCGTGCCGCTTTGCCAGGACACCGGTACCGTGTGGGTGTGGGTGGAGCTCGGGTCTGCCGAGTGCCCCGCGGGCGATCTGCAGACGGCGGTCGACGGGGCCGTTCGCGAAGCGTACCTGGAGAACGCGCTGCGCATGAGCGTCGTACGCGACGCACTCGGTGATCGCACTAACACCGGCGACAACACGCCGGCGTTTCTCGACGTGACCCTCAGGCCGGGCGCCGGCGCTACGGTGTACGTCATGCTCAAGGGTGGCGGCTCGGACAACTCTAGCGCGCTTGCGATGCTCGATCCCTCGGCCGGAAGCGAAGGCGTCCGCCGGTTCGTGGTCGAGACCGTCTCGGCGAAGGCGACCGGCGCCTGCCCCCCGCTCGTGGTGGGGGTGGGCGTGGGCGGCACCTTCGACAGCGTCGGCAAGCTTGCCAAGAAGGCGCTGCTTCGCCCGCTCGATGTTCCCGCCGCCACGGCAGAGGGCGCGGAACTCGAGGCCCGATTGCTGGCCGATATCAACGCGCTAGGCATCGGGCCGGCGGGGTTAGGTGGGAACTGCACCGCGCTTGCCGTGAAGGTGCAGAGTGCGCCTAGCCACATCGCCGCCTTGCCGGTGGCCGTGAACCTCGGCTGTTCGGCCATGCGTACTGTGACAGTGGAGCTGCCGTAGTATGGCCGAAGAAGTGAAGGCAGCTCGCAGTCTTGCGGTGAAGACCCCCTACTCGGCGGTGCTTCGCAACCGTCGGTTCAGGGCGCTGTGGCTCTCGCAGTTCGTGAGTGGCATAGGCGACTGGCTGGTCATCGGTCTGCTCATCCCGCTGGTCACCACACTGACCGGAGGTTCGTCGTTCGCGGTCGCCGGGATAATGATCGCCAAGATCATCCCGTCACTGCTGTTCTCGTCGTTCATCGGCGTGTTCGTGGACCGGTTCGATCGGCGGCGCCTGATGATCGCCTGCGATGTCATCCGCGCCTTGCTGACGCTCTTCCTGCTGGTCACGAACAGCCTCGCGCTCATCTATCTGATCGTTCTGCTCATGGAGATGGCGTCGCTGTTCTTCTCACCGGCGAGAAGCGCGCTGATCCCCCGCCTGGTAGCCGAAGAAGAGGTGACCGTTGCCAACGGTCTTGCCTACACGACCCAGCAGGCCAGCATGCTGATAGGCCTCACGATGTCGGGCGCGATCCTCGCCGGGTTCGAGGCGATCGTGCGCTCCGTGCTCTCGAGCGGGTTCCCGTTCGTCGATGCGCTTGTGGGTCCGCTGGCGCCGGCACTTCTCGGCCCGCGAGCCGGCGTAGTGCTCAACAGCCTCACCTTCGTCATCTCCGCGCTGCTGCTGTGGTCGATCCGGGTGAAGGTGCGGCCCGGGCGGGACGACGCGAAGTTCGACCTGTCGCTGATCGGCCGGGACGCGCTGGAGTCCTTCCGGTTTCTTGGCCAGCACAAGGAGCTCAGGGGCCTGCTGATCACCATCGGGCTGGCGATCCTCGGCGGCGGCTCCATCATCACGGTCGGCTTGGCGTACGTGCAGGACATCCTTGCCGACGGAGTGCCGATCCTCGATCAGTTCGAGGCTGTCCGGAACCTGGTGGCGGCGCCGCAGACCTTCGTGCTCGTGCTTCTAGCCCTCGGCATGGTCGCGGGGGCGATTCTCGTCCCGAGGCTCGCCAACCGAATTCCGCTCCAGATGCTCTTCCTGGGCGCGGTGGCCATGTTCGGAGCGAGCATGTTCGTGTTCGCGAGCATCGGTGTGTACTGGGTCTCCCTCATCTTCGGTATCACCGCCGGGTTCTGCATCGCGTGCCTGACAGTGGCAGGCAATACATACGTCGCGCGTACCGTGGACGATGAGATTCGGGGCAGGGTCTTCACAGCGATGGAATCGGTCATCAGGGTCTCCCTGTTGCTCTCGATGGTCTTGGTAGCTCCGCTGGCCGACGTGCTCGGCACCGTCATCCGTCATATGAGTGAAGGAATGGCTGACCCGTCATGGTTCACCGGCCCCCGGGTGACGCTGCAGATAGCCTCGCTGATCGTGCTTGGAGCGGCGTACTATGCGTATCGGACACTGAACTGGCGCATCGCTGAGGTAGAGCCGCCTCTTGTGGAGGCCGACGATGAGTGAGCCCGTCCGCATACAGCTTCCGGACGACGTGACGCTTCTGCGCACTCTGCCCGCAGGGACGCAGGTGCTCATCTCGGGCCCCGTCTTCACCGCTCGCGACGCCACGCACGAACGGATCGTGGTCGGGCTGGAGCGAGAGGGCGCGCTGCCTCACGGACTGGAGGGGCAGGTTCTCTTCTACGCCGGTCCGACTCCGCCTTCAGCCGGGCGTCCTGCCGGTGCCGTCGGGCCTACCACTGCCAAACGCATGGACGCCTGGACCCCGCGCTTGCTGTCGGCCGGTATAGTCGCCACGATCGGCAAGGGCTCGCGCAGCGAAGCGGTCCGTCGCGCATGCGTCGAAAACGGCGCTGTCTACCTGGCGGCAGTGGGCGGCGCGGCAGCCTTGCTGGCGACGAAGGTCGTGTCGGCTGTCCCAGTCGCCTATGCCGAGCTCGGCACCGAAGCGTTGGTGCGCATGGAACTCGATGAGTTTCCCGCGTGGGTGGCCATAGATGCCGAAGGGCGCGATCTGTATGCGGAGGCGCGTGCCGAATACGCGACCGGGGACATGTCGTGAGCGGGCTGTTCATCACCTTCGAAGGCGGCGACGGTTCCGGCAAGTCGACGCAGATCGTGCTTCTCGCCGAGCGCCTGCGCGGCCTGGGACTGGAAGTCCGCACGTTTCGCGAACCCGGTGGAGTCGCGCCGGGTGACGCCGGAGAGCGCATCCGAGAAGTCCTGTTGGATCCCGCTCACGGCGAGTTGGACGTCCGGGCGGAGCTCCTGCTCTACGAGGCCTGCCGCGCGCAACTGGTGGAGGCCCACTACCGTCCGGCGCTGGCCGAGGGGGCAGTGGTGCTCTGCGATCGGTACACCGACTCGAGTGTGGCCTACCAGGGCTACGGTCGCGCTGTCCTGCTGGTGGAGGAAGTGCGCGAGCTCAACCGGATCGCGACCGGCGGTCTCGTGCCCGATCTCACGCTGCTTCTCGACGTGGACGCCGCTGCCGGGCTGGAGCATGCGACGGCAGCCGGCGCCGATCGCCTCGAGCAGGCAGGTCAGGACTTCCACGAGCGTGTCCGCGCGGGCTACCTCGCGATCGCAGCGGCCGAGCCGGATCGAGTGAAGCTCATTGGGCGGATGCAGGTTACGGATGTCGCCGACGCCGTGTGGTCTCACGTGGAGCCTCTTCTGGCCCGCGCCGGACAGGAGTGAGCCGGTGAGCGGCTGCGTGTGGGACGATCTGGTGGGGCAGCGCAAGGCGGTCGGCTATCTTCGGACGGCGGCCGAGTCCGATACGGTCGCGCATGCCTACCTGTTCGTCGGCCCGACCGGGTCCGGCCGCAAGACCGCCGCCAGGGCGCTCGCCTGCAGCGTGTTCTGCGCGGACGGCGGCTGCGGTTCGTGCAATGCCTGCAGGCGGTCACAGAACGGCACCCATCCCGATCTGCACCTGCTCGCGCCCGAGGGCGTGACGTACGTGGTGCCGCAGATACACGAGATCATCCGCGACGTGCACCTGAAGCCCATCGAGGCCAGGTACAAGGTGTACGTCTTCGAGGACGCCGACCGCTTCAACGACGCGTCGGCGAACGCGTTTCTCAAGACGCTCGAGGAGCCGCCGTCCGATGTCGTGATCGTGCTGCTCGCCGGCGACTTCGATGATGTGCTGCCCACCATCGCCTCGCGCTGCCATGTCGTCAGGTTCGCACCGGTGGCCGAGTCGACGGCGCTCGCACTCGTAGTGGAGCGGACCGGAGCCAGCGAAGACGAGGCGCGCGCCGCGCTTGCGGCTGCCGGTCATGTGATCCCGCGGGCGATCGACTTCTTGCGTTCTGCAGGCCGAAGGAACGCCCGCGCTACCATCATGGAGATCCTCAAGCGCCTGCAGGTGATGGACGGTCATGACGTTCTGCTGGCCGCTCGCGAGCTACTGACAGCCGTCCGGGCGCCCGTGGAGGAGATGAAGGGCGTACATGCCGACGAGATGGACTCGGCACGTGAGTACCTCTCGAAGGGCGTGGCCAATCGGATGGAGAAGCGGCACAAGCGCGAACTCACCGCGCGCGAGCGTGACGGCATCGTCGAGATCATGAGCGTGACCGAGAGCTGGCTTCGCGACTGCCTGGTGATGGCGAAGGGCGTCCCGGAGCTCGTGAGCAACGTGGATACTGCCGATGCCACGGCGGAGGTTGCTGCCGTCATCAGCGTTCCCGCCGCGCTCCGGGCGTTCGAGTGCGTGCGGACGGCGCGCGAGCGCATAGCCTATAATGTGAGCCTCCAGCTGGCCGTAGAGGCCATGCTGTTCGACATACAGGAGGTACTACGATGCCCACGGTAGTGGGAGTGAAGCTTCGCTACGCCGGCAAGGTCCTGTGGTTCGACCCGGCCGGCTCATCGCCTGAAGAGGGCGACACGGTGATCGTTCAGACCGAGCGCGGACAGGAGCACGGCGAGGTAGTCAGGGCGCCGCACGAAGTCGAGGCTGACGAGATCCCGGCACAGCTCAAGCCTGTCGTGCGCGTGGCTGCCGACAGCGACCTCTCGCGCATCGAGATGCTAGCGGGTCGAGAGCGCGATGAGATGGAGCGGTTCCGCGCGCTGGTGGAGAAGCACGGCCTGGACATGAAGGCTATCGGCGTCGAGCATCTCTTCGACGACTCGAAGGTGGTCTTCTACTTCGCTGCCGAAGAGCGTGTCGACTTCCGCGAGCTCGTGCGCGAGCTCGCTGCCGAGCTACACAACCGCATCGACATGAGGCAGGTCGGCGTGCGCGACGAGGCGCGCATGGTCGGCGGTCTCGGGCACTGCGGACAGCCGCTGTGTTGCGTGCGGTTCGGAGGTGAGTTCCAGCCGGTCTCGATACGCATGGCCAAGGAGCAGGACCTGCCTCTCAACCCGTTGAAAATCAGTGGCCTGTGTGGCAGACTCATGTGCTGTTTGCGGTACGAGTACGACGCGTACAAGGACTTCAAGCAGCGCGCTCCTAAGTGCGGAGCGACCGTGGACTTCCCGGACGGTTCGGCTGGCAGGATCTCTTCGATGAACGTTCCGCGAGAGACTCTGACCATCCGGCAGCAGGGCGGCCCGGAAGTCACGGTGCCGCTGACGGCGCTCGATTGCAGTGCCGGTAGGAGCGGTCCGTGCAAGTTGGATGCGGACGCGTTGAGCCGGGATGTGGGCAGCTCTGCTGTGATGCGCGGCACGACGCCGACTCTGCGGGAGGCGGAGAAGTCGTCGGAAGCGCAGGGCGGAGAGCGTCCGCAGGAGTCGCGCCGGAAGCGGCAGGCTTCTAAGCAGGGCGGATCGGCGTCCAAGGGCGCATCCGAAGCGCCGAAGGCGGGGAGCCAGGGCCAGAAGCCCCGGCCGCCGAAGGGCCGTGGGCCGAAGCCGCAGCAGGCTGCGCCCGCGACTGAAGGTGCCGCACCGAGCGGGTCGAGGCGTCGTCGCAGACGCAGGCCACGCCCGGAGGGCGGTAGCACGACAACGGAGTAGCAGGCGTGCCGACGTAGCTCAGCTGGTAGAGCAGCGCACTCGTAATGCGCAGGTCAGCGGTTCGAATCCGCTCGTCGGCTCCACACAATCTACCTGCGGAAACGCAGTCTTGCAGAGTCATCAGAGCAGAACAGATGAGAGCCACACCGGGATCCGTGTCTCCACCGCGGAGGGTGTGGCTCCTACTGCATCCGGAGGACCAGGCGTCGCGATGCCCGTATGCTAGACTTCGGCACGTGTTCGGGCGGCGCTGTTCGCATCAAAGATAGGAGAGCCGAATGGAGTCGCGCATCGCCACCGCAGACTCCGGTCTCCAGTCGGACGACGCTGCTCCGCCGACAAGCCGCCTACTGCCCGTGATCGACCGGATCGCGGTCGCGCTCTCGGCGCTGGCATGCGCGGCGCTCGCCTTTCTCGCACTCAACGAACCCCTGGTCTCCGATGACTTCAGTGGTGCGATCATCCTCCGCCAGCATCCGGGTCTCTGGGACGTCGTATCTTCCGGGTACACCTCGTGGTCGGGGCGTTTCTCGGCCTCGGCCTTCTCCTGGCTTGCGATGCAGGTACGCCCGGCGTACGGCATCGTGATCTGGTCGGGGTTGATCCTACTGATGGTCATGACATTCGCGCTGGCCAGAGGCCGGCTGCCTTGCGCTCGACGTGCGGATCTGTACGTGATGGGGCTGCTTCTCTCGGCTTGCTGGCTGGGCATGCCCGCCATGGAGGAGACCATCTTCTGGGCATCAGGGTCCTTCGTGTACCTCTGGCCCGCTGTAGCGACCCTGGTCTTCCTGTACCAGTACCGTCGTTGGGACGCCAAGTCAGCGCCCCGGAGTCCCGGCGCGCTTCAAGCCACAGCCGCTGTAGTCGCGATGGTGCTGCTCGGAGTGTGGGTAGGCGCATCTCAGGAGCAGATGCTTGTGGCGAGCGTTCTCTTCCTGGCGGTTCACGCTACGAGGGCCGTGCGTGCGGGCCGTCTGTGGAGCATGCCCGTGCACCTCTACGCCGGGGCGTTCAGCCTGGTGCTTGCCGGTGCGGCAAGTCTCATGGCGCCCGGGAATAGCGTGCGCCTGGCGCAGGTTCCCGACGAGGGGCTCTGGCTCACCCTCATCGCCGCGGCGAAGTACCTTGTGCACGTGTTTGTGGAATGGTTGCCTCCCTATGCGCCCTGGCTGCTCTGTCTGGCGCTGCTCGCCGTTCCGGTGGCCCTTGCCGGCAGACACGGGGACGAGCGTCCGGCTCGGTCGTCGGCGTCGGTCGGTGATTGGTGGTTGTGGACGCTGCTCGGCCTGGCGACCATGTCGCCGTTTCTCGTGCGGCCGTACTTCGGTGCCGAGCGCACCGTCATGTTCTGTGCGGTCTTCCTGACGGTGGCGGTGATCTCGCTCGGCAACGACGGCGAGCAGGAGCGCGTTCTGAACCGTCTTCCGGCTCTCGTCACATCCGCGGTGCTCGGTCTGTTGCTGCTGGCTGTGTCGTGCGATATCGGACTCAGCGGATGGCAGGCCCGGGAGCTCAGACTCGGGCAGGAGAAGCGCTCGGCAGCCATCGAAGCGCAGAAACGAGACGGCATCCGCGACGTCGCCGTCGTGCGCCTGACCGACGACGAGCCCCGCAGGGGCGTGATCTGGAGTGACGGCAGCGCCGACAGGGACTTCTGGCTGAACACGATCATGGCCGACTACTACGAGGTCGACAGCATCGTGGTCACGGACCTGCAATGAGACTCGACATCATCTGCGTCGGCAAGCTGAAGGAGCGCTACTGGCAGGATGCTGCGGCCGAGTACCTCAAGCGGCTGACTCCCTACGCGCGGGTCGAGATCGCCGAGGTGCCGGACCGCGACGTCACCGCCGACAAGGAGCGTGCGCTGGAGGCCGAGGGCGCCGGGCTGCTCCGCGCCATACCCGACGGTGCGACTGTGGTGGTGTTGGAGATCGGTGGACAGGCGCGGTCTTCGGAGGGGTTTGCCGAATGGCTGGAGACCCAGGGCATTCAAGGCCGGAGCCACGTCGCTTTCGTCATCGGCGGCGCCGCGGGGTTGAACGCGGAGGTGCTGTCCCGGGCCGACGAGCGGCTGTCGCTCGGGCCGATGACGCTGCCGCACCAGTTGGCGCGGGTAGTGCTTCTCGAGCAGCTGTATCGCGCTTTCCGCATCATGCGCGGCGAGCCATACCACAGGTGAGGTCATGGGTCCGGAAGTCCACAAGAAGCTGACGCGCCAGTGGGCGCTTGAGGAGGGCTTCTCCGAGAGAGAGGCCGAACTCATCTCGCTTGCTGGCATCGGGTTCGACAGGCGCTACCCGGCCAGAGCCTCGCTCGGCAACATCACCCGTCACTTCGCGCCCGCTGCGTGGTTGTGGTCGAGGATGTACATGAGGCGCGCGATGAGATGGAGAGACCTGCTGATGCTGGGGTACGCGCTCCACTGCGCTCAGGACGCGGTTTCACATGGGACGCTCGGGGAGAAGCATCTTGAGCAGATGGCGGGCTGGGGGAGGAATCCCGACATCTGGGGCACCGCACCTCCGGGCATACAGCGCCGGGTGGAAGCTGTTACGCGCAGCAGGCTCAGGCGCTACCGGGCCTCGGGCGGCTAGACCGCCTTCGTTACGACTACCTCAACATGCCACTCGTCAGCGAGCTGAGTGCCGAGTGAGGCCGCTTCGTCGTAGTTGGTGAACATGCCTTCAGGCTTGGTCGTTTCATCGTTGAAGCCGAGGGCCACCCACCACAACTCCTTGCCGGCTGCGGCGCCTATACGGTCGACGCGCACTTTGACCACTCGCTTGCCCTCGGTCGGTATGTTGGAGCTGTTCAGGAGTCCCATTCTGTGGCGCCCCTTGCCGGTAGGCGGTCGTTGCAGGCCGTGCTCAAGGCTAGCACAGGAGTGGACGGGTCTTGATTGCCCGCGGTCCTGGGCGGGGGTATCCTGAATCCCCGACGCCACCCTACCGAGGAGAGCCTCCGACCGTGCGAGAGATGTTGAACGCTGCGATAGCCGAGGTGGTGGATGCCGCCATCAAGGACGGGCGCCTCACACTCACAGAGGCGCCGGCGATAGCCGTAGAGCGCCCTCGCGATCCCTCGCACGGTGACTGGGCCACCAACGTCGCGCTCGTTTCCGCCAAGCTCGCGGGCATGCCGCCGCGGGAGATCGCAGAGCTGGTGGCCGCCGGGTTGCGCGAGAGGCTGTCCGGCATCGCCGAGTCAGTAGAGATCGCCGGCCCCGGATTCATCAACGTCCGACTTGTGCGTGGTGTGCTCGCCGACGTGGTCTTGCGCGTGCGCGAGCAGGGCGAGCGTTTCGGAGCCGGCGAACGCACCGGCAAGCGCGTGCAAGTGGAGTTCGTTTCCGCCAACCCCGTGGGCCCGATGCATGTCGGGCACGGTCGCTGGGCGGCGTTGGGCGACAGTATCGCGCGCATCCTCGAGCACTCGGGTGCTGAGGTACAGCGCGAGTTCTACATCAACGATGCTGGCGTGCAGATGGACATATTCGCCGAGAGCGTTTCCGCCCGCTATCTCGAGCTCGTCGGCCGCGAGGTGGAGTTTCCCGAGAACGGCTACCGCGGTGCGTACATCACAGACATCGCGCGCGAGATCCTCGAGGCCGAGGGGGAGCACTGGGCGGACGCTTCTGCCGCCGAGCGTGAGGCCCACTTCAAGGAGCAGGCCTACGCGGCTGTGCTCGCCCACCTGAAGCGCGTGCTGCACGGAATGGGCGTCGACTTCGACGTCTGGTTCTCCGAGCGCACGCTGCACGACGCGGGTGCGATAGAGCGGGGGATCGAACGGCTTCGCGCCGGCGGCTACGTCTTCGAACACGAGGGCGCGCTGTGGTTCAGGTCGACGGACTTCGGCGACGACAAGGACCGCGTGCTGAAGAAGGCCGATGGTGAGTACACGTACTTTGCCGCCGACGTGGCGTATCACGCCGACAAGTACGACCGCGGCTTCGACCTGGTCATCGATATCTGGGGTGCGGACCATCACGGTTACGTTAAGCGCATGGAGTCGGCTGTGGCCGCACTCGGACATCCCGGCAAGCTCGAGGTGATCATCGGCCAGCTGGTCAACCTCTTCCGCAACGGCGAAGTCGTGCGCATGAGCAAGCGCACCGGCGAGATGGTGACCTTCGAGGACCTGCTCGATGAGGTGGGCGCCGACGCGGCGCGCTACTTCTTCCTGCGCCGATCGACCGACCAGCCGCTCGACTTCGATATCGGCCTGGCCAAGGAGCGCTCGAGCGACAACCCCGTCTTCTACGTGCAGTACGCGCACGCGCGCATCTGCAGCATCCTGCGAAAGGCCGCCGGTGCCGACACGGCCGACGAGAGCGTGGACGTCTCAGCCGTGGCAGCTGGCATCACGGTGGAGCCGGACGCGCTCGCGCTGCTCGGCTCGGACCCTGACACCTCGGAAGGCGATGCCGAGCTCGGACTGCTTCGCAAGCTGGCCGAGTTCCCCGAGGTAGTCGAGGCGGCGGCTCGCCAGCGTGCTCCTCACAAGCTCGCCACCTACGCGGAAGACCTGGCGAGCGCCTTCCACCAGTTCTACACGCACTGTCAGGTGGTAGTGGACGACCCGGCGCTCAGAAGCGCCCGTCTTGCGCTCGCGGACGCTTCGCGCATGGTGCTCGCGCGTGCGCTCGGCCTGCTCGGTGTGAGCGCGCCTCAGCGCATGTAGCTCGCAGGCCCCCGGCTTCGCGCGTCGCGCCGCCCTCGTGTATGCTTCTTCCTCACAGACACCATGCCTCAGGGGAGGAACGTGCGCCATGGCCAGACCCTCGACTCCGCGTCCGCCTGCGACGCCTGACGGCCTCACAGGCACCGACCTGCTGCCTGTCCTGCCGATGACCTCCGAGGTCAAGGACGGACACCTTTGGATCGGCGGTGTCGACACGGTCGCCCTCGCGCGTGAGGCGGGTACCGCGCTTTACGTCATGGACGAGGCGAGCATCCGCCACCAGCTCTCGGAGTACGTGAAGTGGACGCGCTACCACTGGAAAGACGTGGACGTCGTCTACGCCGGCAAGGCCTTCCTCTGTCTTGCGATGGTCGAGATCGTCGAGCAGGAAGCGTGCTGTCTGCTCTGCGCTTCCGGCGGCGAGCTAGCGTACGCGGTGCGGGCGGGCTTCCCGATGGAGCGCGTGCAGATGCACGGCAACAACAAGACGCCTGCCGAGCTGGCCGAGTGCCTCGATGCCGGCATCGGGCGTGTGGTGGTCGACAACTTCGAGGAGATGGAGCGCCTCTCGGCCCTGGCGGCAGAACGCGGTGTCACGCAGCGCGTGCTGGTCCGTGTCACTCCCGGCGTGGAGGCCGACACGCACGACTTCATCGTGACCGGAGCCGAAGACTCCAAGTTTGGTTTCGGGCTCAATCAGGGCCTGGCGATGGAGGCGGTCAAGCGTGCGATCTCGTTGCCTGGCCTTGATTTCGAGGGTCTGCACATGCACATCGGCAGCCAGATATTCGCGCTGCACAGTTACGCAAAGGCCATCCAGGTCATGGTCGACTTCATGCGTCAGATCGAGAATGAGACCGAACAGCCGGTACGGATGCTCGACGTGGGCGGCGGTCTCGGCGTTGCATACGGAGCGCCGGACGAGCCCTCCACCGTGAAGGACTTCGGCAAGGTAGTGGTCGACGGCATCAAAGAGGAGTGCGAGCGTCATGGCGTAGCGGTTCCGCGTATGGCGGTGGAGCCGGGGCGTTCGATCGTGGCGCGGGCCGGAGTGACGCTGTACACGATCGGCTCGGTGAAGGAGATCCCCGGCATACGCACGTACGTCGCCGTCGATGGTGGCATGTCGGACAACATCCGCACGTCGCTGTACGACGCGCACTACGAGGCACTCATCGCCAACAAGGCTGACCGGCCGCGCGAGATGGTGGGTACCATTGCCGGCAAGCACTGTGAGAGCGGGGACGTCGTGGTGCGCGATGCGCCGCTGCAGCACCCGGAGCCTGGCGATGTCGTGTGCGTGGCTGCCACCGGCGCGTACTGCCAGTCGATGAGCAGCAACTACAACAAGCAAGTGCGCCCGGGCGTGGTGTTCGTGCGCGACGGGCAGTGGCGCTGGGCGGTCCGCCGTGAGACTTACGACGACCTGATGAAGACCGACCTGGGGTAGCCGCGTGCGAGCGTTCCCTGTGCGCCAGGGCAGCCGGAGCGCGTCGATTCGTCGAGCCTCGGCTACAATGAACTGGAGCGGGCAGTCTACTGTGGAGGACGCGCGATGCGTACTGTGAACGTCGGCCTCATCGGTCTCGGCACCGTCGGCAGCGGCGTGGTTGAGATCCTGGCACGTCACCGGGAGCACTTCCGCACGCGGGCCGGAGTGGACCTGGCGCTTGCGAAGTGCGCCGACAGCAATCCGGAGCGGGCCAAGGCGCTGGGTCTTTCGGCCGACATCTTCACCACAGATGTTGCCGACGTGATAGACGATCCGGCCATCGACGTCGTGATCGAGCTCATAGGCGGCACCGGTGTCGCCCGCACGGTGGTTCTCAACGCTCTCGGAGCCGGCAAGACAGTGGTGACGGCCAACAAAGCGCTCATGGCCACTCACGGCCAGGAGGTCATGGACGCTGCTGCGGCGACCGGGGCCGACATCTTCTTCGAGGCTGCGGTAGGCGGAGGCATACCGATCATCGGTCCGCTCAAGCACAGCCTGGTGAGCAACGAGATACAGGCCGTGTACGGCATCGTGAACGGGACCACCAACTTCATGTTGACCCGCATGGCGGAAGACGGCCTCACCTACGATGTGGCGCTTGCCGAGGCCCAGGCACGTGGCTTCGCCGAGGCGGATCCCACTGCAGACGTCGACGGGCTCGATGCAGCCGCGAAGATAGCGATCCTGGCGTCGATCGCCTTCAATTCACGCGTGACATTCGCCGACGTGCCCGCGGAGGGCATTCGCTCTATCACGCCCGGAGACATCGAGTATGCGCGGGAGATCGGCTACGAGATCAAACTCGTGGCGATCGGCAAGCGCACGGCGGAAGGCCTGGACATCCGCGTCCACCCGACGATGATCCGCTCAGATCATCCGCTGGCCAAGGTGAGCGGCGTCTACAACGCCATCTACGTGGTGGGCGACTCCGTCGGCGAGACGATGTTCTTCGGGGAAGGCGCCGGCTCTCTGCCTGCGGCTTCAGCGGTTGTGGGCGATCTCGTCGAGGCGGCACGCCACATTCAGGGCAGCTGCCGGGGTCTTGTCGGCTGCACATGTACCGAGAGCCACCCCGTGCGCGACATCGCCGACCTCGTCACCTCTTACTACGTGAGGCTCCACGCATGCGATCAGCCCGGTGTGCTCGCGGCGATCGCGAGCATCTTCGGCGACAGCGGCGTATCCATCGCCTCGGTGATCCAGCGTCGTGCCGAGGACGGGGACGCGGAGATCGTTTGGATCACGCACGAGGCGGCCGAGTGCGACATACGCTCCGCGCTGGCGGCTATCGAGCAGCTCGATGTAGTCGATTACATCGGCTCGGTGCTGCGCGTCGAGGAGTTGTGAGCCTTGAGGATCGGGGTCTCAGTTCCCGCTACGTCGGCCAATCTCGGCCCGGGGTACGATTCGTTCGGACTGGCTCTCGGCCTGTATAACGAGGTAGAGGGCGAGCTGGCCGAACAGTGGAACGTCGAAATCGGCGGGGAAGGTGCCGGGGGGCTTCCGGCCGGCCCGGACAATCTGGTGGCGCACGCGATGTCCCGCGTGTTCGCCGAGGCCGGACATCCCGAACTCAAAGCTGATATCGCCTGCCACAACGGGATTCCCGTTGCACGGGGGCTCGGGTCATCTGCCGCGGCCATAGTCGGTGGGCTGGTGCTCGGCAACGCGCTCACGGGCGGCCATCTCGACGAGATGCGGTTGCTGCGCATGGCTGTCGAGCTCGAAGGGCATTCGGACAACGTGACTGCCGCCTTGCGGGGCGGGTTCACGGTCACCTCCGGTGCAGGCGGAGACCTGACCAGCGCGCACGTGGATCCTGCCGGAGGGTTCGCTGTCCTTGCCGTCATCGGAGAGGCCGAACTCTCCACTCCCGTCGCCAGGAACGTGATACCGGAGTCTGTGCCGCACGCCGATGCCGCATCGAACGCGGCGAGGGCGGCGCTCGTGGCCCTCGGCATGGCGACGGGCAGCCCCGAGTACCTGCAGGCAGGGTTGCACGATGCGATCCACGAGCCCTACCGGAGAGAACTCATCCCGGACCTGGAGGCGGTGCGCAGCCTGCTTGAGGCGATAGGCGCGGGGCGTGCGGTGCTCTCGGGCACGGGACCCACGATGGTCTCGATCGTGCAGGGTCTCACCGACGAGCGTGCGCTTGAGCGGGCGCGAGCGCTCTCCGAGGTCGCGCGGACGGCTCTCGACGGGATAGGGCGGGGCCGGGTGCTGGCGCTTCCGATAGACAGGGTAGGCGCGCGGCAGTTGTAGGACTCGGCGAGCCGTATGTGATGCGCGACCGCCTGATGGGGAATGAATAGGTATCCCAAGCTGTCCGCGATCCTCCGCATCTCCAACGTCCCATCGACAACGGAGCGACCATGAGTACAGAGCGACCGGTCACCATAGTGCAGATCTCCGATCTTCACTGCGGCTCCCAGTACCACATACCGAGTCTCGCGACACGCGTGGTGGACGAGGTCAACGAGCTCGCGCCGGATGCCCTGATCGTGACGGGGGACCTCACTGACATGGGTTTCCGGCAGGAGTTTCAGGTCGCCCACAGGCTGCTCTCTCGGATGTGCGTGGAGAACGTAATGGTGCTGCCCGGGAACCACGACGCGCGAAACGTCGGTGACCTGCACTTCGAGGAGCTGTTCGGCAAGCGCTCGACCGAGCTCGTCTTCGGCGGAGTGCGCGTGCTCGGTCTCGACTCATCCGAACCCGACCTGGATGCAGGCAGGATAGGCCGCCAGCGCTATCTGTGGATCGAAGAGCGCTTCGCGGATCCCTCGGAGTTCAAGATCGTCGCGCTGCACCACCATCTGCTTCCGGTCCCGGGGACCGGTCGCGAGCGCAACATCGTCTACGACGCCGGCGACCTGCTGCGGGTCCTGAACAGCAGCGGTTGCGATGTCGTGCTGTGCGGCCACAAGCACGTGCCGAACGTGTGGCGGCTGGAGGAGATGGTGATCGTCAATGCTGGCACCGCGTGTTCGCACCGCCTGCGTGGCATGACGCGCGCCAGCTACAACATCATCGAGGTCTTTCCCGAGCGAGTCCGCGTGATACTCAAGCACCCGTTCCACGAGCCTGAGGTTGTCGCGGACTTCGAGCGTGATCTTCGGCGGCAGTGCACGTGGAAGCCTCACGAGCGCGGCGAATGCGGCTGATGATGCGTGCTATCGCGCTCATCGACGGAGAGCACTACCCGCCTGTGGTTCGTTTCGCTCTCGAGCAGCTGTCTGCCGAATACGAAGTGCTGGGCGCGGTGTTCGTCGGCGGCACCGAGAAGGTCGATGCCGCTGCGAGCGAGGCTGTCTACGGGCTCCCGGTCGTGACGGGTGCGGACCGTGCGCGGGCGCTTGTGGAGGCCATCGACCGTTTCGCTCCGGAGGTGGCTGTGGACCTGTCCGACGAACCGGTCCTTTCCGCGCCGGACCGGATGGAGCTTGCGGGTATCGCGCTCGGACACGGCGTGCAGTACAGAGGTGCGGACTTCGCGTTTACTCCGCCTGCGCCGCAATTGGTCACACAGACTACCGCGATATCCATCATCGGCACCGGCAAGCGGGTGGGGAAGACGGCGGTCTCCGCGCACTTCGCGCGGTACCTGAAGGCCAAGGGACGTGACATCGTCGTGCTCGCGATGGGCAGAGGGGGTCCGGACGAGCCGGAGCTGATACACGGCGAACAGGTGGCCCTCACCACCGAGGACCTGTGCGCTCTAGCGCGCCGGGGAGTGCACGCATCTTCGGACAACTACGAGGACGCCGTGATGAGCCGGGTCACCACTGTCGGGTGCAGGCGCTGCGGCGGCGGACTTGCAGGGGAGACTTTCTTCTCCAACGTGGCCGAAGGGGCGAGGCTCGCCGATTCGCTCGGCAAGGAGATCATCGTGCTGGAAGGCTCGGGCTCGGCCATCCCGCCGGTTGCGGCGGACGCGACGCTCCTGGTAGTGAGCGCCGCGCAGGGGGTGTCGTACGTCCGCGACTTCTTCGGGCCTTACCGGCTGCGCCTTGCCGACGCTGTGATCGTGGCAGGAGCCGAGGAGCCGATGGTGAGCGCAAGTGGACTCTCGGAGCTCACGTCCGCGATACGTGCCGTCCGGGACGACGTGCCTGTCGTGCCCGTGACCTTCCGGCCGCGCCCGCTTGCCGATGTGGCCGGCGCGCGCGTCCTCTTCGCCACGACGGCTCCTTCGCACCTCCTGCCGCTGCTTTCGGAACATCTGGAGAGCGAGTTCGGCTGCGAGGTCGTGATGGCGAGCCCGCACCTCTCCGACCGTGTCCGTCTGCGCGAAGACATCGCTGCCTGCGCCGGGAAGTACGACCTGCTGCTGACCGAACTGAAGGCTGCGGCGATCGACGTTGCGGCAGCGGCCGTGGCGGATGCAGGCGTACCCACGGTACTGTGCGACAACGAACCCGCATCCCCGGATCCTGCTGCGCTGGTTGCAGCCATGGACCGGGTGGTACGCCTGTCCACCGAACGTCACGATGCCAGGAGCCGCTGATGCCGAACACAACGCCCGTGATCATCAAGGACCAGAAGCACGGCCTGCCCATGAGCAAGGGCCTGCTCGCTCAGTCCTTCACTGCTACAGGCCTGAGTCCCGCCCGCGCCTACGCGGTGGCTCAGCAGGTGCAGGACGACCTGCGCGCGACGGGTCGCCTTGAGGTCACGATGGCCGAGTTGCACGACCATGCCGAGAAGGCGCTGATGGAAGCCGCGGGCGCGGAGATCGCCACGCGCTACCACCGTCTCAGCGAGATGTCCAGGCTGGAGCGGCCGCTGATACTTCTGATAGGTGGCACCACCGGCGTCGGCAAGTCGACGATCGCCACAGAAGTCGCGCACCGGCTCGGCATCACGCGAATCGTCTCGACGGATAGCATTCGTGAGGTCATGCGTGGTATCTTCTCCCGGGAACTCATGCCCGCGATCTACGAGAGCTCGTTTGATGCGTGGCGCGGTCTCAGAGTCCCTGTCCCCCGTGGCGTAAGCCCCGTGATCGTCGGGTTCCGTGAGCAGGCCGCTGTCGTGGCCACCGGCATCAAGTCACTCGTCGATCGCGCTGTGGTCGAGGGCGTCAGCATGGTGCTCGAGGGCATACATGTAGCTCCGGGGTATATCGAGCCTTCCCAGTTCAAGAACGCGCACGTCGTGCAACTTCTCATCGTCGTAGATGACGAAGAGGCGCACAGAAGCCACTTCTACATCCGTGAAGTCCAGACGGACGGGATGCGACCGTTCGAGCGGTACAGGGCGAACTTCGACAACATCAGGCTGCTGGGGAACTACGTCGAGGATCTGGCGGCCGAGCACGGGACGCCGGTGGTTCACAGCCACCAGTTGGACAGAACGGTAGCCGAGGTGCTGGAACTGATCGTCGACACGGTGATAAGCGAGGACGAGGAGACAGCAGAGGGTGTACCTTCGCCCTCCGAAGGTAAGGGAGCGCAGTAGATGAAGTTCTTTCTGGACACCGCGAATCTGCGGGACATCGAAGAAGCCGCGTCGTGGGGCGTGCTGGCGGGGGTGACCACGAACCCGACACTGTACGCCCGTGAGGGCGGGCGCCTCGCGGAGTTCCACGGCCACATCCAGAGGATCTGCGACATCTGCGACGGTCCCGTCTCCGCGGAGACGGTGAGTCTGGATCGCGACGGCATCATCCTCGAGGCCGAGGAGCTCCACGCGCTGGCTCCCAACGTAGTGGTGAAGGTCCCGGTGATGCCAGAGGGGCTGGCGGCGACCAAGGTGTTGGCCGACAGGGGCATCGACGTCAACATGACGCTGTGCTTCACGGTGCCGCAGGCTCTGATGGCGGCGCGAGCGGGCGCACGCTACGTGAGCCCCTTCATCGGGCGTTTCGACGACATCTCCGAGGACGGTCTCGAGCACCTCGGAAACATGATCGTGGCCCTCAACAACTACGACTTCGGTCACCCGATCGAGGTCATCGCCGCATCCGTGCGTCACAACCAGCACGTGGTCGCTGCCGCTCTCATGGGCGCCGACATTGCAACCGTGCCTTTCGGAGTCCTCGAGAAGCTGGTGAAGCACCCGCTCACCGATCGCGGTCTCGAGTCGTTCCTGGCCGACTGGGAGAAGGTGAAGAACGCGTGAGTGCACGTCCCCGCAAGCGTGGTCGCCGGGGAGGCGGCCAATCGCAAGAAGTCGTGCAGCCTTCCGTCACTCGTGAGGAGCTGCAGGCGAAGACCGTGGCCGAGATCCGGGCCATGGCCGCCGAGCTGAACCTCGACGTCCGGTTGCTCAAGAAGAAGGACGAGCTGGTCGAGGCCGTGTACGAAGCCAAGGTCAAGTCGGAAGGGTTCGTCGAGATCGTCGGCATCCTTGACGTCTTGCCGGAAGGTTACGGCTTCGTGAGGACCAGCGGCTATCTGCCCGGTGACAACGACGTGTACTGCTCGATGTCCCAGATTCGCCGTGCGGAGCTGCGTCGAGGCGACATGGTCAAGGGTCAGGTGCGCCCTCCCAAGGAGTCGGAGAAGTACCCGGCGCTGACGAGGGTGCTGGCGGTAAACGGGGGCGATCCCGATTCGGCGCGTCAGAGGAAGGTCTTCCGCGATCTCGTGCCGGTCTACCCTGACGAGCGTCTGCGGCTAGAGCATGGCGAGAAGGAGATCACCGCCCGGGTGATCGACCTCGTCGCCCCGATCGGCAAGGGGCAGCGCGGGCTGATCGTCTCGCCCCCGAAGGCCGGCAAGACCACCGTCTTGAAGGACATCGCCGCTTCCATCACCGCCAACAACCCCGAGGTCTACCTGATGTGCCTGCTCGTGGACGAGCGTCCCGAGGAAGTCACCGACATGCAGCGCTCGATCCACGGCGAGGTCGTCTCATCGACCTTCGACATGCCGGCCGACAACCACATCGCGGTGGCCGAGCTTGTGATGGAGCGCGCGAAACGGCTCGTGGAGAGTGGCTTCGACGTGCTCATCCTGCTCGACTCGATCACGCGCCTGGCGCGTGCGTACAACCTCGCCACCCCCGCGTCCGGCCGCATCCTTTCCGGAGGCGTGGACTCCACGGCGCTGTACCCGCCGAAGAAGTTCTTCGGTGCGGCGCGCAACATCGAGGGCGGCGGCTCGCTCACGATTCTCGCCACGGCGCTCGTCGACACCGGCTCCAAGATGGACGAGGTCATCTTCGAGGAGTTCAAGGGCACCGGCAACATGGAGCTCCGGCTCGACCGGAAGCTCGCCGACAGGCGCATCTTCCCGGCCATAGACGTCATCACCTCGGGCACTCGCAAGGAGGAGCTCATCCTCGATCAGATGGAGGCGCCGTTTGTCTGGGGTCTGCGTCGGATACTGCACGGGGTGGACTCGACAGAGCGCGCGATGGACATGCTCATCAAGGGTCTGAAGCAGACCAAGTCGAACAGCGAGTTCCTCACCAAGATGGCGAAAAGCGCAGAGAGCAAGCGCAACAACAACGGCATCGATCTGTAGGCCCTGTGTTCCGTCCGATGCGGGCGTGAGCGCCATTGCCGCTCGTCCAAGGCCGTGCTATGATTCGCGGGCTGTTTGCGCGCCTGGTCGGAAACCAGGCGCATGACTACGGAGGTCCCTGAAGTGCGTACTGGAATCCATCCCGATTACGTCGAGGCCAAGGTCACCTGCTCGTGCGGTGAGACCTTCATGACGCGCTCGACGAAGGCCGATCTCCACGTCGAGCTCTGCTCGAAGTGCCACCCGTTCTACACGGGTACTCAGAAGCTGGTCGACTCCGGCGGTCGCGTACAGCGCTTCTCCGACAAGTTCGGGAACGCTGCAGCAGTGGTTGCCGAGAAGGAGGCTGCGGCGCGCGAGGCTCGCCAGAAGGCCGCCGAGGAGGCCGCGCTTGTTGCCCGTGAGGCGAAGGCGCAGAAGGACTCCACCAAATCCGAGCGCGCGGCCAAGGTCGAAGTCGAGGCTGCCGTCGAAAGCGGCGAAGCGGCTGCCGAAGTCGTAGAGGCCGAGGCTGTCGAAGTCGTAGAAGTTGAGGCTGTCGAGAGTGACGAAGCTGTCGCCGAGGACGCCGGGGCTGCTTCGGAAGATGTTGAGGCGGACGCCGCCGAGTAGTCTTCTCGCTGCGCAAAACGCTGGTATCATCGCAGAAGGCGGGGAGCACCCGCCTTCCTGTGTTGTGGAGGCAGTGCACTTGGACGTCAGGCTTCTGAATCACACGCCCGATCCGGAACGCGCGGTCGCCGCAGCCGCGAGGCTGTGCTACGCGCCAGTGGGCGCCGCCGAACTTCTCGAGGCGATGTCCGACGAGGACGTCCGGCGCGTGCTCAAGATCATCATCACCTCGGGGCACACCTCGGCGCTCGAGCACGCGAGCTACACGTTCGCGATCGACGGCGTGAGCCGCGCGCTCACCCACCAGCTCGTGCGGCACCGACTGGCGAGCTACAACCAACAGTCGCAGCGTTACGTGACCTACGCACAGGAGCCCACCTTCGTGGTGCCGCCTGCTGTCGCCGCCGACCCGGTCGCCGCCGAGGCTTTCTCTTCGGCCACGCAGTCTGCGTTCGATGCCTACCGCGCGCTGCT
>JAFGNP010000041.1 GCA_016926975.1 Coriobacteriia bacterium | reverse complement strand
CCGTATAGGGATCGAACCTATGACCTTGGGATTAAGAGTCCCCTGCTCTACCAGCTGAGCTAACGGCCCGAACGCTCGCATATTGTAACCGCTGTCGGAAGGAATGCAAATGCGCCCCGGAGCCTACGACAGTCCGACCACGTTGCCCTCGGCGTCTATGTCGATATGCTCGCCGGAAGGCTTCCCAGGCAGACCGGGCATCGTCGTGATGTCCCCGCACATCGCGTAGACGAATCCGGCGCCCGCCGAGACGTGGACGTCGCGCACGGGCAGACGCCACCCGCTCGGCGCGCCCTTCAGCTTGGAGTCGTGCGACAGCGACAGGTGGGTCTTGGCCATACACACCGGAAGCCCGCATAGCCCGGCCTCACTGATCGACTGCATCGCGCGCGAGGCCTCGAAGGAGAAGTCCACGCCGGAAGCCCCGTAGATGCGGGTGGCGATAGCGGCGATCTTCTCGCCGATAGGCGCATCGCTCGGGTAGGTGAAGGTGAGTGCCGAAGGCTCTTCACACGCAGCCTCCACCGCCTCGGCCAGCGCAAGACCTCCCCGGCCGCCCTCGGCGTGCATGTGGTGCGTGACAACATCGAACGCCCCCGCCTCCCGCGCATGCTCCCCGATGAGCGCGTGCTCGGCCGGTGAATCGGAAGGAAACACGTTGATCGCCACGACCACCGGTATGCCGAACGAGCGGACGTTCTCGATCTGCTTCACCAGATTGGGCATGCCCGCCTCGACGGCTTCCAGGTCCTCGGCGAGCATCCCGGGATCGAGCGCGCGACCGGGCTTGACCTCGAAACGGCCCGAGTGCGCCTTCAGCGCGCGCACGGTGCACACGAGCACCGCCGCGTCCGGAGCCAGACCTGAAGCCCGGCACTTCATGTTCACGAACTTCTCTGCACCCATGTCCGCGCCGAAACCGGCTTCGGTGATCACGTAGTCGGCGAGTTTCAGCGCTATCCGGTCGGCGACGATCGAGCTGTTGCCGTGCGCGATGTTGGCAAACGGGCCGGCGTGAACGAAGACCGGTCCGCCCTCGAGGTCCTGCATGAGGTTGGGCTTGATGGTCTCCTTCATCAGCACGGTCATGGATCCGGCCACCTTCAGGTCCTCTGCGGTGACCGGCTGGCCTTCGAACGTGTAGCCGACGATGATCCGGCCGATCCGGGCGCGCAGATCCGAAAGGTCCTCCGCAAGCGCGAGGATGGCCATCAGCTCACTTGCCACGGTGATCTCGAAGCTCGACTCGCGCGGATTCCCGTCCTTGCGCCCGCCAAGGCCGATCACGACGTTGCGCAGGGCGCGGTCGGAGATGTCCAGCACGCGTGGCCATGTGATCGCGTGCGGGTCGATACCCAGCTCGTTGCCGTGGTAGATGTGGTTGTCGATGAACGCTGCACACAGGTTGTGCGCGGCAGTGATGGCGTGCACGTCCCCGGTGAGGTGCAGGTTGATGTCCTCCATCGGCACCACCTGCGCGTAGCCTCCGCCGGCCGCGCCACCTTTGATGCCGAACACGGGCCCTAGCGAAGGTTGGCGGATACACGATATGGCCGAGTGCCCCGCCGCTCGAAACGCCTGCCCCAGGCCAACGGTGGTGAGCGTCTTGCCCTCGCCGAGCGGGGTCGGGGTGATCGCCGTGACCAGCACGTAGCGCCCGTTCGGCTCGCCCCTCAGACGCTCGAGGACCTTGAGTGTGACCTTCGCTTTGTGGCGGCCGTTGGGCTCGACCTCGTCCGGTTCGATGCCTGCTTCCTCGGCGATCTCGCGTGCCGGCCGAACAACCGCGGCGTGTGCGATCTCGATGTCTGAGAGCATGGCGACTCCTCGCTGGAGCTGTCTGCGACTTCGCTCTCCACAGTGTAGCCGAGTGCGGCTCGGCTGACGCACGACGACCCGCCGGTGGGCGGGTCGTCCAAAGCGATCGTTGGGGTGGGTAACGGGACTTGAACCCGCGGCCTCCGGAGCCACAGTCCGGCGCTCTAACCAACTGAGCTACACCCACCATGAAGTGACTGGCACGCCCGGAGGGATTCGAACCCCCGACCTAGAGATTAGAAGTCTCCCGCTCTATCCAACTGAGCTACGGGCGCGTATCGAGCGCCTCCGAAGTGCCGAGTGAGAACGGTACCTGCGGCGCCCTACGTTGTCAATCGGCTCGCCGCGAGGCGCGCCGGGTGTCGTTATGGAGCGGCGGACGGGACTCGAACCCGCAACAATCAGCTTGGAAGGCTGATGCTCTACCAATTGAACTACCGCCGCAAAACATGGTCGGGCCGGCGGGATTCGAACCCACGACCCTCTGCTCCCAAAGCAGATGCGCTACCAAGCTGCGCTACGGCCCGACACCGCGCCCGAGGGCCCTTCCAGAGGACCTTGCTCGAGAGCATCGCCAAGTATAGGGGCGCGTGCGACAGCGGGCAAATCCGCTCCCGTTGCCTATCTGCCGAGACTGTCTCTCAGCGCGCGCAGAGCCGCGCCGCGGTGAGAGATCGCGTTCTTCTCCTCCAGCGTCAGTTCAGCCATCGTACGGCCGGGCGTGGCGTCCGGAAGGAACAGCGGGTCGTAGCCGAAACCGCTGTCACCGCGCAGCTCGAAACCGAGAGCTCCCTCGCATGCACCCTCGGCCACAGTCTCGTCCCCCGACTCGTCCACGAACACCATCACGCAGCGGAACCGTGCCGTGCGCTTCCCGGCCGGAACCTCCCCGAGTTCGATCATCAGCCGCGCGTTGTTAGCCGAGTCCCCGCCGCAACACTCACCCGCGTAGCGCGACGAGTACACGCCCGGAGCGCCGCCCAGAGCGTCGACCTCGAGCCCGCTATCGTCGGCCAGCGCGGGCAGCCCGAACGCCTCGTGATACGCGCGCGCCTTCAGGCGGGCGTTGGCCAGGAAGGTGTCTCCGGTCTCCTCCACGTCCAGCGGCTCTAGACCGAGGTCCCTCGCAGTCAGGAACTCCCAGCCCTCGAACGGCAGCGCCGAGCGTATCTCCTCCAGCTTGCCCGGATTTGCGGTAGCGACGACGACCCGCCGAGTGTCAGAGGCGGTCACTGTACGCACCGATGTCTTCGCCGAGGACCTTGCGCTGCACGGCGATGAGCTCGCCGGTGCCCCTGACCGCCAGATCCAGAAGCTCGTCGAGACGGTCGCGGTCGAACGGGGTGCGCTCGCCGGTGCCCTGCACCTCGATGAAGCGCCCGGTCCCATCGCAAACGACGTTCATGTCCACCTCGGCGATGCTGTCCTCCGAGTAGTCCAGGTCCAGACAGGTCACACCGTCCACCACGCCCACCGAAGTGGCCGCAACGTAGTCGATGACGGGGAGCTCCCGGATGCGCCCAGCGTCACGCCAGGAGCAGAGCGCGTCGTAGGCGGCGAGGAAGCCGCCCGTCACCGCTGCGGTTCGCGTGCCGCCGTCGGCCTGGATCACATCGCAGTCGACGTTGAGCGTGTACTCACCGCCCATACCCGCCATGTCGATGACGGTGCGCAGCGAGCGACCGATGAGGCGCTGGATCTCATGCGTACGTCCGCTGGGCGCGCCCTGCGCGACCTCCCGGCGCGTACGGGTGTTGGTGGAGGCGGGGAGCAGCGAGTACTCGGCAGTCACCCACCCCAGACCGCTGCCTCTGCGCCAGCCGGAGACGCTGTCGCTCATGGTGGCTGCGCACAACACCTTGGTGTCGCCCAGTTCGAACAAGCACGAACCGTGAGCGTGCTTGAGATACCGCCTGGTGATGGTGACGGGGCGCATTCTCGTGGTTTCCCGGCCTTCCGAGCGCTGCACGGCGGCCTCCTTCAGTCGATGTCGATCGAGTCCATTTCATCGGCCACGATAACACGCCCGCCGAAATGCTCCTTGGCGGACACGGCCGCGGCTTCGCGGTCTACCGTCGGCCACATGTGCGTGAGTACCAGCGTGCGGGCGCCCGCTTGCGCTGCGAGCTTGCCGGCCTCCGCAGGCGTCATGTGTGGCGCCCGCCCCTCGAACTGCGGCGGCAGAGTCGCTTCGGCGAGCAAGACCGACGCGCCTCTGGCGGCATCGAGCACAGCATCGCCGAAGCGGGTGTCCGACGTGTAGCACAGGCGCTTGCCGTCGCACTCGACCACCAGCGCGAAGGTCTCGTCCACATGCTCGACCGCCATCGGGGTCACCCTGAACCCGCCGATCGCGACAGCCTGACCTGCCGTGAGGACGTGGGCCTCGAAGGCCTCGGCCAGCTCTCTCGCGGCATGGTCGGTGAGCGCCGCGCCCATGCGTGCGAACAGGCCCGCGGGGAGGTAGAGCGGCAGACGAGGCATCGGCCCCGAGGGCGCATATCTCAACGCTGCCTGCAGCGCGTACAAGTCCGCGAAGTGGTCGATGTGGGCGTGACTCACGAACACGGCGGAAAGCTTCGTCGGATCGAGGAGCTTGCCGAGGTTCGACAGCACGCCATTCCCGCAGTCCAGCAGCACGGCGGTGTCTCCCGACTGGACCAGATGCCCGGAGCACGCCCTGCCGGCATCCGGGAAGGACGCCGCGCTGCCGAGTACCGTCAGACGCACGTCTCCTCCTCATCAGAAGCGGCCGCGTTCGACCGGCGCTCCGGGGGGACCAGACACTCCAGTTCGGCCAGATCCACGTGCTGTGCCGAAGCCAACGGCCTGCCCAGCACTCGCGCCCCCAGTCTGGCGAACTCTTCGGCGTCACCTGTGGTCGCGAACACCTCGGTCCGCTCGGCGTCCGAGTCAGCCAGATGTCCAAGCGTCGACAGGACCTCGGCCACCTCACGGGCGGTCTCTCCCGCCGAGGAGATCAGGCGCACTTTGGGACCTACCACTTGCTGGATAGGACCGGCGAGCAGCGGGAAGTGCGTGCAGCCGAGCACCAGAGTGTCGATGCCGCTGCGCTTCAAGGGATCCAGGTAGTGGCGAGCCATCTCGTAGAACGACGGCCGGATGTAGACATCGCCCATCTCGGCGAGCCAATCCTCGAGCGTGCCGTCCCCCAGACGCAGCCCCTGCTCGACAACATCCACGAATCGCGGCGTGGCTACCGAGAAGACCGTCACTTCCGCGTCCAGCGCACGGACCGCTGCGCTGTAAGCACCGGAGTCGACCGTGCCTACCGTGCCGATCACCCCCACCCGTTTGTTCACGGTGGTCTGCACAGCTGCGCACGCTCCGGGTTCCACCACCCCTATCACGGGAACGTCGAACGTCCTCTTCGCGAGCTCGAGACCGGCAGCAGTTGCCGTGTTGCAGGCGATGACGATCAGCTTGACCGGCCGGAGGGAGAGCCACGTCCCTATCTGCAGTACGAAGTCCCGAACCTCATCTTGATCCCGCGGGCCGTACGGACAGCGCGCAGTGTCGCCGAAGTAGACCATGCTCTCCCCCGGGAGAGCGCGAACGATCTCGCCGGCCACTGTCAGACCGCCGAGCCCGGAATCGAAGATGCCGATAGGAAGTTCTCGCATAGGCTTGAGTATAGCGGTCAGGCACGACCTCTACGCAGGAATCACCAGGCGCTCGATCTCGCCTGCGATGTCGTTGACGGGGCGCACCATGCGGGCAGCTCCGAGGTCGATCGCGGCTTTGGGCATCCCCCAGACGGTCGATGTCGACTCGTCCTGACATATCGTAGGCGCCCCGATGTCGTGCAGCCTCTTGAGGCCGCGCGCACCGTCCGCCCCCATACCGGTGAGCAGCACCCCCACCGCGTTGCGGTGGAACGACCGGGCGACCGACTCGAACAGCACGTCCGCCGAAGGAACGTATACCTCGGTATCGAGAGGTTCCGTGAAGCGCACGGTCGTACCATCGACTTCCATGTTGCTGCCGGTTGCCGCTATGTAGGCGACTCCCGGACCGAGCAGACCCCCGTCTTCGGCGGAGACGACCCCGATCTTGCATGCAGCGTTCAGCCAGGACGCGAGTCCGGGAACGAACCCCTCGGCCATGTGCTGCGCGATCACCACCGGCAGGGGGAAGTCCTCGTGCAGGCGGCCGAGCACGTTGAGAAGCGCCGACGGCCCACCGGTGGACGAGCCGATAGCCACGATCTGCGGCTCCGAGGGACGCAGCACGCCCTGTGAACCTCCGCTTG
>JAFGNP010000040.1 GCA_016926975.1 Coriobacteriia bacterium | reverse complement strand
CACATCGACAGGCGTCACGCAGACGCCGGAGTGACCGTCTATCCGAAGTATTGTGCCACACTGCGACCGTCAACGCCCGACGGTGTTGCCGCGGAGTCACTCTCCCAACGAGAACCCCTCATGCAGTGCTCCTACGGCAGTCTGGGCATCTGCGGCGGGTATCAGGACCGAAATGGTGGTGTGGCTGTCGGCGGTCTGAAGGACGGCGACGCCGGCGGCAGCCAGCGACTCCGCCACGCGCGCCATCACGCCGGGAACCCCGTGCATGCCCGCCCCCACGAGCGTCACCTTCGCCAGACCGGTGCGCGCCTCATACGGGAGTCCGAGGGTGCCGATGATGGCGCACGCGCGGTCGAGGTCCGATTCGGCAACCGTGAACAACAGTGAGTCGCAGGCGGGCGTGAACATGTCGAGAGATATGCTCGCGTCGGCCATCGCGCGGTAGACGTGAGCCTGAGCGGCCATGTGCTCCGCGGCGCCTTCCGCGGCGGGCAGTTGGACCTGGATGCGAGCGATGCCCGAGGTGTTGGAGACCGCTGTTGCCAGCGAGGACGGGCGGTAGGAGGAGATATCGGCCACTTGTGTTCCGGCGTGATCGGTGTATGTGTTGCGCACGCGGAGGCCGAGGCCGCTTGCCAGCGCGAGTTCCGCCGCAGGAGTGTGGACGACCCGCGAGCCGTGTCGCGCCATCTGGAAGAGCTCGTCCGCGCCGATGACCTCGAGGACTGACGCACCTTCGCAGGCGCGCGGGTCAGCTGTCATGACGCCGTCCACGTCCGTGTATATCTCGACGGTCTGCGCCTCGAGCGCGACACCGAGGGCGCAGGCGGTGGTGTCGCTGCCTCCGCGGCCGAGTGTGGTTATGCTGCCGTCGTCGGAGATTCCCTGGAAGCCGGCCACTACAGGAACCTGGCCCGCGGCGATGGCGTTCAGGAGCAACGCAGGGTGGATCTCGGTGATCGAGGCGTTCTCGTGCACAGTGTCGGTGCCGATGCCTGCCTCCGCACCGGTCATGGCTCGCGCCGCTATCCCGGCAGCCCGGAGTCCGTGTGCGACTACCACGGCAGATATGGTCTCGCCGGTGGAGGCGAGCAGGTCGCGCTCGCGCTGGTCGGCGGGCAGGTCGGCCACCAGGCCCAGAAGCGTGTCCGTGGCGTAAGGCGCGCCCTTGCGTCCCATCGCTGACACGACGACCACAGGCGCGATGCCGAGCTCCAGGGACTCGGTGACGCGCTCGGCAATCGACTGACGGCCTTCGGGAGTGGCGACCGAGGTGCCACCGAACTTCATGACGACGATGGGGCGTTCCACAGGTCCGCTACTCCTCCATCATGTGTTCGAGGCCTACGACGAGGCCGCTGCGCTGCCCGACCTTGCGGATCGCAAGGATGACGCCGGGCATGAAGCTCGTGCGGTCTATGGAGTCGTGGCGGATCGAGAGTGTCTGTCCTTGCCCGCCGAAGAGTACCTCCTGGTGAGCGACGAGGCCGGGCAGGCGTACCGAGTGGATGGTGACGTCGTCTGACAGCGCTCCACGTGCACCCTCGGCGACCTCGGTCTCACGACCGGGGGCATCGGGCACGCTCGTCCTGGCGGCCGAGATCAGCGATGCGGTGCGCAACGCGGTGCCGCTCGGCGCATCAGCCTTGCGATCGTGATGGAGCTCGATGATCTCCACGTGCGGCATGAACCGCGCGGCGTCGGCGGCGAAGCGCATCATGAGCACCGCACCTATCGCGAAGTTAGGCGCTACGAACAGACACGTTCCGGCGGGAGCACTGCTGGCGAGCGCCTCAAGGTCCTCCACAGGGAGTCCGGTGGTGCCTACGACGCAGTGAACGCCGCGAGCGAGGGCGGTTCGGATGTTGGCCGCGACCGCCGCCGGGTGCGTGAAGTCCACCATGACGTCGGGTGCGGCCTCGCTGATTGCGGCATCCAGGTCCGGCGCGAAGCTGAGCGCGCTCCCCTCGCCCACCGGGTTGCCGGCGGCGGCCGGATCGACCGCTGCCACGAGCTCCAGGTCGCCTTCGGCCATGACCGCGCGAACCACCTCCCGGCCCATTCGGCCGGCCGCGCCACTTACGAGTACCCTGGTCATCGCTCCGCCCTCCCCTACAGCAGGTGCTTCACAGCATCTTCGCCGAACGGTGCGATGATGGCGAGAGCATGGTTGCCGTCGAATATGCGCTGGGCCATCTCCTGCACGCCTCCGGTTGTCACGGCGTCGATGCGTTCGATGATCTCGTCGAGCGACAGCAGCTCGCCGTCGGTGACCTCGGACTTGCCCAGCCGAGTCATGCGGCTGCGAGTACTCTCGAGGCCTAGGATCATCTGACCCTTGATCGATTCGCGCACGCGGTCGAGCTCGTCTGCGCTGATCCCATCGGCGCAGAGGGCGTCCACGCCCTCGCGGATCAGGCCGATCACCTCGGCGGCGTTATCCGGACGCGTGCCTGCGTAGACGACGAACTGGCCGGTGTCCTGGTACTGGGCGTGATAGGAGTAGACCGCGTACGCCAGCCCGCGCTTCTCGCGGATCTCCTGGAACAGACGAGACGCCATGCCTCCGCCGAGAACGCCGTCGAGCACTGCGAGGGTGAACCGGTCCGGATCGCGCGCGGGGAGGCCGGCAACGCCCCAGCATATGTGTGCTTGCTCGGTGTCCTTGGTGAGCACTTTCAGGCACGGTTCCGTCGTCGGGACAGCGTGGACTCTTGCCGTGCGTTCCCCACGAGGAAGGACGAGATGCTCTTCGACCATGCGGACGATGTCGTCATGCGCCAGGGCGCCTGCGGCGGCCACCACTATATTGCCGGTCCTGTAGTGCTCCCTGTGGAAGGCTGCCGCTGCATCGTGGTCGAAGGTTCCGACGGTGTCTCTGGTCCCGATCACGGGCAGACCCAGGGGATGCGATGGCATGAGCGTGCTTGCGAACAGCTCGTGCACCCGGTCGTCCGGGGAGTCTTCGAAGCGGGAGATCTCCTCGAGGACGACCTCGCGTTCCGAAGAACAGGCGTCCTGTTCGAGCGAGGCACTTACCACCATGTCGGACAGGATCTCGACCGCATCGGAGGTGTGTTGATCCAGCAGCCTGGCGTAGTAGCAGGTGTATTCCTTGCTGGTGAAGGCGTTGAGCTCGGCGCCCAGACGGTCGAAGGCCTGCGAGATGTCGGCGGCGGTGCGTGTAGGCGTGCCCTTGAACATCATGTGTTCCATGAAGTGCGACATACCGGCTTCGGGCGCAGACTCATCGCGGCTGCCCACGGCGCACCAGATGCCCAGCGTAACGGACCTGACCGTGTCCATTGACTCGGTCATGACGGTGATGCCGTTGTCCAGCACCGTCTTGTCGTAGAACATCAGCGACTCCCTGTCTCATGGCAGACGGCCCGAGGCGCTTTCGAGCGCCGCCGGGCCGTCTGTGGCACTTAGATGCGCGTGACTAGTGGCGGCGACGGGGCTTGCGGCTGTCACCACCGCGATCGTCTCTGCCCTCGGGACGGGGGCCGCGTGGTGGCGCCTCGGCACCTTCGGGCACGTCGAACTTCTCGATCAGGTCGAGCGACACCTTGCCCCGGTCATCGATCTCCTGTACGACGACTTCTACCTCGTCGCCGACGTTCAGGACGCTCTCGACCTGCGCGATGCGGCCCTTGGCCATCTTCGAGATGTGGAGAAGGCCGTCCTTGCCGGGGATCAGCTCGATGAATGCGCCGAACGGCTGTATCGACACGACGCGTCCGGTGTACTTCTCGCCCGGCTCCACGTCACGCACTATCGCCTTGATCCTGTCGACGGCAGTGACGCCGCGCGCGTCGCGGGCGGCAACATAGATCGTGCCGTCGTCGTTCACGTCAATGTCAGCCCCGGTCTCTTCGACAAGGCCCTTGATGACCTTGCCTCCGGGGCCGATGACGTCACGGATCTTGTCGGTCGGAATCTTGATGGTGATGATCCGTGGCGCATACTCCTTGAGATCGGCGCGCGGGGCATCGATCGCCTCGAGCATCTTGCCAAGGATATGCGCACGGCCTTCCTTCGCCTGCGTCAGCGCAGCGGAGAGGATCTCGACCGAGAGCCCCTTGGCCTTGTTGTCCATCTGCAGCGCGGTGATGCCGTCCGGCGTGCCGGCGACCTTGAAGTCCATGTCGCCGAGGAAGTCTTCGAGGCCCTGGATGTCGGAGAGGATCGCATAGCGGTCCCCCTCCTTGATAAGGCCCATCGCGATGCCGGAGACCGGGGCCTTTATCGGCACACCGGCGTCCATGAGCGCGAGGCTCGAGCCGCAGACGGAGCCCATCGAAGACGAGCCGTTGCTCTCAAGTACCTCCGACACGATGCGGATGGTGTACGGGAAGTCCTCCTCGGGGGGCACTACGGGGAGCAGAGCGCGCTCCGCGAGGGCGCCGTGGCCGATGTCGCGGCGCTTCGGGCCGCGCATGAAGCCGGTCTCGCCGGTGCAAAACGGCGGGAAGTTGTAGTGGTGGATGTAGCGCTTGCCTTCGGAGACGTCTATGGTGTCGATCCGCTGCCACTCATTGAGCATGCCGAGCGTGAGGACCGAGAGCACCTGGGTCTGACCGCGAGTGAACAGCCCCGTTCCGTGGGCGCGAGGCAGGTAGTCCACCACGCAGCTGATGGGGCGGATCTCGGTGCTCGTGCGGCCGTCGGCGCGCTCGCCCTCATCGAGGACCATGTCGCGCATCGTCTTCTTCTCAAGCTCCTTGAGGAGGCTCTTAAGGTGCTTCCCGTTGGCGGAGAACTCGGCCTCGTCGAACGATGCCTTGATCTCTTCCTTCACAGCAGCCACAGCGTCCATGCGCGCGTGCTTGTCCGGGTTGTGCAGGGCCGCTCGCATCTTGTCGGCGCCAGCAGCGAAGACCTTGTCCCGGAGTTCTGCGGGAGCCTCGTCGAGCTTGACCTCCATCGGAGTGATGTCGAGCTCGCTAAGGAAGCGTTGCTGCACCGCGCAGAACTCGCCGATCGCCTCCTGGGCGAACGTGAGCGCTTTGAGCATGTCTTCTTCGGAGACCTCGCTCGCCCCCGCCTCGACCATGTAGATCGCATCCGCGCTTCCGGCGACAACGAGGTCCAGATCCGATGCGTCGGCCTCCTCGAAAGTGGGATTCACGAGGAAGTCGCCGAAGTCGTCACGGCAGATGCGCACACCGGCCAGCGGTCCTTCGAACGGTATCCCTGCAGCCATGAGTGCGGCCGAGGCACCCATGATCGAAATCACATCGATCTGGTGTTCCTGGTCGGCCGAGAACACGGTGGCGATGACCTGAACGTCGTTACGGAAGTTGCTTGCGAAGGCCGAACGTATGGGGCGGTCTATCATGCGCGCCGTCAGCGTCGCCTTCTCGCTCGGGCGCGTCTCGCGCTTGATGAAGCCGCCCGGCAAGCGTCCTGCAGCGTACATGCGTTCCTCGAAATCGACCGTGAGCGGGAAGAAATCAAGATCCTTGGCTTCCTTGCTCGCGGTTGCGGTGACGAGTACCAGGCTGTCGCCCTGACGTACCATGACGGCTCCGCCGGCCTGTTTGGCCAGCTCACCCGTCTCGAGCGTGTACTGCTTGCCGTACAGCTCGAAGCTTGTTGTTACCTTTCCCATCCTCTTCCTCTTCTCCGGTCGCAACGCTCCTTCGGCGCCGACCTCATGATGTGGGGCCTCGTGCCCCTACAAGAGCGAAGGCGGGTGTGCCCGCCTTCGCGTACTGCCGCTGCTAGTTGCGGAGTCCGAGTTTCGCGATGAGCGCGCGGTAGCGCTCGATGTCGTTCTTCTTGAGATAGTTGAGCAGCCTGCGGCGCTGGCCGACGAGCTTGAGAAGCCCCCGGCGGCAGTGGTGGTCGTGCGTGTGGGTGCGCAGGTGCTCAGTGAGATCGTTGATGCGCTGGGAGAGAAGTGCGATCTGCACTTCAGCCGAACCGGTGTCGCCCTCGGTGCGAGCGTGCTCGGTGATGATCGACGTCTTGACGTCTTTGGGAAGCGGCATATTCTCTTTCACCTTTCTTGAGTAGTCGCCCGTGTCCGAGAGTGGCGTCGGTGAGTCGCGCGTCCAGGGCACAGGTCATCAGAACAACCAGCGGAGTATAGCACAGGACACGCGGAAACACTTCCCGGGGATATGCGCAGCTGTTCTCGGCGAACTGCGGGGTGACTGTCTACGCGCCGAGCTGCGCCGCTATTGCCGAGATATCGGCGGTGATGGCCGCAGAGAGCTCTTCTGTGGACGGGAACGTCCGCTGATCTCGAACGCGGTCCACGAACTCTAGCGAGATAGGAGAATCGTAGAGGTCGCCGCTGAAGCCTATGAGATGCGCTTCCAGGGTGCAGGTCGCATCCGGGAACATGGGTGGGACGCCGACGGAGATGGCCGCCGGGAAACGTCCGGCCTTGATGGTCGCCCATCCCGAGTACACTCCGGCGGCTGGCAGGGCGAACCGCGCCTCCATATCGAGATTGGCTGTGGGAGTGCCCATGGTGCGCCCGAGGCCGGTCCCGTGAACGACCACTCCGCGAAGAAGGTGGTGTCTGCCGAGCAGGACGGCAGCCTCCGCCACATCCCCGGAGGAGACGAGGCCGCGAATGCGGGTGGAGGTCACGGGGGCGTCGTCGATGCGGACCAGCGGGTGGGTGACGACATCGAAACCGTGGAGCGCTCCGAGTGCGGCCAACGTCGCCGCATCGCCCGCCGCCTTCGCGCCGAACCTGAAGTCGAAGCCCACGACGCACGCGACGGGTTCGGAGGCGTCGAGCAGCACGTCGATGCAGAAGTCGTCCGGGCTTAGCGACGCGAGCCAATCGTCGAAGGGGACGATGAGTATGGCATCCGGTCCGAGCGAGCGAAGGAGAGCGGTCTTGTCCTCCAGCGACGTAAGCTGCGGCGCCGCCCTGTCGGGCGTGATCACCTGGTCCGGGTCCCGGTCGAAAGTCAGTACGCACGAAGCGCAACCGCGCTCACGCGCGATCGTGATCGTGTCTGACACGAGAGTCTGATGGCCGACGTGCACGCCGTCGAAGACGCCGAGC
Source organism: Coriobacteriia bacterium (assembly GCA_016926975.1). Classification (GTDB taxonomy): domain Bacteria; phylum Actinomycetota; class Coriobacteriia; order Anaerosomatales; family Anaerosomataceae; genus UBA6100. Next base: position 20,472 of record JAFGNP010000040.1, on the reverse strand, counting down.
GCGATGACCGCCGGCCCCATCTCGTGCACTCCCCTGTTGTGCGTCATGACCGTAGTCATCTGTCGACCCCCGGAACCAGCACCGTTTCAGGGACCAGTGCGGAGCCCTGTCGCCTGTATACACCCAGCAGCATATCGTCAGTGACCAGTGCTACGCGACAGCCGTCGGCCACATCCATGTCGGCTGCAGGGACTTTGCGGCCGTCGGCTATAGCGGCCGGATCGATCTCGAGTGCGGGCATGTCCAGTAGCGGCACGGGGTCGGTCATGACGGACTCGAGGGATCCGGAGCCGGCGGCGGAGACGACGGCATCGAGTGTGACGGCGTCGGCGACGTTTACTGTGCCGATGCTCGTGCGCCGCAGCGCACCGAGGTGGGCTACGGTGCCGGCGCTGAGTCCGATGTCGCGAGCGAGCGAGCGGATGTAAGTTCCCTTCGAGACCAGGAACGATACCGTCCAGGAGCGCCCGTCCGGGTCGATGTCCGTCAGTGCGGCTTCATGCACGACGATCTCGCGCGGAGAGAGGTCGGGGACCTCCCCCGCCCTGGCGAGCTTGTGGGCCGCCACACCGTTGCGTTTGATGGCCGAGTACGCCGGCGGCATCTGTTTGCCCGGACCGAGGAAGCTCGCGAGTATCGCTTCCGCGCGCGACTCCGACATCAGGTCCGCCGGGACATCGCTTCGGGATGTGACCTCTCCGTCGGCGTCGAGTGTGTCCGTGGCGCTGCCGAAGACTATGCGCGCTTCGTACCGCTTGTCATGGCCGACGAGGTACTGTTCCAGGCGCGTGGCACGTCCGATCAGCACCAGGAGAAGGCCGGTCGCCATGGGATCCAGCGTGCCAGCGTGACCGACACGGCGCTCTCCGGTGGCGGAACGCAACGTGTTGACCACATCGTGACTCGTGATGCCTGAAGGCTTGTCCAGGCAGATGACACCGGCGAGATCGGTCGCGCCACGGCGAGACCTCATTGATCGCCACCGGGCAGTGCAGGGAGTAGGCGTTCCAGCAGCCCGGCCAGGTCTCCCTCGAACGTGAGGCCTGCCGCCGCTCTGTGTCCGCCGCCGCCGAATGTGCGAGCGATCGCTCCCACATCGCTATCGGACTTGGCACGCAGGCTGGCGCGAACGGTGCCATCACCGATCTTGGCCAGCAGGACGACGTCTACGCCGCCAAGCGCCCGCACGAAATCGATGAGGTTCTCCGTCTCCTCGGGCAGTGCGCCGGTCTCAGAGATATCCGTGTCGTCGATCCACGAGTAGGCGACGCGGCCGTCGTTGGCGAGCGTGATTCGCGCGAGGGCACGCCCCACGAGCTGCTGGGCGCCTGCCGAGCGGTTCTCGTATGCCGAAGCGTAGATCTCGTTCGGATGAGCGCCGGCGTCCACCATTTCGGCCGCCGTCCTCAGGGTGTGCGAAGTGGTGTTCGAGTAGCTGAAGCGTCCGGTATCGGTGAGCAGGGCGGTGTACAGACAGGTAGCGATGTTCGCGTTGGGAGGGATACAGAGGCAGGGCAGCAACTTCCAGATGAGCTCGCCTGTGGCTGCAGCTGTGCTGTCGAGCAGGTTGAGGTGCCCCTCTGCGAGGGCATCCGGGTGATGATCGATGAAGACAAGGGCGCCTGCCTCGCGCGCCAGCGACTCGGCCGCCCCCAGTCGGGGCAGGTCGGGACTGTCCAGAGCGACGAACACCGGAGGGGCAGGCACTCCGGAGGGAGTGCGGAATCTCTCGGCGCCAGGAAGGAACGCGTAGGTCGACGGGCAGGCGATCCCGGACGCGAGAACGAGCGTATTGGGAACGCCGGCGGAGTCTAAGGCGTGAGCCAGACCCAGGGAGGAGCCGATGGCGTCTCCGTCGGGATCGACGTGCGAGCCGATGACCACGTGTTCGGCGGAGCGCAGGACGGCGCCCAGCACTGCCATCGAGGTGGGCTCTGCCATGGCCGCCTACTCCCCGTTGTCGGCAAGCGTCGGTGGTACGTCCTTGAGAGCCTCGTAGATACGCATCCCCTCGTCGACAGAGGTATCGAGGTGGTAGCGCAACTGCGGGACGATGCGCATCGAGACGCGCTTCGCAAGCCCGTTGCGTATCCGTTTGTCGGCCGAATGTAGGCCGTCGAGCAGGGCATCGTAGCGGTCCTGGCCTCCGTGAGTGGTCACGAACACGTCGGCCACTCCAAGGTCCGAGCTTACAGAGACCGAGGTGATGGTCGCGAAGTCCAGCCGGGGGTCGGCGATATCATCGCGCAGCACCTCTGCGAGCGCTTCCCTTACGGTTTCGCCCAGCTTTCGGGTGCGGGGGGTGCTCTTCATGGGTTACTCCTCGCGAGCGACCTCGACGACCCTGTACGACTCGATGACGTCGCCCACCTTGACGTCCTGGAAGCCCTCGATCCCGATGCCGCATTCGTATCCCTGCTTGACCGACTTCACATCGTCTTTGAAGCGGCGCAGGGAGTGGATGGCACCGTCGTGGATGATCGTGCCGTCGCGGACGATGCGTATCCGGTCGTCACGGCTGACCTCGCCCTCCTGGACGAAGCAGCCCGCGATCACCCCGAGTTTGGGAACTTTGAACAAGTCGCGCACTTCGACGTGAGAGGCGTCCTGCTCCTCGATAGTGGGAGCCAGCATACCGACGCGAGCTGCGTTGATCTCCTCGATGGCCTGGTAGATGACGCGGTAGAGCCGCATATCCACCTTCTCCTTGGCCGCGAGGTCGCGCGCCTCGGGGAGAGGACGGACGTTGAAGCCGATGATGATGGCATCGGAGGCGGTGGCAAGCATGACGTCGCTCTCGGTGATGCCTCCGACGCCCGAGTGGATGATGTTGATGTGGACCTCGGTCTGGTCCATCTTGTCGAGGGCGTCGCTGAGGGCCTCGATGGAGCCCTGCACGTCGGCCTTGACGAGAAGGTTGAGGTCTTTGATCTCGCCCTGCTGTATCCTCTCGAACAGGTCGTCGAGGGTGACATGGCTCTTCCGACCGTGAGCGGCCAGGCGCTGCTTCAAGGAACGCTCCTCGGCGAGATTGCGTGCATCGCGCTCGTCGGCGAAGACGCGGAACTCATCGCCGGCGGAGGGAACGCTGGAGAGGCCCTGGACCTCTACAGGATCGGCCGGACCGGCGGAGTCCACTGTTTCGCCGAGCGGGTTGACCAGAGCACGGACTCGGCCATAGCTCGTACCCGCGACCAGCGCGTCACCCGCCTTCAGCGTGCCGCGCTGGACCAGAACCGTGGCTACCGGGCCGCGGCCCTTGTCCAGATTGGCCTCAATCACCACACCGTTTGCGAGAGTGTCGGGATTAGCTTTGAGCTCGAGAATGTCGGCCTGAAGGAGCACCATCTCGAGAAGGTCCTCGATGCCTATGCGCTTCTTGGCGGAGACGTTGACGAAGATCGTGTTGCCGCCCCACTCCTCGGGCACTATGTCGTGCTCGGTCAGCATCTGCTTGACCTGCTCGGGGTTGGCACCGTCCTTGTCGATCTTGTTCACGGCTACGATGATAGGCACGCCTGCCGCCTTGGAGTGGTGGATCGCCTCCACGGTCTGAGGCATGACGCCGTCGTCTGCGGCCACGACGAGTATGACCACGTCGGTGATGTTGGCGCCTCGAGCTCGCATGGCGGTGAACGCCTCGTGGCCCGGGGTGTCTATGAAGGTTATCTGGCGCCCGTTCTTCTCGACGACGGACGCACCTATGTGCTGCGTGATTCCTCCGGCTTCGGTAGCTGCGACTCCGGTCTCACGGATCGCGTCTAGCAGGGAAGTCTTGCCATGGTCTACGTGGCCCATGACGGTGACCACGGGCGGGCGGTCCTTGAGGTCGGCGGGGTCGTCGACGAACACGAAGCCCTGTTCTTCCGCCGGTGAGACGACGCTGATGGCGATACCGAGGTCGTCTGCGAGGATTTCCATGGCCTCGCGGCTCATCGGCTGATTGACCGTGTGGAGATCGCCGAGCATCATCAATCGCTTGATGACATCACCCGGTGTCGCTCCGACGGCCTGGGCGAACTCGGCCACCGTGGAGTTCTCCACGAGAGTCACGGCCGTGGCCTCGATCTGCGGTTTGTCGTCAGCAGTGATGTGAGGATGTGTGGGAGCCTCCTGCTTGCCTGAAGGCTTCTTGGTCTTCTTCTTGCGCTTGTCCGAGGCGCTCTGCACCATCTTGGCCGCTTCAGATATGAGGTTGGTCTGCGGCGGCGTCTGCGCAACAGCTTCAGCATCGCGCGCCATCTGGCGGTAGCGGTCCGCTTCCTCAGCCTCGCTCTTCGCTGCAGCCTCAGCTAGCACAGCGCGCTCCTCGGCTGCCCTCGCCTCGGCCTCTTTCCGCGCAGCCTCCTCCGCATCGCGCTTCGCGCGCTCCTCGGCCTCGCGCAAGAGCTCTGCTTCTTGTGTCTTGGCCTGGAGCTCCTCTTCGGCGCGCCGGGCAGCTTCTTCCTTCTCGCGCTGCGCCGCCTCGCTGGCCAGACGAGCAGTCTCCTCCGCATCGCGCTTCGCGCGCTCCTCGGCCTCCCGCGCCTCAAGCTCAGCCTGCTCCCGGGCGTGCTCAGCCTCCATCTCGGCCTGCTTGACCTCGATGACCTCGTGCAGGTCCTTGCGGATCTTGTCGACATACGCCTCAACTAGCGTGGAGGCGTGGTTTCTGGCGGGTATCTTGAGTCGGTTGAGATGCTCGAGGAGTTCCTTGGAACTCATCCCGAACTCTTTTGCCAGTTCATGTACGCGCATCGCGGGCATCAGCTTCACCGTCCAGATCGCGAGGCAGCATCACCGTGGGTCCGGAGAGCTTCCTCGAATTCGCTTCTCAACCGCTCCATGTCTTCCTCGTTGAGACTCGCTCGGAGCGCGGGCCCGAGTCTCCTATTATGCGCCGCCGCTTCGAAGCACGCGGTCGTAGCACATATCGACGCTCCACGCCCGACCGCCTTGCCTGTGGGGTCCACGTGTACTTCTCCGTCAGCATCTCTCACGAAGCGGATCAGGTCTCGTTTGTCCGCTTCGCGCCGACATCCGACGCAGGTCCTGACTGGCGTCTTGCGAACGGCCATAGGGCTAGCTCGCGTCCTCCTTCTCGTGGACTCCGCAGAAGCGGCTGCCCGGGCGGGCCTGGTTCCTGCATCGTATGCCGGAGCTCGTCAGTGCGACGCAGCGGCCGTCGGTGTCCTCGGCCGCTTCCTCGGCACCCTCCCCGGGTGTCGAAATGCCGGCTGTAACGGCCTGGACCATGCTCTTGATGTCTATGCGCCAGCCGGTGAGCTTGGCTGCCAGACGGGCGTTCTGTCCTTCCTTGCCGATAGCAAGCGAGAGCTGGTCGTCCGGGACGACGACCACTGCTGTGTGCTCGTCGTCGTTGACCATGACACGTGCGACCTTGGCCGGTGACAAAGCATTGCCCACAAACGTGGCTGGATCGTCCGACCACGGTACGACGTCGATGCGCTCCCCGCGAAGCTCGGCCACTACCATGCGCACGCGGCTGCCCTTCGGACCGACGCACGCACCTACCGGGTCGAGACCCGGCTCGCGCGAAGAGACCGCCACTTTGGAGCGCAGGCCAGGTTCCCGGGCGACGCTCTTGATCTCGACTATGCCGTCATAGATCTCCGGGACCTCGAGTTCAAAGAGGCGCTTGATGAGGTTCGGGTGTGTGCGCGACACGACGATCGACGGCTCGTTGGAGGTCTTGCGGACGTCGATAATGAGGGCCTTAAGCCGCTGGTTGTGCTCGTAGCGCTCGTTTCCCGGCTGTTCTGCCGAGGGCAGCAGCGCTTCTACGCCCTCGCGGATCTTCACGAGAGTGTAGCGAGAGTCCGACTGCTGGACTGTACCGGTGATGCTATCGCCGATGCGGTCGGCGTACTCCTCGAATATCTGCTCGCGTTCGGCTTCGCGGATAGACTGGGTGATGACCTGCTTGGCAGCAGTTGCAGCGTAGCGCGATATGTCGGAGGGCGTGACATCTCGTGCTTCGAGAACAGGCTCCTCCTCTGTGCCGCCTACCGGGACCAGCTCGTAGACGTAGATGCGGCCTGATTCACGGTCGATCTTGACCGAGCAGTCGTTCTCGGTGTCGAGGATGCGCTGGTAGGTGATGCCAAGCTGCTGCTCGAGTCGCTCGAGCATCAAGTCGACGTCTATGTTCTTCTCGCGAGCGAGCTCGCGCAGGGCGTCCATCAAGTTGATGTGTTCGGCGTCCATGCTCTACCTGTCCCTTTCGCCGGCGTCACTGAAGTCGGCCTTCAAGCGTGCACGCTCGATCGCATCGAACGGCATGCGGTGTTCCTGCCCGTCTACTGACATGACGACGTCGTCGCCCTGCAGCCCTGCGAGTTCGCCCGAGAAGCGCGATCTGCCGTCGAGCGGACGCACGGTGTGAACGACAGCGTGCTTACCTGCGAACCGCTCGAAATCGCCGCGGGTGCGCAGAGGACGCTCGATGCCCGGCGAGGACACCTCGAGGGTGTAGGAGCCGTTCAATCGGCTGACCCCGTCCAGCTCGTCGGAAACCCACTGGTTAGCTGCGGCGATGTGGTCGATGTCGATGCCGCCATCGCAGTCCAGGTAGACTCGCACGATCCTGTGGCGAGAACCGCCCACGCACTCTACGGTCACGAGCTCGAGCCCGTGCTTCTGCGCAAGAGGCTCGAGCAGGGCTATGAGCTCTTGTGCGATCGGTACGGCCACTGTCGAGACCTCCTTCCAGAACAAAAGAAGCGGGGGTAAGCCCACTTCTCACACGGGACGTTTGTCGTTCGGAGGGATTGTAGCACAGCGTATAGGGCGGTCAAAGGCGAAAACCGATGTCGAGAGTAGAGGTCAGACTACGAGAAACGCGCGCGCTCGGCCTCCACAAGGCCTGTTACATGAGCCACTGCATCATCCAGCGGCAACATGATCCGATCGCCGGTCGCTCGCACTTTCAGCTCCACCGAGCCTTCGGCAAGGCCCTTCTTCCCGATGACCAGCTGGTAGGGCCATCCGATGAGGTCCGCATCCGCGAACTTCACGCCGGCGCGCTCGTCACGGTCGTCGAGAACGGTGTCGAGGCCTGCCTCGGCCAATTCCGACCAGAGACGCTCGGCAACAGGTGCGACCAGCTCGTCGTCGACTGCAAGCGGAAGCACGGCCACCTCGGCTGGAGCGACACTGACCGGCCAGGCGATTCCGTTCTCGTCGGCGTGTTGCTCGATGACCGCGGCTAGCGACCTGGTGATGCCGACGCCGTAACAGCCCATCAGGAAGGGTTGTTCGGCCCCGGTTTCGTCCATGAAGGTCGCCCCCATGGAAACGGAGTACTTCGTTCCCAGCTGGAAGACTTGCGAGACCTCGATTCCGCGCGCGGCCTGCAGCGGCTTGCCGCATTGCGGGCATGCATCGCCCGGTTCGGCTGTAAGCAGGTCCGCCCAGAAGTCGACGGCGAAGTCGCGGCCCGGTAGGGCGCCCGTGAGGTGGTGGTCGGGTTCGTTCGCCCCGACGGTCCAGGCGAGTTCGTTCTTCAGGGTGCGGTCGGCAACGATCATCGTGCGCTCGGGTGCGCCGACGGGACCCAGGAATCCGCGGTGAATACCGAACGAGGCGAAATCGTCTTCGTCGAGCATCTCGACCGCCGGAACGATCTTCTCGGCTTTGAGGAGATTCAGCTCCCGGTCGCCCGGCAGGCAGAAGAAGACCAGCGCGCCTGCGGTTGTACGAGCAGCCATGGTCTTGACGGTATGCTGCGGGTTCTTGCCGAGGAAGGCGGCAAGATCGGCAATCGTTTGGACGGAGGGTGTGTGGACCTTCTCGAGCGGTTGAGATGTGCTCGCAGCGGCCTCGTAGGCGACGACCGCTTCGGCCGCCTCGACGTTAGCGGCATAACCGCAGTCGCAATGGACGAGCCCCGCCTCCCCGCTCTCGGCAAGGGCCATGAACTCCACCGTGACCGAGCCGCCTATCTGGCCCGAGTCGGCCGTCACAGGACGCCACGCCAGCCCGAGGCGGTCGCATATCCGGCCGTAGGCGCGCACCATATCGTCGTAATGCGCTTGCAGAGACTCCTGCGAGGCGTGGAAGGAATACGCGTCTTTCATGATGAACTCGCGTCCGCGGAGCAGGCCGAACCTGGGACGCATCTCGTCCCGGAACTTGGTGTTGATCTGGTAGAGCGAGACGGGAAGCTCCCGGTACGAACGGAGTTCGTCGCGGACCGTGGCGGTGATGACTTCCTCGTGAGTGGGACCGAGGCAGAAGTCGCGACCCTGGCGGTCCTTGAGGCGCGCCAGCTCCGGCCCATAGACTTCCCAGCGGCCGGACTCCTCCCAGAGCTCGGCAGGCTGGACGATCGGCATCAACATCTCCTGACTGCCGATCGCGTCCATCTCCTCACGGACGATCTGCTCGATCTTGCGTACCGAGCGGTATCCGAGCGGGAGGAACGTGTAGATGCCCGCGGCGGTCTTGCGCATCATGCCGGCGCGAAGCAGCAGACGGTGAGATATCACCTCAGCTTCAGCGGGTTCTTCTTTGAGCGTGGGCGACCAAAGACCGGACATCTTCAGAGCGGCGGGCATGTGACTCCTTGTGGGCGTAGCGGAACGGGTGCGTACCGCTGTATCAGCCGATTCCGCGGTCGTACGGGTGCAGGCTCGGCACGAGTTCGTCAGCGCCGGTGGCGAGCGTCATGAGCAGGCGCGCCACGAGGTCGTGGACGATGATGGTCTCGTTGTTGCCCTGGGCGCGGAAGGCCTCCTTGAGGGCGGGTTTGACCGAAAGGTCGCCGCTCACTTCGATGATGAGGTCGATTTCCGACGCTTTCGCCCCGAGCACGCTAGCGTGTTCGGTGAAGAAGATGCCGTGTTCTTGAGCGAAGCGGGCCCCGGTGCTTTCGACATCACGGTCGGCGACTCCGACGACATCGATATAGGGTAGCGCGCTCAAAGCTTCGAGAAGCGGCGCGCCGGTGCGCCCGCCACCGACGATGGCTATGCGGACCTTGTTATCACCCATAGTTGTCCTCCCCGAGATGGCCGAACTCACCTTGCATGTCGAGAGAATACCGCAAGTCGGCTTCCGACAGACAGAATCGCCGACGATAGTGCGGCGATGCGGCCTAGCAGATCCGGGCTATCTCCTCGAAGAGGGCATCAACGATTTCGGCCTCGGGGACCTTTCGGACCGGCTCACCGTGGCGGAACAACAGCCCCACTCCCTTGCCCGCAGCGACACCGACGTCTGCCTCGCGCGCCTCTCCCGGCCCGTTGACGATACAGCCCATGACGGCGACCTTCACGGGCGCGCTCACGTCGAGCAGGCGCCTCTCGACCTCTGCGGCGATCGGTACGAGATCGACCTGGCAGCGACCACAGGTAGGACATGAGATCAGCTCGGGACCTCTTCGCCTGATATCGAGTGCAGCGAGTATCTCCCAGGCGACCCGGACCTCTTCTTCCGGAGGTGCGGTGAGCGAGACGCGCAAAGTGTCCCCTATCCCGTCGGCAAGCAGTGTTCCCAGCCCGACGGATGACTTTACTGTCCCCGAGAAGGAGGTGCCCGCCTCGGTAACGCCGATATGGAGCGCGTAGGGGACGGCTTCAGCGAGGCGCCGGTAGGCGTCGATCGTCGCCGGGACTGAGGATGCCTTCGCGGATACGACGATGTCCTCGAAGCCTCTTGAAGCGAAGTGCTCACAGAACGCTACAGCACTGGCCGCAAGCTTCTCCGGAAGCGGCCAGTCGAGGTCGTGGTACTGGGCGGCGAGACTGCCGGCGTTGACGCCGATACGGATCGGGATTCCCGCCTCCCCCGCCGCGTCGATAACGGCGTCGACTCGCGACATGTCGCCGATGTTGCCCGGGTTAATCCGCAGCTTGGCAGCGCCGCGGCGGGTTGCCTCAATGGCGAGGCGGTGGTCGAAGTGGATGTCGGCCACCACCGGCAGGGGGCTCGATTCGCAGACTTTCGAGAACCCTTCGAGCGCATCGGCGTGAGGGATCGCCACTCGGACGAGCTCGCAACCTCCATCGGCGAGGCGGGCGATCTGCGCGAGCGTGGCGTCTGCGTCGGCAGTGTCGGTATTCGTCATTGACTGTACGAGGATGGGCTCACCGCCGCCGATGGTCGTGTTCCCGACAGCGACGGGTCGCGTCTCACGCCTTGTCTGCACCTGTCCCCCTGTCTACGTGGCGAATCGGATGATGTCCAGGTACATGATGTAGCCGATGAGCGAGAAGAGCATCACCGCGCCGATTGCGCTGAAGCCGAGCGTGACCGCTCTGCTCAAGGGCTTGCGCCTGATGCGCTCGACGATCTCCAGAGCGATCTTACCCCCATCCAAGGGCGGGACGGGGAGGATGTTCATCGCTCCCAGTGAGAGCGAGAGCATAGCGATCAGCGTCGCGTACGACAGAGGTCCAGCTTCCGCTGCTTCTTCGGCCATGACGGACACACCGATCACGCCGGTGAAGTTCTGCACGGTGTTGGAGAACGTCGATGGGTTGAACAGGGACAGTATCATGCCGAAGACAAGGCCGACGTATCTGAGGCTCTCGGTGAGGCTCTGAAGGATGGTCGGCCTGACCTGGACGGCGGTGGGACCGACTCCCAGGTAGCCGTGACCGTCCTTGTCGGCCAAAGTGGCGGGCAGTTGCAGGGTATTGCCGCCACGCTCGACCGTGATGGTCACGGACTCACCAGGTAGGGTGTCCTGCATGAGGGCCTGGAACTCGTTCCAGTCGGCGAAGGTCTCGCCGTCGACGGCGACCAGCGTGTCGCCGACCTGCAAGCCGGCGGCGAGGGCCGGAGTGCCTTCGCCTACCGAGTCTACGCGCAGCGTGAGGTCGAAATACCCCCACACCGAGAGCACGATGATGAAGGTGAGTATCGCAACGAGCAGGTTGGTCAGTACTCCCATAGCGAGGATCGTGATTCGTCTGGGCGTCGACTGTCCGCGGTATGTGAAAGACCTCGCGTGTGCGATCAGAGTTGCGCGGTCCATGGTGTCCGTTTCACCTTCGACAGAGAAGACGTACCGGTCCTTCGAGACGCGGGCGGCCTTCCAGTCTTCAAGCGTGGTGAGCATAGAAGCGGCTCTCTCGGTCCCGATCCCGAGGCGTTGGGCCAGCCCCTCTTCGTCCAGCGTGCCTGCGTCTCTGAGCGCAATCAGCGCGTCGCCGAGCCGGTCGTCTTCCTCGCCGGGTTCCATACCGGCTATCCTCACGTACCCGCCGAGGGGAACAGCGGTGATGCCCCAGTCCATGTTCCGGGTGTGGAAACGCAGGGCCGGACCTGGAAGGCCGACCATGAACTCGTGGGTCTTGACGCCGAATGACCGTGCAGCCAGGAAATGCCCCATCTCATGAAGGACCACGAGGATGGAGAAGGTGATGATGCCCCAGAATGCTGTCTGAACCGCTCCCAGTGCGCTGTTCACGTACGCTCCCGTCAGGACCTGATGATGTGGGGACCGAGCAAGACTTGCGCCATCGATTACCGGAGCAAGCTCGCGGCCTCTTGTCTTGCCCACGCATCGGCTGTCTCGACTGTCTCGATCGAGTCGGCACGATCGGGAAGATGGACCTCCATAACCCTCTCGACGATAGCGGGGATGGTGTTGAACTCCGTCTGTCCAGCAAGAAATGCCGCGACCGCTATCTCGTTCGCAGCATTGAGAACGGCAGGCATAGTGCCTCCGGTGCGCCCGGCCGCGAATGCAAGGTCGAGACAGCGGAAGGTTGTGGGATCGGGCGGCTCGAAGTCGAGGCTCCCGATGGTTAGGAAGTTCACGGCCGGCGTCGGTGTGTTCCATCTGTCAGGACAGCTGAACGCGAATTGGATAGGTATCCGCATGTCCGTCGCGCCGAGGTGGGCCTTCACCGACCCGTCGGCGAATTCGACCATGGAATGAACGCATGACTGCGGGTGCACGACGACGTCTATGTCGTCGTAGCCGACATCGAACAGATGGTGAGCCTCGATGACCTCGAGACCCTTGTTCATCATGGTCGCGGAATCGATCGTGATCTTCGGCCCCATGGTCCAGCGGGGGTGAGCGAGCGCTTCACCGACGGTGACGCCCTTGAGGCGCGCCGGGTCGGCTCCGCGGAAAGGGCCACCCGAGGCTGTCAGCCATATCCGGGACACCGTGGCAGGTCGTTCACCGATCAGACACTGGTAGATGGCCGAGTGCTCGCTGTCGACCGGGATGATGCGGTCGAGTCCCATTGAGGTGAGAATCTCGCCGCCGGCAACGAGCGACTCCTTGTTGGCGAGCGCAAGGCGCGCGTCGGAGCGCAGAGTCGCTATCGAGGCTCGAAGTCCGGCGGCTCCGACGAGCGCGTTGAGCACCAGGTCGGCACTCCCCTCGCCTGCCAGCGTTTCGATGGCGCTACGACCCCCGGGGATCGGAGAACCGTCGGGCGCGGCGAACGCCCTGGCGGTCGTCTCATCGCCCAGCGCGAGCCGTTTGATGCCGAAGCGGGCGGCTTGCTCGAGAAGCAGTTCCGCCTGCGTGTTGGCTGCCAGCGCAACGATTTCCACCTTGTCGGGGTGTCGGTCGGCGACTTCCAGGGCCTGTCTGCCGATAGAGCCCGTAGAGCCGAGTATCGCAACGCGTAGGCGGCTCATCGGACACCTGCCGCGAATAGCATGTAGTGGGTGACGATGGCCACCATGATGAAGCTGTCGAACCGGTCTAGAAAGCCTCCGTGCCCGGGCAGGAGCGTACCGGAATCCTTGGCGCCGACCTCGCGCTTGATCCTGGATTCGGCCAGGTCGCCGATGGCGGCGGCGACGGAGGCTGCAAGCCCGATCGCGATCCTCCAACCGATCGCCAGTTCCACGCCCGGGAGCGCTGATGCTGCAATCCAGACGCCGGTAGTGCCGATGCTTCCTGCGATGAGGCCCTCCCAGGACTTCTTGGGTGAGATCCGCGGAGCGAGTCTGTGCTTGCCGAATGCGGAGCCGAACACGTAAGCGAACGAGTCATTGACCCAGATGCTGACGATCATGACGAACGCGAGCATCATGCCGCCGTGAAGCTCGCGTATGAGCACCAGGTGCGCGAGCGTGAAGCCGACGTACACCGCACCGAACATCGTAGTGCCTGTCTCGGCGAGACGGATCTGGCGGATCATGACCTGCCAGAAGAAGGCGCTGATGACGAGCATCGCTACTACTGCAGTGAGGCCGACTGCACCGTATGCAGCGGCAGCAAAGGGCATCGCGATGACCGCCGTGATGCCCACGAGCTCGCTAGGCAGACGGCGGTCCCGCCTGACGAGCGCGTAGAACTCGACGGTTGCCAGTGAGGCGATCAGAGCGACTGCCGCGGCGAGTCCCCAGCGGCCGCCGTAGAACAGCGCCACGAGCATGACCAGGCCGAGAAGAAGCGCACTTCCGGTTCGGATGCCAAAGTCCCGCAGCTTGGAGGTCATCAGCGACCACCGAACCTGCGCGAGCGCTTCTGGTAGTCCACTACAGCGCGAAGCAGGTCGCCGCGCTTGAAATCGGGCCAGAGGACAGCCGTGACCCAGATCTCGGAGTAGGCCAACTGCCAGAGCAGGAAGTTGGATATGCGCATCTCACCGCTGGTGCGGATGACAAGATCGGGATCGGGGATGCCGCTGGTGTAGAGGTTTGCGGCAATCGTCTCCTCGGTTATGGATGCGGGTTCGAGAGCGCCCGTTGCGACGTGGGCGGCTATGGCCCTTACGGCTTCGGTGAGTTCCAGCCGTCCCCCGTAGTTGAGGGCGACAAGGAGGGTGAGCGTCCGGTTGCCAGAGGTCTTCTCTTCGGTTCGGCGGAAAGCGTTCATCGTTGCGTCGGGAACGCCCTCTTCCGCACCGATGACACGGACGCGGACGTCCATCCGCATGAGATTGTCCAGCTCGCCCTCGAGCACCTCGACGAACAGTCCCATCAGGCCGCTGATCTCTTCAGCGGACCGGCGCCAGTTCTCGCTGCTGAACGAGTAGATGGTCAGGTACCGTATCCCGAGCTCGATCGAGGCGGCGATCGATTCGCGTATAGCCTTAGCTCCGGCGCGATGGCCGAATATGCGCGGCGCGCCTCGCTTTGCGGCCCAGCGGCCGTTGCCGTCCATGATGATGGCGACATGCCCGGGCACCGAGTCGACTTCAAGCTTGCCGAGAAGCTCCCTGTCGCTGCGCGTGGTGAAGAAGGCCTCGAGCGATGCTCGTGTTGGAGACATCAGGTACTCAGACCTCCATGATCTCCGCTTCTTTGTTCTTCAGCGTGTCATCGATCTCGGCGATGTGCAGGTCCGTTGCCTTCTGCACCTCGGCTTCCAGGCGCCTTAGTTCGTCTTCGGTGATCTCGTGGTTCTTCTCCTGGCGCTTGAGATGGTCGTTCACATCGCGGCGGATGTTCCGAACGGCGACCCGGCTCTCCTCGGCGTACTGGCGGCACAGCTTGACCAGCTCCTTGCGGCGCTCCTCGGTGAGCGGTGGGAACGGGACGCGTATGACAGTCCCGTCGTTTGCCGGGTTGAATCCGAGATCGGCCGACCGAATGGCCTTCTCTATCGCTGCAAGGGCTGACTTATCGTAGGGGCTCACTATGAGCATCTGGGCCTCGGGGGCACTTACCGAGGCTATCTGCTTCAGCGGTGTCTGCGTGCCGTAGTACTCGACGGTCACGTTGTCGAGGATGGAACCCGAAGCGCGGCCAGTGCGAATCCCACCGAACTCATGTCCCAGAGCTATCAACGCCTTGCCCATCCGCTCTGTGGCTTCCTTGACGCTGCTGGCTGTCATGAGGTCCCTCCTCGGACTATCGTCCCTACCGGCTCTCCTCTGAGTGCAGCTGCTATGTTGCCTTCGCACTCTATGTTGAACACGATGATAGGCAGGTGGTTGTCCATCGCAAGGCTGACTGCTGTATTGTCCATGACCTTGAGGCCGAGATTGAGGACGTCGATGTAGGTCAGCTCGTCGAACTTCTTGGCGTCGGGGACCTTGAGGGGGTCTGCATTGTAGACGCCGTCGACGCGGGTCGCCTTCATGATGCACTCGGCGTCGATCTCCAGCGCACGTAGAGCGGCTGTTGTGTCCGTGGTGAAGTACGGATTGCCGGTGCCCGCTGCGAAGATGACCGTCCTGCCCTTCTCGAGGTGACGGATGGCGCGTCGTCGAATGTACGGCTCGGCGACCGCCTGCATCTCGATCGCCGACATCACTCGCGTGAAGACGCCGGTGGCTTCGAGGGTGTCCTGCAGCGCCAGGGCGTTCATGATGGTGGCAAGCATGCCGATGTAGTCGGCCTGGGCGCGGTCCATGCCACTGGCAGAGGCTGCGATGCCTCTGAAGATGTTTCCGCCCCCGACGACGATGGCCACTTCGACCCCACCGTCAGTGACGAGTTTGATCTGTGCGGAGAGAGACTCGAGCACCTTGGGGTCGATACCGTATCCTGCGTCACCCATCAGGGCTTCGCCGGATAGCTTCAGCAGAACGCGCTTGTACCGGTATGTCGCCATGGTCCTCCCTTGCCCGTCCGATCAGAAGGCAGCGTTCGGCATGCCCTAAGCGATGATAGACCAACGGGGCGATGCATCGCACCGCCCCGTTGGAATACCGGAAGATCTACGAGCAGCAAGCGGTCCCGGAAGCCGGGTTGGTCTCCCCCAGGACTAGGCGTGTGAAACGCACGATGTCGAGTGGGGCGCCGGCTTCCTTGGACACCTGCTGCGCATGCTGTTCGACTGTGATGTCGGGATTCTTGATGAACTGCTGCTCCAGGAGGGAGAACTCCTTGAAGAACTTGTCCAGTCTGCCTTCGGCGATCTTCTGCTGGATCGGCTCGGGTTTGCCTGTCTCGGCGGCCTGAGCCTTGTAGATAACCATCTCGTGTGCGACGACGTCCGGGTCGACCTCGTCACGGCGTACCGCGATCGGTGCGGCAGCCGCGATCTGCATGGCCACATCTTTCGCGAACCCGAGGGCGACATCCGTAGCGGCTGCCTCCGGGGTTCCGGCGCTGAGCTGTACCATGACGCCGATGTTGCCGACACCGTGGATGTACACCGCCAGACACCCGGGCGTGTTGTCGATCTCGAAGCGCTCGAACCGCGCGATGCCCATGTTCTCACCGAGTTTGCTGACGGCTTCTCCGAGCCGCTGCTCCACGCTGATCTCAGGCCGTGCGGTGTGTGTCTGAGCCATGAGCGCTGGGATGTCATCGGGCGCCCCGTCTACGATCTGGCCGGCTATCTCCGTAACGAACGCCTTGAAGTCGACGTTGCGGGCCACGAAATCCGTCTCGCAGTTCACCTCGACGAGGGCAGCCGAGCGTCCGTCAGGTGCAACGACGCCCCCGACAACACCCTCGTTAGTGGCGCGGCCAGCTTTCTTCGCGAGGTCGGCAAGTCCTTTGGTGCGAAGGATGTCGACGGCTGTGTCCATGCATCCGTCAGCTTCGACGAGAGCCTTCTTGCAGTCCATCATCCCCGCTCCGGTGCTCTCGCGGAGTTCCTTGACCATGCTCGCAGTGACTTCCATGAATCCTCCTCCATTAGCCCACGATCGGGCCTGAATCAATCGAAAATGCGGTGAGTCTACTCGGCGTCGGTGCTCTCAGCTTCTTCGGGAGAGGGTGACTCGTCAGCCTCGGGAGCCTGTTCGACTTCCGAAGAGGCCTCTGGAGCCTCGACGGACTCGGTGGCCTCTTCGGCAGCAGGCTCGGAAGAAGGTGAGGCTTCCTCCTCGGCAGAAGCGGTCGGCACGTCGCTTTCACTCGCGATGTCCAGCCCGGCGGCGCGTCGGCCATCGATGGCTGCGTCGGCGATCACCTTGCAGATCAGGGCCACCGAGCGGATGGCGTCGTCGTTGCCAGGAATCACAAAGTCGACCTCGTCGGGGTCCGCGTTGGTGTCGACAAGACCTATCAGCGGGATGCCGAGGCGGCGCGCTTCCTTGACCGCTATCGCCTCGCGCTTGGTGTCGACGACGAAGACAGCCTTGGGCAGGTCGGCCATGTCCCGGATGCCGTTCAGGTCGCGCTGGAGCTTCTCGAGTTCACGACGGAGTAGGATCGCTTCCTTCTTGGGGAGCTGGGCCATCACGCCCGATTCCTCCATGTTCTCAAGCTCGACCATGCGCTTGATACGCCCGCGTATGGTGACGAAGTTCGTGAGCATGCCGCCCAGCCACCGCTGGTTGACGTACGGCTGGCCCGAACGCTCGGCTTCGGACCGGATGGGATCCTGCGACTGCTTCTTGGTGCCTACCATCAAGACGGAGCCGCCCCGCGAAGTGATCTCGCGCACGAACTGGTACGTGATCTCGATCTCCCGGAGCGTACGCTGGAGATTGAGTATGTAGATACCGTTGCGCTCGGTGAAGATGTACGGCCGCATCTTGGGGTTCCAACGGCGCGTCTGGTGGCCGAAATGCACACCGGCCTCGAGCAGGTTCTTCATGGAAACGGACATGGTGGTGCCTCCTTCTGGGTTGTTTCCTCCGCTCGCTTCGACTTCCGCAGCGACCGGTGATCCACCACCGACACCACGCGCGGAATCCACGAACGTGTGTGATAAGAGCGTTGCGTAGGATAGCACAGCCGCGGCTGCATGCCCAAGAGATTCGATGGGTATGTCGGCAGGCTCCGAAGATGCTTTGCCGAGTGGGGCCCTGAAGTGACTAGGACGATCCGGAGAAGGTTCGTCCGCAAGAGGGGCAGATGAACCGGGTCTCATACCATCCCGTGCGCTTGGGGTCAGGCACGAGCTCGAGAGCGAGTTCGTTCTCGCAGGCCGGACACCACAGGCGCCGCTTGAGACCCGCGTGGTCGACGAGACAGTCGATGTCGCCCCGGTCGGTTTGCGGGTAGACGAGGAACTGAATCGCCTCGTCCTCGCACGTCGGAGCGGCCTCGAGGAGTGCAAGGACCCTCTCGACCACGCCGGCAGGCCTGGTCTCGTTCTTGATGAGGTAGTCCAGAGCGCCTAGTTCCACGGCACGTTGTATGGTTGCCTCTTCACCGAGGTTCGTGAGGACGATCACGGGTATGTCCTGCGTGCGGGGGTCATGCTTGATGGTCTCGAGGACCTGGATGCCTCCCATACGGGGCATGATGAGATCGAGGAGTATCAGATCGAACCGGTGTTGGGCTATCAAGGCGAGCGCTTCCGCGCCGTCAGGCGCCTCGGAGACCTCGAAGCCGGCTTTCATCAGGTGGTCCTGGTACATGCGGCGCAGGAGTTCTGTGTCCTCCACGATCAGGACGTGCTTGGCAGCCACGCGCGACTCCCTTCGTTACAGCGGGATGGTTCCTGTCATTCTGACTACGCAGGAGCGAATCCCTGTGCAGCATGTAGCCGTGCACGAAGGCGAAGAACGGCTTTCGTGTGCAGCTGGCTTACACGCGACTCCGTCACACCGAGGACCGTACCGATCTCCTTGAGAGTAAGTCCTTCGTAATAGTACAACGCGATAACGGTCTTCTCCCTCTCCGGGAGACGCTCGATCGCATCCGCGAGAATCGACTTCACCTCGGCGTTCTCGAAGATGTCCACTGGGTCGTCGGCGCGTTCGTCCGCGATCGTACCCAGTGGATTCGGACGGTCCTCCCTGTCTGATGAGCCTGACCACATCTCCTCGAACGATATGACCGAGGCATACGACATCTTGGTCAGTACACTCTGCAGCTCTCGTATGGTGATGCCCATCTCCTTGGCCATCTCTACATCGGTCGGAACGCGCTTGAGGCGGTTCTCCAGTGTCACGTACGCCGCCTCGAATTCCCGGGCTCGCGCGCGCACCGATCGAGGTACCCAGTCCATCGCCCGGAGTTCGTCGATGATGGCTCCTTTGATGCGGGCGATGGCGTACGTTTCGAACTTGATTCCCCGCTCTAGGTCGAACTTCTCGATGGCATCGATGAGTCCGAAGATGCCGTATGAGATCAAATCGGACGTGTCGACAGTCTGAGGAAGGCTGGACGAGAGGCGCCCTGCAACGTATTTGACGAGGGGGGCGTAGTTGATGATCAGGCTCTCGCGAGCCTCTTCATCACCATGTTCCTTGAATGCTGCCCATGTGGCGGAAGGGTCCGTCCTTGGGTCAGATCTCATGCGGTGTGCCCCTTTGTTAGGCCCTTGGATGAGCCCCTTTATGCACTTCACGCAGGTATTTCGTGCTCACGTGAGTATAAATCTGGGTGGTCGACAGCGCAACGTGGCCGAGAAGTTCCTGCACGGTCCTCAAGTCGGCACCGCCTTCGAGCAGGTGTGTAGCGAAGGAGTGTCTGAGGTCGTGCGGAGTCAGCTGCCGGGATGAGCCGAGCGCATTCAGGTGGCGCTCAAGCATCCGGCGGACGCCCCCCGCTGAAAGCCGACCGCCCAGGCGATTCAGGAACAGCGCGGGACACGCCGGGTCCTTCCTCAAGTGCGAGCGGGATTCGTTCAGGTACTCCGTGAGGCGCCTGACGGCAGCCGGATGGATGGGGACGATTCGTTCGCGCGACCCCTTGCCCATCACTCGGACCGTTCCACCCCGGACGTCAACATCACCCAGATCGAGACCTGAGAGCTCGGAGACGCGGATACCGGTTGCGTAGAGCAGCTCCAGAATCGCCCGGTCGCGCAATCCTATGGATGTGGTGGCATCTGGAGTCTCGATCAGCTGGTCGAGGAGACTCTCGGGGGCGACCGTGGGGAGATGTCGCGTAAGCTTGGGCGTCGCCAGCACCGCAGCGGGACTACCTTCGGCGAAATGGCGCATGACGCAGAACCTGTAGAACGACCTGATGGCCGCAAGCCGCCGTGCGATGGTGCGCTTCGAGTAGCGGGCACGGTCGAGTTCTGCCAGGTAGAGTCTCAACAGCCGGTGGTCGGCATCCAGGACGTGTACGGGGACGCGTGCGGCCCAGGCGAGTAGCGAGGCCAAGTCCGAGGCGTAAGCGCCAACAGTGTTGGGCGAGAGGTTCCGTTCGACGCGAAGGTGTTCGATGAACAGGTCGACTAGAGCTTCCGAGGAAGGTCTCTCGCTCATCTGGTGTCTCCTGCCCGGGCGGTCTCAGCACGAGCGTACTCCAGGGTCTTCACATCGGGAAGCCGTAGGTCAGGCCTGGCCTGGATTGCGAGGGTAAGGTCAGCGCGTGCGCGGTCGGCGTACGCGCTGTATCGTGCGCGCTTGCCGCTGACCGGCGGGCACAGAGGCGGGACAAGGCCGAAGTTCACGTGCATCGGCTGGTAGTCTCGAGTTTGCGAATCAGTGGCGTACGCGAGCAGTGCGCCGAGCGCCGTGGTGGCAGGCAGAATCAGCGGCTCTACGGCAGTGCGCCGAGCGTAGACGTCCAGTGCGGCGATCAGGCCCGAGCCGGCAGCCTCGAGGTATCCTTCGGTACCGGTGAGTTGGCCGGCTATACGGACGCGCGGGCAGACGCGCAGGCGAAGCGTGGAATCCAGCAGCGCAGGCGCGTCGATGAATGTGTTGCGGTGCATCACGCCGTAGCGGAGGAAGTCGGCCT
>JAFGNP010000007.1 GCA_016926975.1 Coriobacteriia bacterium | reverse complement strand
CCGCAGGCGGATTCCCCGCGCTCCGCTCGATCCGACGAGAGAGCGGCCGATTGATGATGCGCAGATACGCTGCAGCCGTCACGCTCCTACTGGCCGGCGCTGTGGCCACAGAAGCCGCCAGCAACTTCATATCTTCGGGCTTCCCGAACCGCCCGCTTCTCGAGGACGCGCTCTTCAGGGTCCTGCCGCACATACCTGAGGCTCGCTACCTCACTACCGTCGCCATACTCGCGGGCTTCATCCTATTCCTCAGTTACGCGCTTCGGCACGCACAACAGGAGATTCCCTCGTTCATGTCGATGATCGCGATCATGTACCTGCTACGCGCGGTGATGATGGTCCTCACGCCGTTCGCGAATGCCAACGGAGGGGAACCGGCAGCGTTCCCCCTCTTCCAGTTCGGCATGTTCCCGTCCGGACACACCGCGTTCATGCTGCTTCTCGTCCGGTTCACCGATGCGGACAAGGCGCCGAAGGTCCGCGCGCTGGGGTGGGCACTCACCGGGATAGTGGCGATATGCCTGGTCTTGGCGCGCAGCCACTACGCGATCGACATCGCCGGTGGCGCACTGCTGGCCTACTTCGTGGAGCGTGAGTGGACTACCGGACGGCTCTTCGGCCCGATCGAACGCCTGGTCAGCTAACGAACGCTTGACGATCGCGCAAACGCCCGAGCGCCGTGCTTGCGCTCTCCCGTCCTTATGCGATATTCGCATGGAGAGCGGAAGGGAGTGCCGACATGCTCAAAGCACACATGGATCTCAGCCGAGGCGACACACTGCTCGCAACGCTCACCTGGCACCAGGTCGACGAGAGCGGCCAGATGCTCGATATCGGCTTCGAGTTCACCGACGATATAGACGAGGAGATGCGGAAGCGAGTACTGGAGGTCTGCTCGATGCCGCTTAACATCAGCCAGAACGGCGTGAGTGTCGGCAAGGCTTTCCCCGGGAGCAGCAAGCACTTCGAGAACCTGCCCAAGCACCTCGAGAGGTTAGGTTGCAGGGTTCGCAGTTACTACTGACACCGGAGTGGCGGTCGGCCCATCAGCTGTTGACCTCGAGCGGCAGGACCAGCGTGAAGACCGAACCCGCTCCAACCTTACTCTCTACCTCGACCTCTCCCCCGAGAAGCCGGGCGAGCTTGCGCGCGATCGCCAGACCGAGCCCGGTGCCCTCCGCGGAGGACAGGACCGATTCGGATCGCCTGAACTCATCGAAGATGCGCATGAGGTCCGACTCGGGAACGCCACACCCGGTGTCGTGAACCGAGATCCGCACGCACCCGCTCGCGCGATCGCAGGAGCAGAAGACGCGTACGGTTCCCTCGTCGGTGAACTTAACCGCATTGGACACCAGGTTCAGCATAATCTGCGTCACCTTGTCGCGATCCGTACGCACGACTACCTCTTCGCACTCTCCGCCGCACTCCAGACTCACGCCCTTGCCCTCGGCAAGAGGACTCATCATGCCGACAAGGGACTTGCACAGGCCGGCGATCTCGAACTCGGAGAGTACGAGATCGAGCTGACCGGCTTCTATGCGTGACAGGTCGAGCAGGTCGTTCACCAGGCGCAATAGCAGCTCTCCGGATGACGTGATCATGGCCAGCTGCTTGGACTGTTCCTCGTTCACCGTCCCCGGCATGCCGCTGCCGAGCAGCTTGGAGAACCCGATGATGGAGTTCAACGGCGTCCTGAACTCGTGGCTCATAGCGGCGAGGAAGTTGTCCTTCGCCCGGCTCGCCTCAACCAGGTCCTCGTTCGTGACCCGCAGAGCTTCCGTCCGCTCCTCCACCTGGCGCTCAAGCTCCAACTGCATGTGACGGAGATCCGTCACATCGCTGAGCATGAGCACCACATGCGTGCACTCACCCGAGACGTCCGAGATGCGCTGCATGCGGATCATGTAGTGGCGGGGACCGTCGGCCGTTTGGACTTCACGGTCGTACAGACGGCCGGCTCCACCGCCGGATACGAAGCTCGCGATGTCATCGGCAAGCGGCTCGAAGAACTCGCCCACGCCCTGCTTGGAGTAGTAAGAGGAGCCCTTGACTCCTTCGATGCCGAACACGTCGGCAGCCCGCTCGTTGATGTTGGTGATCCGCCCCGAAGGAGCGAGGAGGAGCGGGGTTTCGGCCACCTCGAACAGTCGCAGGTACAGGTCCTTCTCGCCTGTCATGAAGACGTTGCGGTCCTGCATCTCCGCGATCGCCTGTTCGGCACTCAGGCCCGACCACTCGGTGGCGACACCGATCTCAACGCGATCGAAGAACCTGCGGACAGCTCTTTCCAGGCGGGCCTTCAGATCGTCCTCGACCTGCATCTCGACAACGAAATCGACGAAGGCCTGCTCGTTGTATTTCATGAGCCCGAGGAACATCGCGAAGTCCGCGCCGCGCGATCGGTGAAGTCCCGCCTCGCGGATACCGAACGCCAGGGCGTGGTCCGTCTCGACAGGCTCATCCGCCGGGATGTCGAGATTGCCGCCGGCAGCTCTGACCGCATCGACCAGCGATGCGATGAGCCCGCGAATCGCCACTCTCCAGGCCTCGCGTACGGGCGACGCGTACTTCGAGTAGCCGAGTTCGGTGGCATAGTCGATCACGCGCTGGATGATCCAGTCCTCGCCCTCTTTGAGAGCGCCTTCGAACGCGTCGATCTCCCGCTCGGCCAAACCTGAACCTGTCAGCATCCCACCAATCCCCCTAACAATGGCCCGACCAAAGTCTACCAGGTCGGCCCCGTCTCTCCGTAGGCATCGCATACGCCTGAAACCCCACTCCGCCCGCCGGAACGGCTCCGATGCTAGACTATTCGCCATGTCTCTTCGAAGGACAGCGCGTCTGGTTATCGCCACTGCGACAGCAGCATGCCTCGCGGTCTCACTCGTCACACCCGCGCTCGCTGCACCGTCGGTCGACCAGGAGCGCGCCGCTCTAGACCGCGCGCTGGCCGAATACGACGAGGCGCAGGCGCGGTCCGACGAGATCGACGCGCGCGTCGCGGAGGTCTCGGCCCGGCTCGATCAGGCCTTCGCCGACGAGCAGCACTGTCTGAGCCGACTGCGCTCGCGCGTGGTGGCGATGTACCGCTTCGGCGAGAACGGCACCTTCTACCTCCTGCTTGGCGCCTCCGACATCCAGGACCTTGCGATGCGCCTCGACCTGCTAGCGAGAATGGCCCGAGAGGACGCCGAGAACCTGCTGGAGCTGAAGGCTGCGCGAGCCGAGGCGGAGCGCTCCGCCCAGGAGCTGCTCACCCTTCAGGCCGAGGCGGCGCGCGCGCTTGATGAGGTGGCCGACGAAGTGGCGAGCGCCCGACAGGCCCTCGCGGCAAGTGAGGCCGCGCTCCGGGAGTACGAGGCCAGGGTGGCCGCCGCGGCTGCCGCCAAGGCCGCCAAGGCCAAGCCTGCGGCCGCACCCGTGCCCGGCGATCCCAACCAGGGGCTGACCGGCTCGGGTGAATGGCGGACAGCCGTCGCGTCGCACTACTCGATCAACTTCACCGGCCGCGGCGCGAACGGCGAGCCGATCGGACCCTACTCGATGATCGTCGCGCACAAGACGCTCCCGTTCGGCACGCTCATCGAGTTCGAGTACGAGGGAAAGCGCGCGGTCGCACGCGTGACGGACCGCGGCCCGTTCACCCCGGGCAGGGAGTTCGACCTAGGCCCGGGTGTAGCCAGGACCCTCGGCTTCAACGGCGTGCACGAAGTCCGGTATCGCCTTATCTCGCAGTAGGCGCCTCGTTGGCGTCATGCCCCTGGCGCTCAGACGAAACCGCCACCGTTCTCCGGGGAGAGTGCAGAAGCCGCGACCCGGAAGAAGTACGAGGACCACATCACGATGCCCACGATCTTGGTGCCGTCCTCCAACAGGAAGGGATCCACGCCGGGGATGCCCCACACGTCGCAGACGATGGACAGCCCGAAGAACACGAGCGCCGCCGCCAGAACGAGGTACTCCGTCTGCAGGATGTGCTTCCGGAACCCGATCAGGAACGTGAGTATCAGGCCCAGGTAGACCACGTAGAGGAAGGACTCGAATAGCCCGATGCCTGGAAGCACCGAGTCGTGCAGCATGAAAGCATCGTCGAGACAGAGGTACAGCGTCAGCAGCCCGGCTGACAGCAGAAAGCGCCCCGGGGTGCCCCAGGACTGCCGTTCCCGCAGGACGAAGGCACTGAGCAGACATATCGCAGCCGCGGCCGACCACAGCAGGATGCCCGCCTGAGAGAGCAGCCCGGTGTACGCCGGCCGATGGAAGATCGGGTCCTGCGTGAGCATCCCCGTGGAGACGCCGGACTTCTGCTGGATGATGACGACCATCCCGATGAGAAACACCGAGATGGCGAGAACAACGGCTCCCGTCAGCAAGGTCGAGCGGGAGCGGCTGTGCCGCGATGCAGTTGACTCCACTTGTCCCCCAGGCCTTCAGATGCAGGCGAGCACGCTCTCCTCGCCAAGTGACGGTGGTCGTGAGGGCATGATACAGCAGCCCCGACCATCTGGCTCGACGATCGGGACTGCTTCAGATGCGAATCACAGAGAAACGGGCGAAGAAGCTCTAGCGCGAGAAGTTGTCCGACACGAAATCCCAGTTGACGAGAGCCCAGAACGCCTCGACGTACTTGGGACGCAGGTTGCGATAGTCGACATAGTACGCGTGCTCCCACACGTCGCAGGTCAGAAGCGGCGTTTGCCCGGAGGTGAGCGGACACCCGGCGTTGCTGGTGCTGACTATCGCAATGCCTCCGTCGGCACCCTTCACCAGCCAGGCCCATCCGGAGCCGAACGTCGTAACCGCCGCCTTGGTGAACTCCTCCTTGAAGCTCTCGAAAGAGCCGAAGGTCGCCCGGATCGCGTCGGCCAGCGCGCCGGAAGGCTCCCCTCCACCGTCAGGCGAGAGACAATTCCAGTAGAAGCTGTGGTTCCACGTCTGGGCCGCGTTGTTGAAGATCCCGCCCGATGCCTTCTTCACGATGTCCTCCAGGGAAAGGTCCTCGAATTCGGTGCCAGGGATCAGACTGTTGAGATTGGTCACGTACGCCTGATGGTGCTTCCCGTGGTGGTACTCCAGGGTCTCACTCGATATGTGAGGCTCGAGCGCGTCCTTGGCGTACGGTAGCTGTGGGAGTTCGTGGATCATCGTCTCGCCCTCACAATCATCCGCTTTGGCCGGTCACCATCACATATACCCGGTGCGCAGGGTTCGATAGCCAGCGCCGCTCAGTGCAAGAGGCCAGGCGATGCACCCGCAGCCGCCCGGGACTCAAGAAACGTCAGGCGAAGCCGAACAGCAGCGGGAACACCACCGCGACTAGCGCGGCCCACAGCACGTACACGGGCAGGTAGCGCATGTGCCAGCTCTCGACGTCCTCGAACTCGCGCACTCCCCGCAGGACGCCTGCCTGCAAGATCGCCGACCTTCCCAGGCCGATGAGCAGAACGAGGTTCAGCCCGAGCGCAGCCATCCTATTTGCGCTGAACCCGTATTCGGCCAGTCGGGAGAGTATGTTCGCGAGAGCGACGGCATCCACCGCCAGGGCGCAGACTGCCAGGACGAGCTGGATCCAATCCAGCAGCCCCGGCTTGTCGAGCGGACCGCGCGCCGAGAGAGCGTAGAGCAGCAGCGCCAGTACCACGACGAGGAGCAGATCGAGCAGGATCAGCGCCTCCCTCTCGATGTCTATGATGCCTTGGGCGCTGACGACCCCGGCAGACAACGCAAGGAGCAACAGTGCGAAGAGCGGCGTGAAGACGCGCGCGAGCATCGGAGCCATCCCGCCCATCGGGGCACGACGGGTCCGAGCAAGCCACGCGGCCACGATGACCGCTCCAACGGCACCGCAGGGGAGCACCCACTCAGAGATGAGCGCCGAGGCGTCCACGCCAAGTGCCTCGAAGATGCCCGTCGCAAGCGCCATCAGCACACCGCCCCCGAGCGCGATGAGCGCGTAGTTCACGAGCCACTCCCCGGTGAAGCGCACGTACTCCATACGGCGCTCCCGCGCGCGCCACTCAGCGCCAACGTAGGCTGCGCCGACGACCAGCCAGAGCGCGATCGGCAGGTGGATGGCCGCGAGCGTCTCGGTGGCCCCTCCCGGTGTGAAGGGATACGCATTGGCGATCACGGCCGCCCCGATGAAGGCCGCGAAGAGCCCTGCGACTACGTTCCTGCCCGGGTGCGCCTTCCAGACGAAGTACGCAGCCAGGAACGGCAGCACGAATAGGCTTAGGTTGCGCGCGTATATACCGGCTTCGGGACCGTTGAGTTCAACGCCGAACAGCGCCGGGACCTTGATTGCGAGCGCCGCGGCTGCCGCACATGCGAGCACGACGCGAAACTCCGTGACCGTCGTAGGCACCGCCGAGGTCGCTGAAGGTTCGCTCCACAACTCATCGGCGTAGACACGGGCGAAGTCGCGCGATGCGTCGTCAATCGCCGCCACACGCCTTAGAGCGACCATGAACGCCTCTTCGGCATCCAGGCCCGCGTTGCAAAGTCCGCTGGCGTTATCCCGGAGCCGATCCTCGATCACGGCGACTTGCGCTTCTTCCCTGCCCTGCGCGAGGACGTAGGCTCTCCATCGGCCGATGCGCGACTGCAACGTCTCGCGTTCATCCGCGCTCACAGCAACCGAACCTCCTCCCGCAGAATGCACGCGTCCCGGAACCCTTCGATTCCAAGGATACGGCCGCACCAGTCCCTTGCAGCGACCGAGACCGTATCGTTACCCGCTGGTTCCAGACAAGAACAGACCGCCCGAGAGATCCGGATGACCCTGACGCCGATCAACGCCTCTCTGTTCGCCTAGAGTTGGCACGAGAGCTAGAGCCGCCCTCCGGTTCTCTGACACCGCTGGTGTATAGTGAGGTCTTGATTCGTTGAATTCCGACCGGACACGGGGGTGCTCTATTGTGATTCTGACGGTCACCCCGAACCCGTCAGTCGACAAGGTGTTCGAAGTACGAGACTTTGCCCCGGGTTCGCTCAACCGTATCGAAGACTCACTTACTCAGCCGGGGGGCAAGGGAGTCAACATCGCTTTCATGCTCCGAGCGCTCGGCCATGAAATCACGGCCATGGGATTCGCCGGCAACGGTCCGGGCAGGTTCATTCAAAACTCCCTACGTAGCGCCGGCATCACTACAGCATTCACCCTGCTCGCCGGGAAGACACGCACCAACTACGCACTGCTCGACACAGAGGCGGGCATCCTCACAAAGCTGCGCTCCGTCGGACCGCAGGTGAATCCGGATGACATCGCCACTCTGCACGCCACGTTCGAGCGTCTTCTCGGGCAAGCTGAGATGGTGGTTATCGCCGGAAGTCTGCCCCCTGGTTTTGAGCCGACCTTCTGCGCAGAACTCGTGCAACTCGCGACGTCGCGAGGCGTGCGCGTCGCTCTCAACGTCCGCGAGGATACGCTCGTCGCAGCCCT
This sequence comes from Coriobacteriia bacterium, assembly GCA_016926975.1. Classification (GTDB taxonomy): domain Bacteria; phylum Actinomycetota; class Coriobacteriia; order Anaerosomatales; family Anaerosomataceae; genus UBA6100. The sequence goes on along the minus strand of JAFGNP010000007.1, from coordinate 2,912 downwards.
GCCAGCTCGACCGTTCCTTGCCAAGCCGGACCTCCGGGATCTCACGACGTACGGCGAGTACGACTTGACCCAACGTGAAGACCGAACCGCACTGGCACAACACCTTGCCGAAAGTGCAGAGATCGCGGTGGTCAATGCGGACAACGAGGTCATCTGCATGTCGGGAGACGAGTCCGTCACGCTGAAGATCCCGGCTTGCGCAATCGCCGGCAGGATACGCCTCGACGACGCTCTCATGGCAGGAATCATAGACGCAACGATTGCAGGCGGCTCGCTTGAGGAGACCGCGCGCGAAGGTGTCGCCGCCGCATTGGCCGCCGCAGCATCCCCGAACGGTCAATTCGCATCCCGTGAGGAGCTGAGCGAGTGTCTCGACCGTGTGGAGGTGATCCTGCATGCCTGACCGCAAGGTGGCCGACATCATGACGCGAGATCTCACTGCACTCGCACCCAAAGACAGCCTCCAGCAGGCGGCAAGACTCTTCAGCCTCATGCGGATATCCGGCCTTCCCGTGGTCGATGACCAGCAACGAGTGATCGGATTCCTCTCGGAATCGGACATCATCGAAGCGATATCGCCGCACAGCCGAGACCGGTCAGGTTTCTTCGTGGCCGACTTCGGCGAGATTGCGCGCAAGATGCGAAGCGCCGGCGGCGCGTCGGTCAGCGATTACATGACCGAACATCCCATCACGGTCGAGGAGACAAAGAACGTCGAAAGCGTTTCGGAGACCATGCTGACCGAAGGCGTCAAGATTCTGCCAGTCGTTCATGAAGGCATACTGGTAGGTACCGTCAATCGCGCCGACGTCTGCAACGCCCTTATGGAAGACCACTTGGAGTCCTGACACATCGTGGAGTTCGGCGCCTTTCTGACAGTCGGCATAATGATCGTCCTGGGTTTTACCGGGGCGCGCCTGAGCGACAAGATCCGCATACCGTGGGTCGTCGGATACATCCTTGTCGGCGTCGTCCTCGGGACGTCGGGTATCGGCCTTCTCGATGCCGAACTCATCGAGGCGCTCAACGCGATATCGCTCTTCGCGCTCGCGCTCATCGGCTTCACGATCGGCGGTGAGCTCCAGCTCCGCGATCTCAAGGAGCTTGGGAGGAGCATCACTACCATAACCGCTTGCGAGGCCGGTGTCGCGTTCCTGCTAGTGTGCGGCACCGTCTACCTGGTAACCCATAGCCTGCCCATCGCACTGATCTTCGGGGCCCTGGCATCAGCGACGGCGCCGGCAGCCACAGTAGACGTCCTGTGGCAGTACCGGTCCCGCGGCCCGCTGACGACCACACTCTTCGGCGTCGTCGGACTAGACGACGCAGCAGCGCTTATCATCTATGCCTTCGCTTCCTCAGCCACGAAGGCTCTTCTCGGTACGGGGGACTTCGAGTGGGCGTCCGCGCTCACACGCCCCGTCCTCGAGATCGGCAGCGCACTGATCATGGGCGCGATCGGCGGATGGATCCTGCATCTTTCCATGCGCTGGATCCGTGAGAAGGGCCAGCGGTTAATCATCATCGTCGGTATGATCACGTTGTGCACCGGACTAAGCGACCACTTCGGACTGTCACTGATCCTCGCCAACATGGCGATGGGCTTCACGCTGGTGAACATCTCACGGGACAATCGCGTGGCTTTCGAGCTGAGCGGGGCGTTCAACCCACCTGTCATGGTCCTGTTTTTCGTCCTCGTAGGCGCACGGGTGAACATATCGCTACTGCCGAGTATCGGTCTCATCGGTGTCACCTACCTGGTCATGCGCGTCATCGGCAAGACGTCCGGTGCCTGGGTTGGCGCACGGCTCTCGAACGCACCGGAGGTCGTGCAGCGGTACCTGGGTCTCGGACTGCTCTCGCAGGCTGGCGTGGCGATCGGTCTGGCCATCGACGCCTCCCACACTTTCTCTGCTTACGGTGACGTCGGCGCTCAAATCGGCACACTCGCGATCAACGTGATAGCCGCGACCACGTTCGTCTACCAGGTCATCGGGCCGGCGATGACGAAGATCGCCATCTTCAAGGCAGACGAGGTCGCAGACGAGTTCCGCCAGACTGCCTGACCGGTCACCCACATGAGGGTTCTCTGGATGCGGGAGAATCGCGACATCACGGCTATCACAGCTCTTGCGCTCTGCCCACAGTGATGGCGAGCACTGTATCTCGCAGAGTCACATCCTAGGAGTGAATCGCGAAGCCGATCAGGGAGAAGACGAGTCGATCCTCCCAGGCAGGTCAGTGACGTATGCGCCAACGGTGCGGTCATCTCTCGGCATGGCTGAACATATGTTCAGCAGACGCACCTTCGTTTCACCCTGCCGTCACCTAGAAGATGCGGCCTCCGCCTCATAAGCGCTCAGCGCCTCAACCATGTCTGCGTATGAAGCCTGCATCCGCGCGATCGCGCCCGTGTCCCCGCTCACGTAGGCGTTGCCCGCCAGCATCCACTCACCCTGGGCCTTGGAGAAGTCAGGCATCCGGTAATCGCCTCCGGCATCGATGTACTGCGTCATGAGGGGACCGATCGCCCTGATGTTCTCGTACGCGGTCTTCTTGTCGTCCGCGCTCACCGCGACATTGGCCGCTTCCGTATACGCGGTCACCTGGCGCGCAAGATCGAGCAGGGGCGCGAGATCGCCCTCCGCTGGCTGGGTGCCTGCCACGTCGCCCTCAGTGGTACCGGCTGCGCCGGCATCGTCGACCTCGCTTTCGGCAACATCGCCGTCGGCAGCCTGGTCTTCCCCACCCTGCGCGCTTGTCTCTGTTTCCGCCGGGGTCGACTCATCGCTGCTGAGGCTCTCCGTGAAGTCGTTGCCGCTGATGTAGAAGGCGGCGACGAGCGCCACCAGCGCCACCAGCAGCACGAACAACAGTGCATCCAGCCACCGGTGTTGCTGGAAGAGCGCGTG
>JAFGNP010000039.1 GCA_016926975.1 Coriobacteriia bacterium | reverse complement strand
CGGTGTCACAGCCGGGTGCCGCACATCGTCTGCACATGTAGGAGTGACGATCTTGGATTGGGGACGGGACGGATGAGGATCACTAATCGGGTGGCCGTGCTGGCACTGGGCTTCGTTCTGGTGCTCGTGATGGCGCTTCCTGTGGGATGCACAGATGCAGACGACAGCGTGGAGGGCGAAGGCGGCGAGCCGTACGTGGTCGGCGCGGTCCTCTCCTTGACCGGCGCGCAGTCGGGACTCGGAGTCCCTGAGAAGAACACCATCGAGATGGAGGTCGAGAGGATCAACGATGCCGGCGGCATCAACGGGCACCCCCTCGAGGTGATCATCGAAGACGATGCGAGTGACGTGGACCAGGCGATTGCGAGTACGACGAAGCTGATCGAGCAAGACGGGGTCATCGCGATCATCGGATCCACCGGCAGCAGCCAGACGATGGCTATGCGCGATCAGATCGACATGGCGCAGATCCCGCAGGTCTCGCTCGGGAGCGGAAGCATCATCACTAGAGAGCTCGACCCTCTCGTCTTCCAGACGACATGGACGGCGGATCTGATCGTCCCGTTGGCGCTGCAGTACCTCAAGGACGAGGGACTGACGAAGATCGGACTCATCACCGAGGACACCGGGTTTGGCAAGGACGGCCGGGAGCTAGTCAACGAGAAGGTCGCCGAGTACGGCCTTGCCGTCGTCAGCGACCAGGTGTTCAAGCCGACAGATACCGACATGACCGGGCAGCTTACGGTGGTCAAGAGCTCGGGTGCCGACGTGGTGCTCATGTGGTCGTCGGTGTCTGCAAGCTCCATCGTCCCGAAGAACATGGGGCAACTGAACTTCGACGTGCCGCTGGTCTGCGGCAACGGTGTCGCCAAGCAGGAGTTCCTGGACGGCGCGGGCGGAGCGGGAGAGGGAGTCGTGGCGTTCGCGGGAAAGGTTCTCGCCCCGGAGAGCTACGGAGTGGGCAGCGAGGCGTACGAGGTAGCGACTGGTTTCGTAGAGCGGTACACGGAGGAGTACGGAGTCGCGCCGGATCATTTCGCCGGCCACGCGTATGACGGCCTGTACCTGGTGGTCGAGGCGATGAAGCGCCTGGATGAGGGATTCACGCCGATGGATCTGCGTGACGAAATTGAGAAGACATCCGGGCTTCCGGGTATCGGCGGCACGTTCACCTTTTCGGCGACGGATCATAACGGCATGACCAGCAACGACATCGTGATGTACCGTATCGAGGACGGGCAGTGGGTGCTGGCCGAGTAGACCGCGACCGAGAAGGGGCGCAAGACAGTTGGAGACCTCCGAGCTTCTGCAGCTCGTTATCGCGGGCCTGAAGAACGGCTCGATATACGCGCTGCTGGCGCTCGGGTTCACCATAGTGTTCGCCGCTACGAACGTGATCAACTTCGCGCAGGGCGAGTTCTACATGCTCGGCGGGATGTTCGGCGTGATGGGATTCAGCAGATTCGGCCTGCCGCTGTGGCTTGCGGTGCCCCTGGCGGTCCTTCTAGTGGCTTGTATAGGCATGGCCTTCGAGTTTCTCGCGATAAGGCCTCGCAAGGATGCGGATCCGATGGCCCTTGTGATCATCACGGTAGGGGGGTCGCTGGTGTTCGCGTCTCTCGCGCGGCACCTGTTCGGCAGTGATGCGCTAGCGCTGCCCGACTTCACCCCCGGCCCATCGATCGCTTTGGGTGGGGCGGCGGTCGAGCGGCAGACTCTGTGGATCTGGGGTCTTGTGGTCGTCGCCGTTGTCGGGCTGTCCTTGCTTTACGGCAAGACACGCCTGGGTCGGGCGATGCGTGCGTGCATGCAGAACCGTGAAGCCGCGCGTCTGATGGGAATCGATACCGCACGTGTGGTGATGATCAGTTTCGGTCTTGCAGCTGCGCTGGGTGCGCTGGTGGGCGTGGCCGTGACGCCCCTGACGTCGGTTCGCTTCGACATCGGAGCTGGTATCGGAGTGAAGGGGTTCGCCGCAGCGATCCTGGGCGGTCTCGGGAGCCCGCTCGCAGCTGTGGTCGGTGGGCTCCTGCTGGGCTTGATAGAACAGGCGGTGATCCCGTTCTCGTCGGCCATGAAGGACGTCATCGCCCTTGCGGTGCTGCTGACCGTTCTCTTCGTACGGCCTCAGGGGCTGTTCCGCAGGACCCGCAAGGAGAAGGTGTAGAAGTGGGCAGCCCGGCGAGGCGTTCGACCATCAGGACGGGGTTGTTCGTCCTCACAGCGGTCGTAGTTGCCGTCTTGCCGTTCGTGGTGACGGATCGCTACCTGCTGCGCATCATGACCTTCATCGGCATCAACCTGATCATGGTGACCGGGCTCTCGCTGCTGTTCGGCTATGCCGGTCAGATCTCGCTTGGGCACGCGGCATTCTACGGTCTTGGCGCGTACACGTCGGGGTTCCTGGCCAAGGCTGGCGTACCGTGGCCGTTGGCGCTGATAGCTGGAGTGGGATGTGCCGGGCTGGGAGGTCTGCTGATCGCACTGCCGAGTCTGCGCCTGAAGGGGCACTACCTGGCTATGGCGACACTGGGTTTCGGGGAGATCATGCTGTTCTTCTTCACCGAGACCGAGGCGATCACAGGTGGATCCGACGGGCTGAGGGGTATCCCGCCCGCCGGTATCGGGCCGTTGGTGGCAGACACTCCTGTTGCTAAGTACTTCCTCGTCTGGGTGGCTGCATGTGTCGTGCTTCTGTTGTCGGCGAACATCGTCCGGCACCGTCCGGGGCGCGCGCTCCGCGCGATACATGGCTCGGAGATAGGCGCTCAGGCGTGCGGCATAGATACTGTGCGGGTCAAAGTTCAGGTGTTCGTCCTGTCGGCCAGCCTCGGCGGGTTGGCAGGCGTTCTCTACGCTCACTACGTAGGGTTCGTGTCTCCGTCCACCTTCGGTCTGCACTACTCGCTCGTACTCGTCACTATGGTGGCGCTCGGAGGGGGAGGGTCGCTCGGAGGGGCGATCGCCGGAACGGTGCTGCTGACACTGCTGCCCTACATCGACGCGATCATCCCCGGTCTGCCGCGGGCTGTCGTTGAGACGCTCCAGGACTGGGAGAGCGACATCCACGGGATAGTGCTGATCCTGGTGATGCTCTTCATGCCGGGCGGTCTTGCCGGATGGGCGAGATCGCTTGTTGGTCGCTTTGCTGGTCGCGCATCGCCGAAGGCGCTTGTCGGGGACGGCGATGCATCGTGAGCATGCTTGCAGTCAGGGGCATCACGAAGCGTTTTGGAGGCCTGGTCGCGGTGGACGGCGTCTCCTTCGATGTCTTCGAAGGGACCATACACGCGGTGATCGGTCCCAACGGGGCTGGTAAGAGCACTGCGTTCAACCTGCTTACGGGTTTCGACAGGCCGGATTCAGGTACCGTCGAGTTCGACGGAGCTACAATCACTGGCTTGAAGCCGCACCGAATCGTCCGCAAGGGCATCGTGCGGACCTTTCAGAACACGATGCTGTTCGACGAGATGACGGTTCTGGAGAACGTCCTGGTGGGCATGCACGTGCGCACGCGGGTGGGATTCCTTCGCGCGGCCCTGGTTCTGCCCGGTACGCTTTCGGAAGAGCGGCTTGCCCGCGAGGAAGCACATCGGCTCCTGCGGCTGGTGGAGCTTGACGGCGCATCCGACACGAAAGCGGGAGACCTGCCGCACGGTCAGCGTCGCCTGCTAGAGATCGCCCGAGCGCTCGGAGCCGCCCCGAGGCTCATGCTGCTGGATGAGCCTGCCGCCGGTCTGAACAACGCGGAGACCGGGAATCTGGCGGAGATGCTGCGCCGGATTCGAGACACGGGCGTGACCATCGTCGTGGTTGAGCACGACATGGGCCTCGTCATGGATGTCAGCGACGAGATCGTCGTGTTGAACGAGGGCCGGAAGATCGCCGAGGGGCCGCCGCTGCTCATCCAGAAGGACCCGACCGTGATCGAGGCGTATCTGGGCGAGGGGGCTGTCGATGCTTGATGTAGAGGGCATCGTTGCAGGCTACGGGAGGATCCCGGTCCTTCACGGCGTATCGCTGCACGTGTCGCGCGGAGAAATCGTGACGCTGGTGGGAGCCAACGGAGCGGGCAAGTCCACACTGCTGAAGGTGGTGTCGGGCCTACTGGCTCCGAGCGCCGGTCGCGTAACCCTGGAAGGGGAGGACGTGAGCGCGACGCCGGTGCACCGTCGCGTAGGCAAGGGGATCGTCCTGGTGCCGGAAGGTCGCATGCTCTTCTCGGCGATGTCGGTCGATGAGAATCTCGATCTCGGAGCCTATCTGCGCACCGGTCCGCGCGCGAGGCCCGGGGTCGAGGCGGATCGCGAGCGCGTCTACGAGCTGTTCCCGATACTGGCCGAGAGGCGCCGGCAGCCGGCAGGAACCCTGTCAGGCGGCGAACAACAGATGCTCGCCATGGGGCGCGCACTTATGTCCGACCCGAAGGTACTGCTTCTCGACGAGCCGTCTCTCGGTCTTGCCCCGAAGGTGGTCACTGAGATATTCGCGGTTCTCGAGAAGCTGCGCGATTCAGGTCTAACGATGGTCCTTGTAGAGCAGGATGCCAGGCTCGCGCTGAAGTACGCCGAGAGGGGCTACGTCATGCGCACCGGTTCGGTCGTGCTCGAAGGGCCGTCAGCAGAGCTTCTGGCCAACGACGATGTGCGCCTGATCTATCTCGGCGCCTGGCATCAAGGGGAGTAGGAGAGGCATCATGCCAATCTGGAATGCGGAGTACGAGAGCATGGCCCGTCCTGCGCTGGAGGAGCTGCAGCTCAGGCGCTTGAAATCCACCGTGGCCTGGGTCTACGAACGAGTGCCTTACTATCGCGAGGCGCTCGACGCGCGCGGCGTGAAGCCGCGGGACATCAAGTCGCTTGCCGACGTGAGACTGCTCCCGTTCACCGACAAGACCGCTCTTCGGGATACGTATCCCTTCGGCATGTTCGCGGTCGACATGGAGCACGTAGTGCGCGTCCACTCCTCGTCCGGCACGACCGGCAAGCCGATCGTGGTCGGCTACACCAAGGGCGACCTGAACACCTGGACGGAGTTGACCGCGCGTATAGCCTCGGCGGCCGGGGTTACATGTCACGATCGCGTGCAGATGCTGTTCCTGTACGGCATGTTCACGGGAGGGTGGGGCATGCACTACGGGGTGGAGAGGATCGGAGCGACCGTCTTCCCGGCCGGTGCGGGCAACACCGAGCGTCAGCTGCTGATGATGCAGGACTTTGGGACCACCGCGATCGTAGGCACTCCGAGCTACGCGCTCTACATCGCGGAGGTGGCCGAGCAGGCCGGCATCGACATGAAGGCACTGCCTCTGAGGCTGGGACTCTTCGGCGGAGAGCCTTCCGGCGAGGGGATGCGTGATGAGATACAGAAGCGGTTGGGAATTCTCGCCACAGACAATTACGGCCTGTCCGAAGTCATGGGTCCCGGTGTGAGCGGGGAGTGCGAGCACCAGTGCGGGCTCCACATGGCGGAAGACCACTTCCTGTTCGAGGTAGTCGATCCGCGGACAGATGAGCCTGTCGCCGAAGGTGAAGAGGGAGAGCTAATCATCACGACACTCACCAAAGAGGCGTTCCCCGTGCTGCGCTATCGGACTCATGACCTGACTGCCGTGGATACCTCTGCATGTGAATGCGGTCGCACGCTGGCCCGCATGCGCAAGGTGAGGTCTCGCACCGACGACATGCTGATCATTCGCGGCGTGAATGTCTTTCCGAGCCAGATCGAAGACGCACTGCTCGAAGTCGAGGGTGTCGAACCTCACTATCTGATCGTGGTGGATCGCGAAAAGGCGATGGACACCCTTGAGCTGCGTATCGAAGTCTCGGAGGCGATGTTCTCCGACGTGATGCGCGACATGGTCGCGTTCAACAAGAGGGTGGCCGAGCGCATCGCGACCGTAGTCGGGCTGCAGGCCAAGGTCACACTCGTAGAGCCTGGTACCATAGAGCGCAGTGTAGGCAAGGCGCGCCATGTGGTAGACCTGCGGAAGCCGCTATAGCAGCGGATCTGTCCGGTCATGAGGAGGACGGCATGCTTCAGGAATGGATGCCGTATATCATCATCGCGGCGATCGCGCTCGCTCTCGTCGTGCTGACCGTCGTTCTGGCCCGTCTGGCCTGGCGACGCCAGGTTCGGCGGTTCATCGTCGGACTTGTGAGCTACCGGGAGGCCATCGGCGCCGCTTTGAAGACCGTTGAGAGTGTGGTGGCGACCCTGGCGCAAGGCTCTGTCGCAGAAGTGCTGCAGTTCGCAGAGGAGGCGTCAGAGGAGAGGCGGGCGATCGGTGAGATCGCCGAACGTATGCGGATGGAGAAGAGCGAACTCGCCGATCTTGCGCTTCCGAAGAAGCTGTGGCGACTTGCCGACACGCTCGGGGATGCCGCTTCGGCGCTCGCAGAACAGGCGGGTAGGGTGGGGGATGCCAAAGGCGACGCGGTGCTGGACGCGCTGTCAGCATTGGAGTTCGGTCCGACGAGGGCGCTCCTTGAAGAAGCCGACGGCGAGATTGCGTCGGTTTCAGTCGCATACAAGATGACGGACTCGGCCGTGTACGGCGGCGGACTGTACATATAGGGGAGGGCGTGGATGTCGCATCAGCAGGGACGGAGGAATCCACATCCTCTCAAACGCATAGCTAGAGTGCTGGTCCCCTGGGCTGCACTGGCGGCTGTGGTGTTCGGTATCGGTTCGGCTGTCATGGAATACAGGGCTGCTTCAAGTCCCGCAGAAGCCACTGCAACAGTTGAGGCGGGTGGGGAGACCGATACGCCCGTGGTAAGGGTGCTGAGCGACGGCCTGAACCTGCGCCTGGAGCCTTCAACCACCGCTCAAGTGGTGAAGTCCCTCAATGCCGACCAGAGGCTGGAGCTGATCGAAGAAGGTACCGGCTGGTACCACGTTCGCGATGCGGACGGCTCGGAGGGCTGGGTCGCTGCAGGTGGACACTATACGGAGCTCGTCGCGCCCTAGAAGGAGTGTGTGCAGTGTCGAAAGCGATCGGGAGCGCCTCAGACTTCTACAGGCTGAGGGTGATGACGGTGGACACTACGGATGCCGTTGACTTCGAGTGGCGAGACGACATCCTGTACCGCAGACCTCCTGTGGATAGCATAGAGGACGAGGAGGCCTACAACGTCGAGGCGGTGTTGCTTGATGACGAAGAGGCGGTCTTCGTGCTGAAGACATTCGCCGACTCCGGTGATGCACACTCCTGGATGGAAGCACGCGAAGCCGAACTCGACGACATGACCAAGTCCGAGTTCGAGGCCGCGTACTTCAGACCCGAAGGGCTGTAGGCGCATCTGAGGGGGATCTGCCGGCGAGGAGAGAGTCATCCGGGCATGGTCCGTAGCGTCATAGAGTGTACGCGACATAAGATACATTATCAGGCGTACACTAGAGGGACGCGAATGCAGCACGCCGCAGCATGAGGTGATGCGGACCCCGGGGTTCTCTTCTCGCAAGGTGCAAGTCTAGGCCCAGGCAATCCAGTGGGAGTCATGTGAAGCGGCCCCGGACCGCGCATCGCGCGCAGCCCGGGGCCGTCATGCCCACACACACCATGTTCGGCGTGCTGCTGGGTACTCCTCTTGGCCGGCGGCTGGTTCCTAAGCGAATACAGCCGTGAGGATGCCGGCTGCGTCTAGGAAGGTCACACACCAGTGCTGCCAAACCCTCCCGCTCCCCGAGGTGTCTGATCGAGGTCATCGACCTCGGAGAGGACTGCCCTCTCAACGCGCTGGAGGACGAGCTGGGCGACCTTCTGCCCTCGTTCGATGTCCAGCGGTTCTGCGGAATCGAGGTTGATGGCGATGAGCTTGATCTCTCCCCGGTAGTGGCTATCGATCAGGCCGGGTGTGTTGACGAATGAGAGTCCAAGACGCAGGGCTAGGCCGCTTCGAGGTTGTACGAATCCGGCATATCCCTCAGGTATCGCGACTGCGATGCCGGTGCTGATGAGGGCCCGCTCGAGAGGCGCAAGCGTGCGATCCTCTGCGGAGAACAGGTCCAAGCCCGCATCACCGTCGTGCGCGTAGCTGGGAAGAGGTAGGCCGGGATCCAGGCGTTTGATCGAGAGGGTGATATCGGGCATCGGTTCAGTTCGCCAGTATCGCTCTCAGTTCCGCGGCGTCAGGTGTCTCTCCTCGCCAGCCAGCAACTTCGCGTCCGGACGAGTCGATCACCACCACGGATGGAACGGCTTGAACGCCGAACTCCGATGCCTCGGCCATTCCCTGGAGGTCGCCCACGTCGTAAACGGATACGTTGGAGATACCCTCACAAGCTCGACGTGCGGCCGGGCAGTCTGGGCAGTCCTCGCGGACGAATAGCTTCACTTCCATGCGTTCACCTTCGTCTCTGCGTCACAGGTACCTTTGTGGGTGTTCTCATCCCAGCTTCTTGAGCTCGGAAGTGAAGCTGTCGAGATCATTGAACTCCTTGTAGACGGACGCGAACCGTACGTACGCAACCTTGTCGAGTTCCAAGAGCCGCCGAAGAACCATGTCGCCGAGTTGCTTTGCCGGTATCTCGTACTGCATCGCATTGTGCAACTCGGCCTCGATGTCGTCGATAAGCACCTCTAGAAGTGATGATGCGACCGGGCGCTTTGCGCACGCTACCACTAGTCCGCGCAGGAGCTTGCCGCGTTCGAAAGGTTCGGTGGAGCCGTCCTTCTTCACGACCATCAACGGCATGTCTTCGCGACGTTCGTAGGTGGTGAACCGTTTGCCGCACTCTAGGCACTCACGTCGGCGTCGAATCGCATCCTGGGCGTCTGAATCGCGCGAATCGACGACCTTTGTCTCGCTGTGTCCGCAGAACGGGCAGTTCATCAGCTCATCCCCCATATCTAGGACTGCGGAAAGCCTAGCACACAAGATATGGGGCGACAACTGCGGAGAACCTCAGACCAGATAGCGCTCTTGAACCATCTGAGCTGCAGGAACGGGAAACTATCGTTGCGCGACTGCCACCGCCGATGGCGAAGGCCCCGGGACCCGCAGAGTCTGACCGGCATGTATCGTACTGGATCGGAGTGCGTTCTCCGTGCGGATCAACTCGACGGTTGCCGAGGTTCCGAGGTCATCGACCGGGTGCGCAGTGGCGATCTCCCAGAGCGTGCTGTGCGCATCCACGGAGATGCTATGCCACGCCGGAGGCTCCGGTGCAACGGGCCTCACTACAGCAGAGAGTGCTGCAACGGCGATTGCCCCCGTGACAAGCAACCCGATCAGGACTTTGGGCAGGAAGCTAAAGCGCACTTCTGAGCTGGTTCGTGTGGGCAATGCAGTCAGCCCGGCTGACGCAATCAGCATCTCAGACATGTCAGGTTCCTCTCCGTTCGACATCACAGACACCCTACCGGGCGGGTCTGACATCCATACGCTGGAGCACGAACGTGTGTGCGTATGTATTGTAGCGAACGTATGTTCGGTGCGCAACAGGGATTACGAACATGTGTTTGCACCCGGCCAGGGTGTGACGTACACTGGCAGGAGAACGGATGCTTCGCGATACGGGGGTCCCCATGGTCTACAGACGCGAGCTTACAGCGCGGCAGCGCGAGATTCTGGACTTCATACGTGCGGAGATCCACAGGCGCGGGTTTCCTCCTTCGGTCAGGGAGATCGGTGAGGCGGTCGGACTGTCGTCGTCATCGACCGTTCACTCGCACCTTGCTGCCCTAGAGGCCAAAGGACTGCTCCGTCGAGATCCGTCGAAGCCGCGCGCGCTTGAGGTGCTGGACTATCGTGACACTGAGCGAGGCATCGATTATGAGAATGTGCAGGCCGTACCGCTTGTTGGGCAGGTGGCGGCCGGAGCGCCCATTCTTGCGGCTGAGAACATCGAGGCGACATTGCCCCTCCCCTCCTCCTTTGCCGGCGAAGGGACCTTCATCCTTCGCGTGAAGGGCGAAAGCATGGTCGATGCCGGCATTCTCGATGGGGATTTCGTCGTCGTTCGACAGCAGCAAGATGCGAGTAATGGGGACATCGTCGTGGCGATGATCAACGAAGAATCTACGGTGAAGCGATTCTTCCACGAGGGTGGCCGTGTCCGGCTTCAGCCAGAGAATGCCACCATGGATCCGATCTATGCGGACGGGCATGTCGACTTCGCGATCTTGGGCAAAGTCGTAGCCCTGTTCCGGCGGATCTAGGGTGACTGCACGTCCGACAGGTCGGCGAATCGGGCGACTACTTCTTCAGGAGCGATGAGGGTGAGTCGCGTTCCCTCGGGCGTGTGCTCCTCGGAGACGATTCGAGCACGCTCGTGTGCGAGCTGGACCAACGCTCCCCTGTCGTATGGCACCACCACAGTGATCGAACGGTCGCCTTGGGCCGCAACGGCGGATATCCTGCCGAGTAGGTCGTCAAGCCCCCAGCGTGACGCCGCCGCGATCGCGACCGCGCCGGGCAGCTGGGCCAGGCTGCTCCGGACATCATCAGTCAGCAGGTCGCACTTGTTGTAGGCGATCAACTGAGGCTTGGCAGACACCCCGAGCTCCTCGAGGACGACTCTTACGGCTGCCACCTGGGCTTCTGAGTTGGAGTGAGAAGCATCTACGACATGGAGTAGAAGGTCTGCCTCTCGGACCTCGTCCAGCGTCGATTTGAAAGCATCCACGAGTCCGTGAGGCAGCTTGTTGATGAATCCCACCGTGTCGGTGAGCGTGATCCCGCGGCCGTCGGGCAGGTCGAGATGCCGTGTAGTGGCGTCCAAGGTGGCGAACAGCTTGTCCTGAACCAGCGTGCCCGCATCTGTGAGCGCGTTCAGGACCGTTGATTTGCCGGCGTTCGTGTAGCCGACGAGGGCGACCCGGTACACTCCCGATCTTGCCCGAGAAGCGCGCTGCGTCTCACGTGCCTGTGACACCGAGGCCAGCTCTCGCTTGAGCTCGCCTATACGCCTTCTGGTGAGTCGGCGGTCCGTCTCGAGCTGAGACTCCCCTGCGCCGAAACGAGCGCCCCGTCCGCCGCCTAGACGCTCCGCCTCAAGGTGGCCCCACATACCGCGGAGGCGCGGGAGCAGGTACTCGATCCGGGCGAGCTCAACCTGCAGCTTACCCTCATGGCTCGTGGCGTGAAGTGCGAAGATGTCGAGGATCAGCTGCGTGCGATCGATCACTCGCACGCGCGGCAGCAATCCCTCGAGATTCGCCTGCTGGCTCGGCGTGAGGTCGTCGTCGAAGATCACCAGGGTTGCGCGCTCGGCAGTGGCGAGGAGCTCCACCTCCTCGGCTTTCCCCGTTCCGATGAACGTGCGCGGGTTGGGCCGTTCCATCCTCTGCGTGACCGTGCCGACCACAGACGCTCCGAGGGTGTCCGTCAGCCGGGCGAGTTCGGCGAGGTCGTCCTCGAGCGTCCACCCGTCAACGCATGACCTGTCGATGCCGACGAGTACGGCTCGTTCTTCGGTATCTGTGACTACCTCGTATGCTTCGCGCGGCATCCGGTAAAGGTTCTCCTAGAGGCTGGTCGCCATACGCTCGAGCGCTTCGGCGAGACGGTCGTCCGGCGTGGCAAGGGAGATTCGGATGTATCCCTCGCCGTCGGGGCCGTACGCGCTGCCGGGAGGAACGATGACGCCGGCCTTGTCCAGCACGAGCGTGGCGTATTCGGCAGAAGTGTAGCCGTCCGGAATGCGTGCCCACACGTAGATGGTTCCGGCCGACGGACGGGCTGTGAGGCCGATAGAATCCAGGGCCTTCATGACGACATCACGGCGACGCTGGTAGACCTCGCACATCTGAAAGACGTCGTCCTGCGGGCCCAGCATCGCTTCGATGGCCGCGTCCTGAACCGCAGTGAAGATTCCCGAGTCGATGTTCGACTTCACGGTACCGAGTGTCTTGATGGCCTCGGCGTTACCGCACGCGAATGCGACACGCCAGCCGGTCATGTTGTACGCCTTGGAGCAGCTGAAAAGCTCGATCGCGATGTCGCGCGCGCCGGGGCGCTCGAGGATACTCGGAGGCCTGTAGCCGTCGAAGCCGATCTCGGAGTACGCGTTGTCGTGGACGAGAAGCAGGTCGTGCTCCTTGGCGAACGCGATGGCCCGATCGAAGTACTCCACAGGTGCGGACACGGCCGACGGGTTGTTGGGGTAGCTGATGAACATCATCCTGGCTTTGGCGAGCACATCGGACGGAGTTGACTCGAAGTCAGCGAGCCAGTCGTTGTCGTCACCCATGTGCATGTAGTGCGTTTCGCCGCCGATGAGCACGCCGCCGGTCGTGTAGACCGGATAGCCCACGCCCGGTACGAGGGTGTAGTCGCCGACGTTGATGAAAGCCGGGAACAGATGTGCGATACCCTCCTTGGACCCGATGAGCGCCAGAACTTCCGTATCGGGGTCAAGCTCGACGGCGAACCGGCGCTTCATCCACTCAGCGCAGGCCGCACGGTATGGCTTGGAGCCCGCGTAGGCCGGGTACTGATGATTTCTGGGGACGGTGATCGCCTGCGCCATTGCATCGACGATTCGCTGTGGCGTGGGCATATCGGGATCTCCTATGCCCAACGAGATGACATCTACGCCCTCGGCGACCTTGATGGCTTTCTTGCGGTCGATCTCAGCGAACAGGTACGGGGGCAGGTTGGCCATGCGGTTTGCGATCCTCAACTTACGCCATCCCCTTCACGGTGGGCCGATGTGTATTCGGACATGGTAACAGAGCTGTACGGGCTCTCTAAGCACGAGATGGTCAAAGATGTGGTCTACCCGTCATCTTCCGGCAGGTCGACGGTTCCGTTGAAAGAGAAGGCGGCAGAGCCGGTGAGGTAGACGTGCTCGTTCTCATGCCAGCGTACCAGCAGGTCGCCCCCGGGCAGCTGGATGGTCGAGTGGCGACCTGCCCGGCAGGAAAGAGTGGCGACAACCGCAGTCGCGCAAGCGCCCGTCCCGCAGGCGAGCGTCTCGCCGACGCCGCGCTCCCACACCCTCACGCGGATGTGGTCGTCGTCGACGTACTGCGCGAACTCCACGTTCGTGCCCTTAGGAAACGAGTCGTGGCGTTCCAGGAAAGGGCCGACCGTATCCACCGGAGCCGAATCGACGTCATCCACCCAGATGACCGCGTGCGGGTTGCCCATGCCGACCGCGGTCACGTTCACGACCCCCCACGGGGTCTCGATGGGGCATTCGTTCGTGTGGCAGCCCTCGAAGTGCGCGGGGACGTTCTCGGCCACGAGTTCCGGCACGCCCATGTCCACTGTCGCTGAATCGAGAGTACCGTCTGCGCTGCGCGTGAAGGTGACCGGCTTGAGCCCGCCGAGCGTCTCGATCACCATTGCAGACGCTTCGGCAGGTATGAGGCCGCGGTCGACGACGTACTTGGCGAAGCAACGGGCGCCGTTGCCGCACATCTCCGCGAGCGATCCGTCCGCGTTGAAGTACTGCATGTAGAAGTCGGCCTCGGGAGTGGTGGCAGACTTCACCAGAATCAGTCCGTCCGCGCCGATGCCGAAGTTGCAGTCGCAGAACCAGGCGACAGCATCGGGGGAGAAATCCAGCGCGGACTCGAGGTCTTCGATGAACACGAAGCTATTGCCGAGCCCGTTCATCTTGGCGAAGTCGAGTTGCACGTTGCCCCTTCCCGGTCGGTGTCTCCGGACGATTCTAGCAGGTCGATGACGGCTGCCGATGCTGTCTCCGGCGACAGGTCGGTGACATCCAGCCACGCGATGCGGGGGTCAGCGCGGAACCAGGTGAGCTGACGCTTGGCATAGCGGCGAGAAGAGCGCTTAACCGACTCAACGGCTTCGGCCAGAGGCGTGACGCCTTCCACGACGGGCACGAGCTCCTTGTAGCCGATGGCCTGCATTGCCGTCAGCGCGTCGCGGTACCCGGCAGCCAGCAGCCCTGCCACTTCATCGAGAAGGCCTTCGTCGAGCATCGCCTCCACGCGCGAGTCGATCCGAGAGTAGAGTGCCGGGCGGTCCATGGTGAGGCCGAAGAATGTCGTGCCCGGGTAGTGCGACTTCCGCTGTGCGAAGTCAGCACTCTGGTCCCCGTAGGACTTCCCTTCGGCGAGCATCTCCAGTGCGCGTATCGTGCGCCGGACGTTATGCGGATGGATGCGCGCCGCCGCGGCCGGGTCCGCCTCCGCAAGCTGGGCGTGGAGGGCGAGAGGTCCTTTTTCTGCTGCGCGCAACTCAAGGGCAAGCCGGTTCTCCGAGGAGAGGTCGCCGGCCGGGAACTCGAACTCATCGAGTGCTGCACGAACGTACAGCCCGGTGCCGCCTGCGACGATCGCCCTCAGACCGCGGGAGGAGATGTCGGCTACCGCCGTACGGGCATGACGTTGGAAGAGCGCGGCCGAGTAGGCCTCTCCGGGATCGACAAGGTCGATGCAGTGGTGTGGGACGAGGCGTTGGGCCGCGGGGGTCTTGGCGGTGCCGATGTCCATCCCGCGGTAGACCTGCATCGAGTCCGCACTGATGATCTCCCCGTGCAGCTTATGCGCGATCAGGTCGGCTACCGTGCTCTTGCCTACCGCTGTGGGGCCGACTATGGCGATCGGTCTGGGTGTCGTCACGGCTCAGTGATACCTGTCCACACGAAAACGCTCAATCCGGAGCCGTTCGCCCGGGGCGATGCCGGCCTTGCGGGCGGCTATGGCGATCTGGTCCTCCGCGGAGTCGACGCCTTCCAGGTCCGGAAGAAGCAGTCCACGCCGCCAGTCGGCGGAGACGATCACTCCGAAGGTGCGCGGATCCAGGTCGGCCATCGATGCAGGCTCGGGCTCGTGCAGGACATCGACCGATATCTCGAGATCGCCGAGTTCGTCCGGCTCGAGCGGGGGGAAACGCGGGTCTTCGGTTGCCGCCCGGACCGCGTTGTGGATAATCTCCTCCGCAAGGTTCGGAGTTGTGGGCTCTATGGTGCCGATGCAGCCTCTGAGGTCGCCTCTGCGGTGAAGGCTGACGAAGGCACCGTTCCGAGAGGCCAGGACGCCCTTGGGCGAAGGTGTGGCGATCACCCGACGTTCGGTGATGTAGGTCTCGATCACCGTGCGCGCGAGCGCCACGGGTGGCGATTCGTCTTCACCGGGCTTGCCGCCCTTGTGGCCGGACTCGGGCGTCATGACCCGGTCGAGCAGATGCGGCGATGCGGCGACGGCGGTGAGGTAGCCTACTCCCCAGGGACCCTCGTAGGACAGGACCCTTGTTTCGGCGTCCGTGCCTTCAAGGAAGCCACCGAGGGTGATGAAGGACCGCAGTCCGCACTCCCCCGCCGCCTCGATCAACTCGCGATCGATGTCCTGCAGGTTGCGGTAGTCGGCCTGGGCGAGCAGGCGCACGAGCTGTGCATCGAACTCGGCTGCCCGGGGAGAATATCCCGCAGGTGCGTCAGGGGTCAGCCTGTGGCTGCAGTCTCCGCTTGCGAGGAACGCGACGCGTCGGCCGAGACGGTCTCCCGCGCGCTTGATCGCCCGTCCGAGCATCCTGTGCGTGTCGAGAGGGAGAAACGACAAGGAGAGCTCGACGATCGGGTACCGTCCGGAACGATCCAGGAAGCTCAGTGGAACGAGCGCGCCGTGGTCCAGAAGCCCGGCATCGAGAACCGGACTGGAGGTTCGCGCGGCCACGGGTATGCCCGAGGCGGTCGCCTCGGCGATGACGGCCCGGGCGAATTCCGGATCGCCCGTAGGCGAGACGCTCACCTGTGGCGCGCGGAAGGCCGCGAGGTCACCCGAGAGCGTGTCGCTGTCGTCGATGAGGAAGGCGTCACGAGCGAGCGGCGCGTGCGGCGACATGAGTAGCACCACATCGGGCTCAAAGGCCTCCAGAAGGCGCTCGGCCTGTCTCATGGCGGCTGCGGACTTGCATGTGACTTCCGCATCGGCGCCGCCGACTTCGGGCACCATTATGGGCGGATGTGGTGCGATGATTCCCAACGCTGCAGTATCCATTGCTGTCACCTCTCGACCACCGTTTCCATTCCCGGGACGGCAGTGGAGCTAACGGGAATCGTCTGCGAACTCGCCCGAGAGGAACCAAGGGTGTGCGGCCGTTATCCGGACGAGGCGGGTGGTCCCCGCAAGACCGGCGGCGCTCTCCCCCGTCGGGAGTGGCAGGTGGACGAGGCGGTTGTGCGGGGTCCGAGCGCCCAGAACAGCCGAATCCCGTCGCGATGCGCCGCCGATGAGACATTCGCGGAAGGAACCGACCTCGCGGGTGTTCGAGGCATAGGAGAGGTTCCTCACGAGAGCAGCCAGACGATCGAAGCGCTCTTGCGCCACCTCCCTCGGGACTGTGTCGGCCAGTGCCGCGGCTGGAGTGCCTTCCCGCGCGGAGTAGATGAACGTGAACGCATGGTCGAAGGCCACCCGTTCCACGAGGTCCAGGGTGGCAGCGAAGTCCGCTTCCGTCTCGCCAGGAAAGCCAACGATGATATCGGTGGAGAGAGCTACGTCCGGGATCGCATCTCGCAGCTTCCCGACCCGCAGCAGGTATTCCTCGCGCGTGTAACCTCGCCGCATGGCCTTGAGGATGTCGTTGGAGCCGTGCTGGACCGGGAGATGCAGGTAGGGCATAACTGCGGGGAGATCCGCCATGGCAGCTATGGTCTCGTCGGATATGTCCTTCGGGTGGCTTGTGGCGAAGCGGAGGCGAGAGACGCCGGTGTCGGCTACGGCTCTGAGAAGCTCGGAGAAGCGAGGTTTGCCGTAGCGGTCCCGTCCGTAGGAGTTCACGTTCTGACCTAGCAGGGTCACCTCTACCACACCGTCGGCAACGAGCGTCGTCACTTCTGCGACGACGTCTTCCATCGGCCGACTTCTCTCGGGGCCGCGCACTGAAGGAACGATGCAGTAGGCGCAGTGGTTGTCGCAACCCACAGTGACGGGAACCCATGCATGCCAGGGCTTCTCGCGCACCTGGGGGAGGTCACTTGCGAACGTCTCGCCCGCTTCAAGAATGCTGACAGAGGGCCGTCCTGACTCGGCGGCGTCCAGCAACGCCGGAAGTTCGTGGATGTTGTGCGTGCCGAAGACGACGTCGACGTGGGCTGCACGCGCAAGGACAGCTTCCCCATCGCGCTGGCCGACGCACCCTCCTACTGCGATCAGGACGTCCGGCCGTCCGCCTGTTTTCAGCGCCTTGAGGGATGAGACCTGACCGTACAGGCGCTCGTCGGCGGTCTCGCGAACGCAGCATGTGTTGAAGACGATAACGTCGGCGACGTCGGGTCCGCAGGCGGGCACGTAACCGGCGGACTCGAGCAAGCCGGCGATCCGTTCGGAATCGTGCTTGTTCATCTGGCAGCCGAATGTGCGTATGAAGTAGCTCTTCACTGGGGCCCCAGACTACGTGCCCGGTCGAGAGCGGCCACGACATTGTCAGGTACCGCCACCGTGCCTATAGCCACACCCTCGCGTTCATCCCCGTGGAAATCGGACCCGCCTGTTGCCACGAGGCCGTACGATGCGGCTATATGCGCGTAACGCTCTCTCGAGTGCCGGTCGTGGGAGCCGTGGTAGGCCTCTATACCCACGATTCCGGCCGAGACGAGCTCTCCGATCAGGTCGTCCACTTCGCTTAGGCCCGGATGTGCAAGGACGGCCACTCCGCCGGCTGCGCGTATCCAGCCTATGACTTCTTCGGGCGGAGAGACGGGCTTCGGTACGTAGTAGGGCGTCGAGCGGCCGAGAAACCGGAGGAAGGCGTCGTCGGTGGAGGCGGCGTGACCCGCATCCACGAGCAGCTGGGCGATGTGGGCCCTCCCCACCGCCCCACCGTTCGCGCGCGCCATCACCTCGGCGAGCGTGAGGTCGTACCCGTCTTCGAGCAGCGCCGCGACGATACGCTCGGCCCGTAGAACTCGCTTCTCCCGCAGTCCGGCAAGCCGACTGAGCAACTCCGTGTCGGTGTGATCGACGTGGTAGCCGAGGATGTGTATCCCGCGACCGTCCTTGCCGGATGAGAGTTCGACTCCGGGAATGACAGTGACCGAGGTGTCTGCGGCAGCATCTAGCGCCTCGGCCACGCCGGAGACGGAGTCGTGGTCAGTGAGTGCGATCGCGGGGATACGCAGGCGTGCGGCAGCTTCAACGAGCTCGGTGGGCGACAGTGCGCCGTCCGATGCCGTTGAATGCAGGTGGAGGTCCGGCCCGTGCATGCCGGTCACGAGTGGTGTGGGGGGCGCGGTTCCACGAGGAGGCGGATCGCGGTGCGCTCTTCGCCGTTGATCTCGATGTCGGCGAAAGCGGGGGTGCAGATGAGGTCGACCCCCATGGGAGCCACAAAACCGCGTGCGATGGCGATCGCTTTGATCGCCTGGTTGAGCGCTCCCGCGCCGACGGTCTGGATCTCCACGGCTCCCTGTTCGCGTAGGACTCCGGCAAGAGCGCCCGCTACGGAATTCGGGCTGGACTTCGTGGATACCTTGAGTACTTCCACGGCGGTATGCCTCCTGTGCTGCGGATGTGTCGTGTGACCGCTGGCCGAACAGTTGGTGTGAGTGGTGTCTGCTGCAGTTGTTGTACCGCCGCTGGCGGTGTGTTCGCAGTATATCTCATCCAGCACGCTGACTACAGTCGTGGTGGCCCGGGCAAGGATGAGGTCAGTCTTCCTTTTCGACCGGGAAACGGACGTTAATCGAGTCCCGGCCGACGGTGACCTTAGGCTCACCCTTCAGGTTAAGGTAATAGCGCTCGCCGAGAAGGTCGAATGCCTTCGACAGTTCGTGGCGGAAGGCCACGAGGTCTCCGTGATGGATGTGTAGGGACCGCCGGTCGCGGTAGATGTCCGGAGCCTGCTTGACCTCAGGTTCTTCCTCGCCCAGCAACTGTGTGAGCAGCGGCTCGAGCGGGCCGAGTTCATCAGCCAGTACGCGGTGCGCGGTGCGTTCGGAGACCGGCAGGCCTATCGCTTCGGCAACATCGCCGAGCTCCGCTGCATCGGCGCAGGCAGCCGGGCGCTGCCAGACGACCAGACGATCGAGGTCCTCGCAGTAGAGCAGGTCGGTCGCATCGAGGTGGTTGCGGCCGAGTGTATGCAGGGTGGCCAGCACTTCCGTAGGCGTGCCGAGGTAGAGCTCGAGTTCGGGGTGCTCGCACGCGAACTCGATCAGCCTGCGCACGATGTTGTGCGGGCCACGTACCACGCGCGGAGTGCCGGCGTCACTGATCTCGATGACCGGCCAGGTCGACTGGTCGGCCCTTTCGGGGAGTTCCGAGGTGTCTGCCATGACCGTGACTGCAGCGCCTTTGTGCGGTGCGGAGGATGCGACGCGTGCTTCGCGGACATTCTCGCGTATCGAGAAGAGGGCCATGCCGCGTCCGTGAACGCCCCAGCGGTCCATGACCATGGTCTCGAGCTTGGAGGTCACCCGCGGCTCGAACACCGTGTCGTGGAGGGACACGGGTATTCCGATGCCGTCGTCAATCATGGTAAGGATGCGCATCGAACCGTCACGAGCGGTTGCCACGAAGATTCGCTGCGCGTGAGCGTCCCGTGCGTTGCGCAGAAGCTCCACGACGATATCCTCGAAGCTGCGGATGTCGTGCTTCGCCTGGCGGCGCTCGGCTTCGGGGACGAGTAGGCGGACGTAACCGTCGCCGAGGGTCTCCTCGACCTTCAGGTAGCCGTCACCCGATACCGATGTGACGAAGTCTATGAGTGGGTCGTGTTCGCTCATGTCGTCCCCCAGACTGCCACTGGTTCGCCCGCTTCTCAAGAGCGAGGGGACCGCATGCGGTCCCCTCTTTGAGGCTCATGTCCGCCGAAGGGTGCAGCGGCGGCAGTCGATGTCTACTTGGCGTAGTCTATCGAGCGGCTCTCCCGGATTATCATGATCTTGATCTGGCCCGGGTACTGGAGCTCCTCTTCGATCTGTTTGGCGAGATCGCGGGCCATGATCGTAGCGTCAGCGTCGGAGATCTCTTCGGGCTTGACCATCACGCGGATCTCGCGACCCGCCTGCATCGCGTACGACTTCTCAACGCCCTTGCGCGACTCGGCCAGTGACTCAAGCTTCTCGAGCCGCTTGATGTAGCTCTCGAGGGTCTCGCGGCGAGCGCCGGGACGGGCGGCGGAAATGGCGTCAGCGGCCTGTACGAGAACGGCCTCCACGGTCTGGGGTTCGACATCACCGTGGTGGGCCTCGATGCAGTGCACGACCTCAGGGTTCTCGCCGAGCCGACGCGCCAGGTCTGCCCCTATGACCGCATGCGGCCCTTCGATCTCATGGTCTATGGCCTTGCCGAGGTCGTGCAGGAGGCCTGCACGCTTGGCTAGAGTCGGGTCTAGGCCGAGTTCTGCAGCCATGACTCCGGCGAGATAGCTGACCTCCAGCGAGTGGTTGAGCACGTTCTGGCCGTAGCTGGTCCGGTAGCGCAGTCGGCCGAGCGTCCGGACGATATCGCTATGCAGGTTGTGAACGCCTGCGTCGAAGACAGCCTGCTCGCCCGCCTCATGAACCTGCTGGTCGACGAGCGCCTCGGCCTTGGTGAACATCTCCTCGATGCGTGCCGGGTGGATGCGGCCGTCGGCTATCAGGTTCTCGAGGGTTATCCGTCCAACTTCGCGCCGTACCGGGTCGAAGCTGGAGAGGATGACGGCCTCCGGGGTGTCGTCGATGATGAGGTTTATGCCTGTGAGCTGCTCGAAGGCGCGGATATTTCGGCCCTCGCGGCCGATGATGCGACCCTTGAGGTCGTCGCTTGGGATGTGGACCACGGATACCGTGGACTCAGCAGTGTGGTCGGCGGCGACGCGTCCGATAGCGATGCCGATGATGTTGCGGGCCTTGCGGTCGGCCTCTTCACGCGCGCGTTGCTCGGTCTCACGGATGATGATTGCCGCATCGTGACTGACGTCCTGCTTCACTCTCTCCAGCAAGACCGACTTGGCCTGGTCGGATGACATGCCTGCAAGCGCTTCGAGTCTCGACTTCTCCTCGGCTATGGCGTCTTCGAGGTCCTTCTCGCGCT
>JAFGNP010000006.1 GCA_016926975.1 Coriobacteriia bacterium | reverse complement strand
GATGTTCGGTGACGGTAGGGTTTCCGAGTCCGACGCTCTGTACCACTGGGGCACCTGGGCGAAGGAAGAGCTCAAGAAGGGTGACAATGTGATCGTGGAGTAATCCACTCACCTGCACCTCGCACGCAAAGAGGGCCGGATCCCCACAGGGATCCGGCCCTCTCCTATCTGACAGTCAGGACTACTCGCTGCCCTGCTCGGTACCACCCGTGGTGGGTATCTCTTCACGCGGGCCGGATGCCGTCCCGGTCACATCGTCGATGCCGCGATCGATGAACTTGATCATGCTCTCCTCGGTCGCCGCACCCTGTACGCGGTCTAGCTCCTCGCCCTCCGCGTCGAGGATGATGAATGTCGGCGTGATGAACACTCCGTACTCATCGGCCTGTGCAAGGCCCTCGGTCGTGGAGACATCGATGATCTCGAACTTCTCGATCCTGGGCTCGTACTCCTCGCGAAGCTTGTCCACCGTCGGCTCCATCGCCTGGCAGAACGGGCAGTCCGGATCGAAGAACTGGATGAAGTGCAAGGGTGCCTTCTCTTCGGTGGTGGCGCCTTCATCGCAGCCGGCGATGCCGACACTCAGCACCGCGGCAAGCGCGACAACAAGTACCACCGTGACTAGCCGCCTCATAAGAACCCTCCTGTCGGCCTCGCACCTGTGTGCTACAGCCACCGCCGGTTACTGCTGCTCCTGATAGAGCTTGTCGACCTCTTCCATCATCGCTTCAACATCACGGGGCTCGTTGAGACCGGTGTGTTGGGTGAAGCGAACGATACCCTCCTTGTCGATCAGGAAGCTCCACCTGTTGGCGATCTTGGTCCGCGGGCTGAACGCGCCATATGCCGGCATCACTTCGCGGTCCCAGTCGGAAAGCAGATCGAAAGGAAGCTCGAGCTGACGCCTGAACTCCGCGTGCGATGCCCAACCGTCAGCACTAATGCCGAAGACCTCGGTGTCGCGCTCCTGGAAGTACTGGTAGTTGTCACGGTACCCGGACAGCTCGCCTTCTCAAACGGGCGTGAAATCGGCCGGGTAGAACACCAGAACGACGTTCTTGGTACCCTTGTAGTCGGAGAGGGCGAACGTCTGCTGGTCTTGGTTCTTCATGCGGAAGTCGGGCGCCTCGGTGCCGACTTCCAAGCCGTTCTGCTCGGTTGCCTCTTCCGAGTCCGCGACGTCCGTGGACCCTCCGTCGGACGTGCACCCCACGATCGTCAGGGCTGCCAGCGCCAGCCCTGCGATAAGGAGCGGTGCCGCTCTCATCCTCATACCCCGTCCCTCCTCACAAACGTGTAGACTGACCTGGTGGCCTCTGTACCATTGTACCCGCGTAGCGATGCGTCCGGCATACGCGTCGGCGAAACGCGGGGGTACGACGGGGTCCCACGGGTAAGGGATGACTACTTGGAGGTACCATGACTGATTCCGCACGGGCCAAAGCGGTCGAGAAGTACAGGGCCGAACGCCCCGACCTCGAGCATCAGCTCGCACTGTTCGAGAAGCTCTGGGAGGCGCAGAGCAGGTTCTCGGAGCTGGCCTCCGGGTACACCCTGGATTCATCGGTTGACGAAGTCCAGAAGGTCCTCAAGCAGCACCGTACGTTGTTCTCCCTGGCCGCTCCCGAGATCCCCCTCGAGCCCTACCGTGAGGCCGTGCGGGCGATCGCAGCGCTGATGGCTGAGGAGTCAGGGCTTCCCGACGACCAGGTGACAGCCCTCAGGGAGGCCGACCTTGGTGCCGCAGTCTCCGAAGACGCCCTCGGCAAAGCGCTGTCGGGCTACGATGTCTTCGTTCAGCTGGTTGCCGGTTCGGTGGCCGACGAGCGCATCACTGAGCCGCTGCTGTCGTTCGTGCTTGCCGAAGCCATCACGCCGTTCCTGATCGGACCGGCGAAGAGGGCCGTGGAGGCTGCGGGCAAGTTCGACTGGCTCATGTGGGACTCCGGATTGTGCCCGGTATGCGGGACTCCGGCCTCTTCCGGGATCGTCCGAGACGAAGGCGAGCTACAGGGCGGGCGCCGGTGGCTGAGCTGCCCGCTGTGTCGAACCCAGTGGGAGTACGCACGCGTGCGATGCGCCCGGTGCGGCACGCGCAGGCAGGAAGACCTCGAGTATCTTTACGATGAGAAGGACCCGGGGCATCGCGTGCACACGTGCAAGAGCTGTCATGGCTACACCCCCGTCTCGGTCGAGAAAGAGCTGACCGTCAGAGCGGTCCCCGAACTCGAGGAGATCGTACTGGTGCCGCTTGAGTGCGTCGCGGCAGAGCGCGGCTTCACGCCACTCGGCGACGAGGCGGAGGAAGTACCCAACTAGCGCAATCACCGTTTTCGCTCCGCCCTCCACGGGTACTTCTGCACTGGCGGCCTCGAAGAGGGGAAGGCGCGCATGAACGTCTGGGTTTGGGTGTGGGCAGCACTGGCAGCCGCCCTGATAGTCGGCGAGATGTTCACGGCGGGCTTCTTTCTCCTGCCGTTCGGCATCGGCGCAGCTGTGGCAGCGGTACTCACGTTCTTCGACGCAGCCGTAGGCTGGCAGTGGCTCGCCTTTCTCGGCGTATCCGCCCTGATGCTGTTCAGCCTGCGGCGCTTCTCCGACAAGGTCACTCATGAACCCCCCGAGAAGATGGGCGCGGACCGTCTCATCGGTAAGCAAGGCACGGTGATCGAGGACGTGGAGCCCGGTGACGGCGGCGGACGAATCCGCATAGAGCGCGAAGAGTGGCGCGCGGACGCCACAGGGATTGACGTGATACCAACGGGCTCGCGCGTAATCGTTGACAGCATCGTGGGCACGCATCTCATCGTGCATCGTGCTGGTTCCGAACCGGAAGCGGAGGAGTAGCCATGGAGGGTGCAGTCGTCTTCGTGATCGTGTTCGGCCTGATCGTACTCTCGGTGCTCTTCTTCTACGCGCTTGCGGGCATCCGCATCGTCAGGCCTTACGAGAAGGGTCTGATAGAACGGCTCGGCAAGTACCAGCGAACGGTGGACTCGGGACTGACCATCATCATCCCGGTCATAGACAAGCTCACCAAGGTGGACATGCGCGAGAACGTCGTGGATGTGCCGCCGCAGGAAGTCATCACGAAGGACAACGTGGTCGTGACCGTGGACGCGGTCGTCTACTACGAGGCCACCGACCCGGTGAAACTCGTCTACAACGTCGCCAACTTCTACATCGCGGCCACCAAGCTCGCCCAGACCAACCTGCGCAACGTCATCGGCGAGATGCAGCTCGACGAATCGCTCACCAGCCGCGAGCAGATCAACGCCGCGCTGCGCCAGATACTCGACGATGCCACCGACAAGTGGGGCGTGCGCGTGGTGCGCGTCGAACTCCAGCGCATCGAGCCACCCACCGACGTCACCGAGGCGATGCACCGCCAGATGAAGGCCGAGCGCACGCGCCGTGCGGTCATCCTGGAGGCAGACGGCGACAAGCAGGCCGCCATCACTCGGGCCGAAGGATCCAAGGAGGCGGCCATACTCGACGCGCAGGGCAAGGCCAACGCGATCAAGGAAGTGGCCGAAGCCGAGAAGTTCCAGAAGCTGACGGTAGCCGAAGGTGAGGCACTCGCCATCAAGAGCGTGTTCGCCGCGATCCACGAGGGTGACCCAACCAACGATCTCATCGCGATCCGCTATCTCGAAGCGCTCAAGTTCATCGCTAACGGCGCAGCGAACAAGGTCTTCCTACCGATGGAGATCTCCGGCGTGCTGGGATCCATCGGCGGGATAGCCGAACTGTTCAAGGAGAAGGGCGAGAGCGCCGGGTAGCGTCCCGTTCACCGAAGCCTACCTTGCGGTGACGCTCACCAGGACCAACCCGTCGCGCACGACAACCGGGTACGTCTTCACGTCGGCATCCGGATGATCGGTCGATCCGTCGCGCACGTCGTAACGCCAGCCGTGCCACGGGCACATCACTTCGTACCCCTCTAGGACCCCGTCGGACAGAGGCCCGAAGGCATGCCTGCAGACGTTCGAGAGGGCGAAGAACTCGTCGGCAACACGCGCTATCGCGACATCCGACCTTCCCACCTTCACGTGCCGGACCTGTCCCGGCGCGAGGTCGCTCACCCGGCAGACAGGGACTTCCACTCTCTCGCCGGGTGAAGGCTCTTCGATCACGCCGAGGAGATCTGCGCCATCTTCGACATCATCCCGGATGAACAGCCCACACCAGCACTTGCGCATCGCGGCGAACTGCTCTGAGTGGAAAGGAATACACGGACAGACGATCTTGAGGTCCTCTTTGGGATCGCCCGTACGGATGCGACACGGGCAGTAGACATCGCCGGTAGCGTCCAGTATCTCGATCTCCGAGTTCAGGACCTCGTCCACGAAGTCCGCCTCAGTGTTGAACTTGTAGCCGAGAGTGGCGACAAACGGACCCATGTAGACCCTGAGATCGTCTACCGTCGTCCCCTCGGCGAAGCGCCGACGGACGGAGCGCCCCTCCCCCTCGCTCACAGACCCAACAGCTCCTTCATCCGCTTCTTGTTGAAGCCTACTATCAGCTCTCCATCGAGCAGCATCACTGGAAACGACGTGCCCCCCGATATCTCCTTCACCTCGGCGACCGCAGCAGATCTCTCGTCACCTTCGAGAAGATCGACTTCAACGACCTCGTAGGCGACACCGTTGTCGTCAAGATACTTGCGTGCCATTCGGCAGTACGGGCAGGTCGATAGGGCGAACACCTTCACGGTCATGCCGTTCCTCCTTGCGTGCCATCTATGCGGGACCTTATCGATCGGGCGGCTACGCCCCTGTCGCCTGCTCGACCGCGGGTTTGTCGATATGCTCGACTTCGATCTTGCGCCAGTGGTAGACGTACAGCGGGCCTGCGATCAACACCATCGCGGCGTTGCCCACCAGGCTCAAGACGGCATAACGGCGGCTGGAGGCCTCCTGCGCCTCCATCTGCCTCTCCCACTCCTCTTCGCTGTAGACAGGCTCACCGTCATCGTCCAAGGGCTTGTCCATGTAGTAGCCGGGATCCGGATACGCCAGCTCCACAGAGCTGCGAACTAGGCCGACGGCCGCCACGATGACCATTATCAGCGTGATGAGACACACCAGGTACATGTAGATGTTGCGGAGTGACCAACGGTCCTTGGCCATTTCCCCTCCTCCGGCAGGAAACAGAATCCCGTGCGTTTGCCTCAACAGAGTATTCCCACCGACGGTCCGCTTCTCGCGCGATGAGACGACGCGGGCAAGCGGATGTCAGCCCGGCACGGTACAATCCTCACATGCCACGCCACCTTGGACCCGCAGCGCTCTCATGCGCCTGATCGTTCTCGCATCCGGATCGTCGGGCAACTCGGCTCTCATCGAGTCGGGCGGCCGCGCCGTCCTGCTCGATGTGGGCATCTCGGCCCGCGAGACAATGCGCCGGATCACCGCAGCCGGCGGCAGCGACGCACGCATAGAGGCGATTCTGCTGACCCATGAGCACGTCGACCACGTACGAGGAGCGCGCGTGCTTGCAAGACGCCTCGGCGTGCCGGTCATGGGCACCCCGGGAACGCTGCAGGCCGCCGCCCGGTGTCTGGCCGACGTCCCCGAGACCTCTGCCATCCGGCGCCAGGACCGGTTCTCTGTGGCCGGAATGCGAGTGACCTCGTTCCCGACCGCACATGACGCCTCCGAGTCGTGCGGCTACACCTTCGAGAGCCGAAACGGGCATCGCATCGGGGTAGCCACCGACACCGGAGTGGTCACGCCTGAGATAGCCGAAGCGCTCCGCGGGTGTCACGCGATCGGGCTCGAATCGAACCACGACGAGAAGATGTTGGCCGAGGGGCCGTACCCGCCGTTCCTCAAGCGGAGAATCGCGGGCGACCGCGGGCACCTCTCCAACGCCGCCGCGGCAGCGGCACTCGGCACACTCGGCTGGAAGGGTCTGTCGCATGTGTTCGCGCTGCACATCTCGGAGCAGAACAACACGCCGGCCTCGGCGCGTACCGCGCTGGCGAAGGCCCTCCGGCAGACAGCCGCGCTGGAGACGGTAGCGCGGAACGAGATCGCCGGCTGCGGGCTCTAGGACTCGCTCAGTACTCGATCCCGCGTCGGGCGGGGACGCCAGCCTCGAACGGGTGCTTGCGCGCCACCATCTCGGTGACGAGATCCGCCCGGGCGATCAGAGCCTCAGACGCTCCCCGCCCGGTCAGCACGACCTCCACGCCCGGCAACCGCGCGTCGAGTGTGGCGAGCACATCGGCTTCCGCCACCAGTTCGTAGCGCATCGCCACGTTGATCTCGTCGAGGACCACGACGTCGTACTCGGCTGTGCTAAGGATTCCGGCCGCGATCTCCCACGCTTCACGAGCAGCCTCGCGGTCGTCGTCCGTGAGTCCGCCGCCGAGCAGCCCGGTGGAGTGCACAGCGGGGCGCTCGACGCGAACGCCGAGCTCCTCCAGAACCGCGAGCTCGCCTGACCGGCTGCCGCCCTTCACGAACTGCACGAACGCCACTGTCATGCCGACGCCGACAGCGCGTACTGCAAGGCCCACGGCAGCTGTAGTCTTGCCCTTGCCGTCGCCGGTGTAGACCTGGACGAGCCCGCTTTCTGCCGAAGTCATCGCCTCTCCGCTCCGCCGTGTCGCCCGACGACCTCGAGCGCCTCTGCCTCAGTCTCTACCCGCTCGGCTCCCGCGGCCAGCGCCTCGGCCCACAGCTTCGTGGCCTCACCTCCGGTGAAGTCGCGCTCGGCGTCCATGTCGCCCATCAGCACGAGCGGCCTCCCTGAATCGATCGCCGCCTGCAAGTTCGGGAGGTTCGACCTGCCGAACGGCGTCGGACACACCACGACGCACGCGGCGCTCGCAAAGG
The DNA here is from genome assembly GCA_016926975.1 of Coriobacteriia bacterium. Classification (GTDB taxonomy): domain Bacteria; phylum Actinomycetota; class Coriobacteriia; order Anaerosomatales; family Anaerosomataceae; genus UBA6100. Next base: position 59,903 of record JAFGNP010000006.1, on the reverse strand, counting down.
AGCCCGCGACCTCGGCCGAGGCGACCGGCCCCACTTCGTCGAAAGGCGGCAGCGGCACGTACCCCGCGCCGAGCGCCTCGGCGACCGACTGGTCGACGTCGCCGCGGTTGAGCGCCCCGGCGGCAACGCCGTAGCCTGCGAGCATGAGCTGCCGCATGAGCGATGCCCCGGCACCCGAACCGCACACCAGACCGACAGTGCCCAGCTCGGCATGCCGCTCGAGGTCCTCGCCACGCAGCACCGGCGTAACCGCAACGCTGCCGGTCACGGGATCCGTGCGCACTACCGCCCGGACCCCGAAGACGTCGGAGACGACCCGCGCACTCAACGCCTCGGCAGGCGGCACGGGAGGCGTCACGCGACCGTCAGCGACGATCGCGATGCGGTCGGCATAGCGCGCAGCGATGCCGAGGTCGTGGAAGACACCGAGCACGGCCATCCCGCCGTCGGCCAGCGAGCGCACGAGATCGAGCACCTGGAGTGCGTGGTTGAGGTCGAGGTGACTCGTCGGCTCGTCGAGGAGCAGCACTCGCGGCTGCTGGGCAAGAGCCTGCGCGAGTGTCAGGCGCTGCAGGTCACCGCCGGAAAGCTCGTCCACGCGCTCCGCAGCCAACCGCGAGGTATCGGTCCGCTCCATCACTCCGTCGACCACCGCATCGTCTTCCTGGCCGAGTGCGGCGAGCCGCCCCAGATGCGGGTGGCGGCCCATCTCGACGAACGCGCGCGCCGTGAAGGCGAAGAGCGCGACCGCGGACTGCGGGACCACGCCCACCAATCGCGCGCGGTCCCGGTCGGGCATACGCAGCAGGGACGCTCCCTCGCTGGTGATGTCTCCCTCACCGATATCGGCGCCCCCGGTCACCGCACGCAGCAGTGTGGACTTGCCAGCACCGTTGGGCCCCACGAGACCTACGAACTCACCGGCGCGCACCTCGAAGGACACTCCGTGCACCACGGTGCGGTCGCCGTAGCCTACCGCCGCAGCCTCGAATGCCAGCGCGGTGCCACCAGCGCCGCTCATCTCGCACGCTCCTTGCGGATCAGAAGCCAGATGAAGAACGGCCCGCCGGCGAGCGCGGTGATGATGCCCACCGGGATCTCCACCGGTGCCAGCACCACCCGTGCGATGAGGTCGGCTAGCACGAGCACGATCGCTCCTGTGAGAACGGAAGCCGGAAGCAGCAGCCGGTGCCGCGGGCCGAGCACGAGCCTTACCATGTGCGGCGTCATCAGGCCGACAAAGCCGATGAGCCCGGACACCGAAACGGCTCCGGCCACCACGAGCGACGCCGAGCCCAGAGCAAGCAGCTTGAACCTCTCCACCGATACTCCCAGCTGCCCGGCGCGCTCGTCACCCAGAAGCATCAGGTCGAGCTCGCGGTGGTAAAGCACCGGGATCACGGCACCCAGAGAGAACATCACCGCCAGTATCCCCACGTGCTCCCAGGACCTGCTGCCGAGGCTGCCCATCATCCAGTAGACGACGCTCGTCATCGACTCCCGGTTGAACAGCAGGACGAACGATGTCAGCGCCGAGAGGATGTAGGAGATCGCGATGCCCGCGAGCAGAAGCGACGTGGGGTCCATTCGGCCCCTTCGAGAAGCCAGACGAACCACAACGAGCATCGCCAGCGCCGCTCCGGCGAAGGCCCCCAGCGGCACGCCTGCTGCACGGGCCAGGTAGCTCGTCCCGAACACCGCCAGCGCCAGGGTGGCGCCCAGACCGGCGCCCGAGGACACGCCGAGGATGTAAGGGTCGGCCAGCGGGTTCTTGAAGAGCGCCTGGTAGAGCACGCCCGCAAGCGCGAGTGACGCGCCTACCAGCGCGGTCAGCAGCACCCTCGGCAGACGGAGGTCTACGACCACGGCGTCGGCCAGCGTGGAGCCGTGCCCCGCAAGCGCCCGGGACACGGCTCCCACGACATCGCCCGGCGAGATCGGTACGGCGCCGAACGCAACGCCCGCGAGAAGCGCGAGCACGAGCGCCACGCCGAGGCCCACCAGAGTGAGAGGGCCTCGCGATCTGTCGGACGTGGGCGTCATATCACTGGTCGAAGACGTCCGGATGGAGCGCCTCGGCTATCAGCCGCACGCCCTCTACCACGCGCGGACCGGGGCGGCTGACCAGGTTGTCGTCGAGCAGGTGGACGCGGTTCTCTGCCACAGCCGAGAGGTTCGAGTACCCCGGGCGACCGATGATGTCGCTCGGATCGCTCATCGAGCCGAGGGTGGCCAGGTAGACATCGGGATCGGCTGCAACGAGTTGCTCCACCGAGTACGCCACGTAGCCCTCGTCGGTAACGACGTTCTGGCCGCCCGCGTGCTGGATGAGATCGTCGAGCAGGGTACCCGAGCCCACCGTGAACAGCGGATCCTGCGAGATCTCAAGGAAGCAGGTCACAGGCGCACCTTCGACCTGCTCGCCGATGTCCTCGATCTGGATGCGCATCGACTCGACGAGCTCGTCGGCCGCGGCGGTCTCGCCGATGGCCTCTCCCACGGTGCCGATGGAGACATACAGCGCGTCCAGAGTCTGCGGGTCGATCGCGACCACGGCAGCGCCGAGCGCTTCCAACTGACCGACGATCTCCGCCTGCACGCCGGTGGTCACCAGCACCAGATCGGGGTCGAGAGCCACGATCGCCTCGAGATTCGGCTGCATGAAGTCGCCGACCTTCTCTATCCCGACCACCGCTTCCGGGTAGTCGCAGTACGCGGTGACGCCGACCAGGCGGTCCAGCGCACCGAGCTCGGCAACGATCTCGGTGTTGGCCGGCGCCAGGCTCACGATGCGCTCCGGCCGGGCCGCTATCGTCACATCGCGACCGGTGTCATCGGTCACCGTGACCGGAAACGCCGCCTCCGACAACGTGTCCGTCCCGGTGGTCTCGTCGGCCCCACATCCTGCAAGTACGCCGAGAGCCAACGCGGCGGTGAGGGCGAGCGCCACCCACCTTCTGATGCGATTTCGTGCTTCCATCTCTTCCTCCTTGCGTCTCGAACCGTACACTCCTGCCGAAGAGATGACGCGCCCCGAGAACGAAGAAGACCCTCGCCGTCTGGCAGGGGTCTTCGTGCTCGAGGTCTGGGTTCGGAGCGCCGGGCGAGAACGCTGCGAGTGTGCCTCGTACCACGAAGGCCGCGTCGCGCTGGTACAGGCAGGTCTCCTGGCTTCGAAGCGATCGATAGCTTCGTTACAGTGGCGGGTCCGCGCCGGAATCGCACCGGCTTCCCTATTCTCCCGGTTGCCCGGGCACCTGCACCATCTTCGGTTGTCCGCGTCATCATAGCCCTCGGAGGGCATTGTGGAAAGCGCGTACTTCAAGCCGTGTACGCTCTGACCAGAATCCGGCGCGGAAGCGGTACAATGCGTAGGCGCGCGCTGAACCGGCGCCTAATAGACAGACTCTCAACGGGGGCAGTGTGGACATATTCCAGAAGGCGTTGGACTTCACCGAAGTACGCGTTGCGCGCGAATCAGGCTACTACCCGTATTTCAGAGTGATCGAGTCCGAGTCTGACTCAAAGGTCCTCGTCGACGGCCGCGAGCTGATCATGCTCGGCTCGAACAACTACCTCGGGCTGACCACGCATCCTCACGTCCGCGAGCGCGCCGCCGAGGCGCTGGCGAAGTACGGTACATCGTGCACCGGCTCGCGCCTGCTGAACGGCAACCTCGACATCCACGAGGAGTTCGAGGGCCGCCTGGCGCGCTTCGTGGGCAAGGAGGCTGCGCTGGTGTTCTCCACCGGGTTCGGTGCGAACCTCGGCACAATATCTGCACTGGCCAGCCGGCACGACACCGTAGTGATCGACAAGGACGACCACGCGAGCATCTACGACGGCTGCAAGCTCAGCTACGGCAAGGTCGAGCGCTTCGAGCACAACGACGTGGAGAGTCTGCGCGCTGCGCTCGAGCGCAGCAGCAACAACAGCAACGGTAACGGTGGCGGCGCCCTGGTGGTCGTCGACGGCATCTTCTCCATGGAAGGCGACATTGCGCCGCTCGACAGGATGCTGCCCGTCATCCGCGAGCACGGAGCGCGCCTGATGGTGGACGACGCGCACGCCTCGGGCGTGATCGGCCCCAAAGGCGAGGGCACCTCGGCACATTTCGGAGTCACCGACCAGGTCGACCTCATCATGGGGACGTTCTCGAAGAGCTTCGCCTCGCTTGGCGGCTTCATCGCCGGCGACGCCGTGGTGATCGACTACGTCAAGCACTCCTCGCGGCCGTTCATCTTCTCCGCGGCGATGGCTCCACCGAGTGTGGGCGCGTGCCTCGGCGCGCTGGACGTCATGGAGAGCGAGCCGCAGCACCGCCAGCGGCTCTGGGAGGTCACGCGGCGGATGCAGGCCGGCTACCGTGAGCTCGGCTTCGACACCGGCACCAGCGAGACGCCGGTCATACCGATAATCCTGGGCGATGAGATGCTTGTCTTCGAGTTCTGGCGCCGCCTGGCCGAGGAGGGCGTGTTCGTGAATCCCGTGCGCCCGCCGGCCGTACCCGCAGGACGCGCACTGCTCCGCACCAGCTACATGGCGACGCACACCGACGCGCAGATGGAGTTCGTCCTCGAGGCGTTCGCCAAGATCGGCCGCGAACTCGGCGTGCTTCCTGCGTAGCAGCTGCTACGGCAGCGCGTGACCGTGGGTGTGCTCGGGGTGCTTCCTGCGCGCCACGAGCGTGACGACTGCGAGCGCGACGACCGCGATCGAGAGCACCATCCCGAAGAATCCGTAGATGTAGGCCATGTTGTCCGAGTTGAAGACCGGGCTATCGGGGTGGAAGAGGTTCGGCAGAACCAGCACGAGAAGCCATAGCGCCGCCGCGAGGAACGCATCGAGCGCGGCAGGCACCTTCGGGTGGTCGAAGATGAGCTGCAACGCCAGGATGATGACAGCGGCCGCCAGCAGTCCGAAGGTCATAGACAGCCGGGGCTCGTTCCACAGGATGCCGCCCCAGATCAGCTGCATCGACATGATGCCGAGCACGGTGTTCACCGTCCAAAGCGGCAGGGAGAACCAGCGGAACGCCTCTCCCCAACGCCCGAGCTTCTTCGCGCCGAACACGAAGCCGAGCCCGCAGACTCCCGCCAGCGTGAAGGTGCCCATGTTCACCCAGGTGGACGCCCCGTGGAACATCACGAAGCGCACCATCGCGCCGAGCCGCTCGTCCTCGGGGATGCTGAGGACCGCCACCGCACACGCTACGGCTGCGATCGGAATGACTGCGATGAGCACGGTGCGGGCGGTCTTCGACAGCGGCACGGAAGCTCCTCTCGGCAGGCAGGTGCGGTCAGACGCATTCTAACAGCAGCCTCGCGAAGGCCAGGGGACCTGAGAGGCCTCTAGCGGCGCGCCTTTCGGCGCACCGCACCGACAGCCGCCAGCGCGGCCTCCTCGCCGGCCTCGATCGCAGCGGCAGCCTGACCGTACTCGAGGCCGTCCAGGTAGTGGATGCCGGGAGAGATGACGACGTCCGCCTTCCTCAAGGCAGGCTCGGCCACTCGGCGTTCTAACGCCTCTGAGACGGCTCCCATGATGTCGAGTCCCGCCGAACCTCGACGGTACGGCTTCCCGCTCACAATGGCCGAGTGCCTGTCCTTGACCTGGCGCGCCACGCCCTGGTCACCGTCCTGAGGTAGCTCGACGGTGCCGCTACCGCACACTTCGACGGCCACTATCGTCTGTCCTCCGAGATGCCGGGCCAGGTCCACCGGCACGGGGTCGCACACGTACCCGTCCACCAGGAGCATGTCGTCCATGCGGACGGGCACGAAGGCCAGCGGGACCGACACGCTCGCCCGGATAGCTCCGATGAGGTCGCCCGAGGTAAAGCGCACCGGCACGTTGCGCGTGAGATCGGTCGCCACACAGCCGAAAGGAACGCGCAGCTCTTCGAAGGTGGCGGGCAGGTGCTCGCGCAGGAAGGACTGCACCTTGTCACCGGAGAAGACAGCGCCCTTGGCAAGCGCCACCTCCGAAACACCCGTGATCGTCTTGATGTCGAAATCGAGTGCGATCTGCTCGATCTCGGCGAGCGGTATGCCTGCCGCGTACAAGGCCCCGACCATGGCTCCCATGCTCGTACCGGTCACGACATCGGGCGCGAGGTCCGCAGCCTCAAGGACCTTGAGCACCCCGATGTGCGCGAGCCCGCGGGCAGCACCGCTTCCGAGCGCCAGTCCGATCCGCTTGCGGCCCAGTATCGACCTCATCTGGCGCCTCCAACCCGGGGTTGGCTGCACGCTACTTCCCTTCCCTGGCGAGCCTTACCGCATGCTCCCATGAAGAGCCGAGGAACACGCCGCTGAGCGCCACCGCAAGGACGATGCCGATGATGTCGAACGGCAGCAGATTCCCGAGGACCGGCACGTCGCGCAGGAGAGGAGTCAGGAACCAGCCTTCGGCAAGCATGATCGCGGTGTTCACCAGCATGATGATGACCCTGAGCTCGGTTGGGCCGAAGGTGCCGTAGCTGATCTTGAAGACACCCTCCACGGCCGTGCGCACGTACACGTGAACGCTCATCAGCAGATAGCCGATCATCGCGAACGCCGCGATGTCCAGACGCAGGAAAGGCGACATGCCGATGCCGATGATGGTCAGGAACTCGGTGACCGCATCGACCGTGTGGTCGATGTAGAAGCCGAACTTCGGACGCTCGATCTTGCGGTAGCGTGCGAGCGTGCCGTCTAGGCTGTCGCCGACCCAGTTGATTATGAAGCCGAGGTTGACGAAGAGCAGCCACAGCACGCTACGCCCCGAGAGCCAGTAGCCCGCGAAGCAGAACAGCGAGCCGACGACGCCCAGAGCGGTGAGAACGTCGGGCGTCACCCATGCCGGCGAGTGCGAGGCCATCCACTGCAGCGCCGGCCTCTCGAGCGGGCCGAGAAGCATGTCGTTCACGCGCTTGTGCTGCTTGATATCGCCCATCTCGGTCATTCGGCATGCTCCTCGTCGGCAGGCAGAGAAACGTCCGGCCAAACCACGTGCGGCATGGCCCACTGCGAAGGATACTCGGCGATCCAGCGTTCGGCGGGCGCAAGACAACGCTCGGCGTTCGCCAGCAGCGCCTCGGGCGAAGAACGGTCGCCGACCATGGGGATAGGGTCAGTGCTCAGAAGGCGGTAGTGGCCGTCAGGCGTGCGTGGCGCGGTGAACGGTATCACGGGCACGCCAGCGCGCATCGCCAGCCGCACGTGGAGAAGCGGCAGCGCACAAGGCCGACCGAAGAATCGCGGCTGCACTTTGTCGGGCTCATCGAGCGGCCGGTCCAGGCCCGTCAGCACGGACCCCCCGGCTTCGAGACGCCGTGCGGCCGCCTTCAGAGACTCGAGCGAGACAGGGGTGACCTCGAACCCCACCTGCTCGCGCATGTCGTTCTGCCACTGGTAGCCGCCAGTGGGATCGGGCACCGAAAGCACCTGCATCGTCCAACCGGCGCGTCCGAGCACACGGCCGAGCAAATCGAAGTTGCCGAGATGCACACCCACGTATACGTACGGACCGGACGAACTCTCGCGCTCCACGAACTTGACGAACTCCGCGTCACGCACGACGAGGGACTCCTCGGCATCGTCGTCGCCGAGCACGTGGTAGAGGTCGTAGAGGGAGCGCGCCATCGAGAGGACGTTCTCGCGCACAGTCTGCTCCAGCGCCTCGCCGGAGAGTGTGCCGCCGGAGACGACGAACTGGTTCACGCGCGAGGCACGCACCAATTCGGAGCCGGTGTCGGATGCCATGCGGCGGGCTAACGCGCCCACCACTCTGTCCGCGGCACGCTTCGGCACGGCGCGGCCGACGCCGAGCGCCATGCGCATTCCTATCCGGCTGGATGCAAGCCCTTCAAGCATGGGCAGAGTCCCTTTCGCTGATGGTTAAGTGTACCAGCACCACCCTCGGTGTTACGCTCATGCGCAATGCACCAGACAAGGAGGAACGATGGCCGACGCCGATCCGTCCGTGCGCGTAGAAGAGATCCCGCTCGGCGACCCGCGCATCAAGCAGTTCGTCGATTTCCATTGGAAGCACTACCGCGGGAACGAGCACTGGGTACCCCAACTGGATGCCGACCTGCTCGGGAACCGCCTACTCGGCATGAAGGGGCTTCTGAAGCCGGACCACCCGTACCACAAGACGGCCGATGCCACGCACTTCATGGCCTTCCGTGGCGACGAGGCAGCAGGGCGCATCTCGGTGGTGGTGAACCACCGCTTCAACGACTACTACAACAGCAACTACGCGTTCTTCGGCTTCTTCGAAACCGTGGAGGACTATGCGGTGGCCGAGGCGCTTCTGGATGCGGCCCGCGACTGGGCGAAGGCGCAGGGCGCCGAGGTGCTGCGCGGCCCGGGCGAGTACAGCAACGCCACCCACGAGCGTCAGGCATGCCTGATCGAGGGGTTCGACCAGGACGTGTACGTGGAGCACACGTACAACCCGCCCTACTACGCCGAGTTCATCGAGCGCTACGGCTTCGCCAAGGCGATGGACTACTACGCGCACCTGATAGACCTCACGCAGCCGGTGCCCGAGCGGCTGGCAAAGATCTCCGAAGCCGTTCGCGCCAAGGGACATATCGAGATCCGGTCCCTGGAGATGTCGCGCTTCGACGAGGACCTGCGCATCGTGATCGACATCTACAACCAGGCCTGGGCGCAGAACTGGGGATTCCTCCCGATCACCGACTGGGAGGTCGACGCGCTGGTCGAAGCGCTGAAGCCGATCATCGACCCGGGACTGTGCCGGTTCGCCTACTACAAGGGCGAGCCGATCGCGGTTCTCGGGGCCTTCCCCGATCCCAACTACCTGCTGCAGCCTCGCTGGAAGATGTACGGCGACTCGGACTACACGCGGCTGGCCAGGCTGTTCGCGAAGCGCAGGAAGATCCCCCGGGTGCGGCTGATATTCTTCGGCATCGTGCCGGGCTTCCGGCGCCTGGGCGCAGATGCGCTCCTGTACAAGGAAGTCCACGAATACGCGCTGTCCAAGGGCTATAAGAAGTGCGACGTCTCGCTGCTGCTAGAGGTGAACGACCTGATCATCCGCGCCGCCGAGTTCATGGGCGGCGAACGCTATAAGACATGGCGGATCTGGGACCTGCCGCTCTAGCGCGATGCCGCGCGCGGGAGAGCGCCGATCGGAGCACCACCTACCCCGCAACCTTGAGCATCATCTCGTCGAGAAGCCGGACCATCGCCAGAGTGTCCAGTCCGCAGTACTCCAGCAGGTCGGCGAAGATCGCTTCGGCCTCCTCCTGCGATACGGTGCCCTTCACGGCCTCGAGATAGCGCGCGCTCGCCGTCTGGCCGTCGGCGATGCTCATCCCGGCATACGAGAGATCGGCGCACCACGCCGGCAGTACGCTCTTGATGCTCGACCGCCCGATCGAGAGCGGGTGGCAGGTGTTCTTCCGGATGACCGCCTCGAGGTCGAACAGCCGCTTCTGCGCCCGCTTGATGGCAGGCGCGAGATCGGGAAGCACCTCGGCCAGAGCCGTGAGCCTTGTGCGCTCGAAGTTCGTGTAGTGCACCACCGAGCCCGTCTCGCCGAGGTCGTCCAGCAGGTGCTCGGCAAGCGCGCGGCGCGGGTCGACCGTGCCGACATCGATGTACTCCCGGTGCTCCACGTTGCCGTTCGAGTGCTGGATGTGTACCGAATACTGGAACGGTATGACCTCGTAGGGCCTGGTTCCGGGCCATACCGGCAACGCGGGGTTCACCGTCTCGAAGTCGAGGTGACAGACGGGGAACTCCAGGCCCGCTAGCGCTGCCGAAAGGCCCTCGACGTCCACGTACGGCTCACCGGCCCTCACAACCGCGATCGACTCGCGCTGTGCCGAAGTGAGACCCGGGAAGTCCTCAGGGACATCGCGGATCGATGTGATGCCTTCATCGAGCAGCGCGTGAAGGCGCGGCTCGCTCAACCGCGGCAAAGCCGTCACCGGGAACTCACCGGGCATGAACGCGTGGCAGTACTCGGCGAAATCGCAAGGGTAAGGTGTCGAGCACTGCGCTCCCACGCGGATCTCGGGCTCGGGCCCCTCCAGGACTTCTCTGAAGCGAGTGAGCGTAGTCGGCACCGTGGGCATATAGCCGCGCGCCATCTCGGTGATGTCATCGATGGCGAAGAGCCCCTGCAGGTCGTACTCGCCTCCGGCGTACACGTACGACGTGTTCAGGCGGACGATCGCGATCCTGCGGAGCTTCAGGCCCGAGCCCTCTACCGCGTACGCCTGTACGGCCGCGTCGGTGATGTGCACGTCCTTGAGGGATCCCGACGACTTCACCTCGTAGAGGTCCCACCGGTCGTCTTCATTGGCAACGAGGATGTCCACGCGCGCAAACGCGCCGTCGTGCTCGAACGCGGGCTCGTAGAGGACCCTGGCACCTTCGGCTATCAGACGCGCCGTTGTAGCGAGAGCGTCTCGGGGATGCATGAAGTCCTCGGCAACTTCTACGCCGCCCGGGAAGAGCTGGCGGGCGAGCTGCCCCACCTCGGTGCCCTGGTCGAATATGCGCTGCTGCGCTTCGTCGGGGGGCGTAGCCAGTTCGCGACGATTGAATCCGAGCCACAGGGCCTTCTCGCACTGAAGCCCCTTCTGGAACCGCGATTTGGAAATCATCCTCGCCATGCGACATCATCTCCATCCGCGAGAATGGTAGCGCGCAGGTCTGACACGCTGACGACAGACGCACCCCAACCGCGATCATCCCGCTGCAGTGTGCGCTATGCCCGACCTTCGAGACTGACTGTAAGACACCCACCGCCACAACAACAGACGGGCACTCACAAGATAACGGGGGGTCGTCAACCGGATCTCACCGGAACTTGAACGCCTGTGGAAGACGCGCTCGCACGCAGCAAGCGTCGAGAGAAGGTATCGAGAGTCAGCCTGGGAATAGAGGTGTCCCGAGAAACCTCACCTGCGAAGATCCGCTACTCCGCGACTTCCCATTTCTTTCCTTTGGAGCCCCAGCGGAACCAGCCAGCTTTCGCGAAGCCCGTTCCCCTGAACACCCCGCCGGCAGCTACTGGTACGTCACCTTTGGCGGTTCTCCCGGATCGACCTCTCGGGACAAGAACGACTTTACGGTACCTTCACGGGCGACGCAATAGGCAATTTTGGAAATGTAGAGGTACCTGCCGACCGGTGTATATCAAGCGACACAAGGAACATATTGCAGGATTAGCGGTCTTCGCCGCATACGAACGGTCGATTGCACTCGCCACCGGGCGTTTGCGCCCCCTGCAACCCCTCAGAAGGCCCGTTTCGGCTGAACCGGACTGCGCTGGCGCCCGCCTTCAGGGTGTCTGTGCGTCCCCTTCGCCTTCCGAGGCGACCTTCACGGTGGCGATGTGCGAGAGATCCCCGACGGTGGCCGATACGGTGTACTCCCCAGGCTCATCAGCGGTGAAGACGCCCGAGGAACTGACGCTGGCGCCTTCCGAGGGATCCACCTTCCACTTCTCCACCGTGGAGGTCCGGTCGGAGATCTCGGCTTCCGGCGCCTCCTTGAAGCTGCAGCCGGGAGTGCTCGTCTCGATACCGATGAGCTCGAGCTGGACCGGCTCCCCCACGGTGGCGGAGTACTCGCCCTGTTCGAACCGCACGAGCAGTTCCTCTTTAGCGCAGCCGATGGACAGCGCAAGCAGAAGCGCCGCAGCGCACAGGAGCGAGGCAGCGCGGAACAGCGTGGAGCGCATAGCGACCTCCGTACCTAGGCTTCTCCGTAAGTATGCGCCGAAGCGGGACGGTCGTGAATGCTGGGGTGAGATGTCGCGGCGGGGGGAGGTCTCGGAGCAGGGGCACGAATCCGTCACACATCTCTCCCGCACCTCGGCCCCGACTTGCCTATACTCGTTTCGTACCGTGAAGGGAGCCGGGAATGGTAGACGCAAGCCTTCAGCGCGGCATCTCGCCCCAGTTCGTGCAGCAGCTGTTGCCGGACGGCATCTTGAATCCCATCCTCGAACGCGTTCGGCACGATGACACACTCGGCCTGGAGATACGCAACGGTCACATCGAGATCTACTACCGAGGCACGCGCATACTCGGCATCTACGAGCAGCCGGGCGGAGAGCGGTTCGAAACGAAGTCGGACGAGAGCTACTTCGGCGAAGACGTCGAGTACCGCCTCACGCGACGCAGGAAGCCGCGGCACACGATCACCGACGTGGAGCACGCGCGCGCCTGGGCCAACGCTCTCCCCGACTACAAGCAGGCCACGGACGTGCGCCTGGCGCTGCACCCTAAGCTCGAGCGCGAGTACCGGCAGCAGGTGATGCGCGACAACAGCCGGCACGCCACGGGCGAGGTGTCGGACTACCTGATAGTCGACGTGGACTACGCCCAGCCGGCGCAACTCTTCGCCGAGCAGGAGCCCGCGTACCGCTTCGACATGATCGGCTTCCGCTGGCCGGCCGCTGGGCACGCGCGCGGGAGTGGCGTGGTAACGCCGGTGATCATCGAGATGAAGGTGGGCGACGCGGCGCTCGCCTCCCGACCGACTGCGCTCGACTCGGCGGACACCCTACCTGGCCTGGCCAAACGCGTGCGCGACATAGAGAGGTTCCTCACTCCGAAACCCCGGAAGTCGACCTCGAAGCCTTACGAGCTGATGTGCCGCGAGCTGCGAAGCGTTTTCGAGACGAAGCGGCAGCTCGGCCTGCCGTCGGTCCCCAGGCGCATGGCGGACCTCGAGATCGCCGAGATCTCCAGGCGGCCCGAGGTGCTGTTCGTGATCGCCAACCACCAGCCGTCATCCACGATCCTGGCCCGCGAGCTGCGCGAGATACCGCCCCGCAAGCGCGCCGACTACTACATAGCCACCGTCTCCTATGCCGGCTACGGCCTGTTCGCGGACAACATGAAGCCCCTGGACGACTGCATCGGGCAGCTGCCGTGAGCAACTCGCAAGCTGCGGCAAGGTATGGTTCGCTGTTTTCGTGACAATCGCTGCACAGATGTTCTCCAGCGACCGTATACTCACTATGAAGCTGTCTGTCGGGAAGAAACGAACGTGGCACGGTATGCCCACTTCGGACGAAAGCGGCACGACCATGCGTGAGCGCTGGCCCCTGCTGGCTGGCGTGGCGCTGGCAGTGGTGCTGCTCGTGTCAGTGGTGGCCGTTCGCTCCTGCTCGGGCGAACACGACACCTTCTTCGACACCATCCTGCTCAAGCAGATCGCGCATCTGGAGCCTGAGACCGACGGCGAACGTCTCGCGCTGTTCGTGGCGGAGCTCGATGAGGGGCGCACATGGGCCAGCGGGGACCCGTACGCCGGTGAACCTGTGGAAGGCCACGCATTCCTCGGCGGATACATCTTCATCCTGCACGATGGCGAGACACAGTACGCGGTGAAAATCCTCGACGGCAAGGCCGTGCCGTTCTTCAGCCGCGCAAGTGATGTGCTGCTGGTCTCCGCATACGACGAGGGCATGAACCCGACGATTGCCCCGCAGACGCCCAGGCAACAGGCGGCGTTGGACGCTGCCAAGGCCGAAGTGGCGAAAGTGAACCCGGACGCAACGCAGGGCGGGATCGAGCTGTATGTGGTCTACTTCCCCAGGGCCGACGACGGCCTGTACCGCACGGTGAGCGTGTACGCCGACGTCACCGCCGGGACCTACGCTCTGGGCGGCACCGAGACGCGATAGCGGCTACTCGAACTCGGCGATCATCAGGTTACAGTCGTCAAACATCGCGTCGAAGCCCCAGCCGAACCCGTGGAAACGGATGTTGTCGATGCTCGCCGGCTTGGGATCGAGCTCCATCAGGTTCTCCGACTCGAAGCGCGTCCACTCGTTGTCCGGGACCTGCTGGAAGTTGGGATCGAGCGCACCGGTCGGCACCATGCACATGCCGTGGTACCACTCCTGCTTGACGCCGTCCTCGTCGGTGTAGAAGACGCGTACCTGCGCTCCGCCTTCCGGATACCACTGAGGATCCCCGCCACCGATGTTCCCACCATCCTCGTAGTTGACGTAGCCGACGTACACGACCCGCAGGTCCTTCACGCCGGTCACATCCATGGCAATCGCCTGCTCGACGCCAGCTCCGCCACCATCGGCCTCGGAAGTGCGCGCTATGTGCAACACGTCGCCACCGCGCGCCTCCCACGGAGTCGTCTCGATGACGTTGTTGCCCGGGCTACGCGTCGGCTTCTCGTCGTAGACCCTCCAGCCGTCAAGACCGTCCTCGAAACCGGGGTTCACCAGCGAGCCGCCGGTCATCATGCCCTCGTCGCCGCCGACCTCGTTCTGATCTTCGACCTGCTCATCAGGCGGAGGCGCCACCTCGCCGGTCTCGCCGCCCGAGCCGACCGCAAGCAGATCGCATCCGCCGAGAGCCAGCGCGCAGACCACGACCGCGATCGCAGCCGCGCACCACACCGTCCGCCTCATGTCGATCTCCCCTCTCGATGAACGACCCCCTGCAACACTATTCCCCACAGACAGCCAAAGGCTCAGCCTTCGCGGCTCGCACCTTGGAGCAGCAGCCCCGTCACGTCGGCAGCCACGGCCGGCGGGATGCATGACGCCACCATTGCGTAGACCTCGCTCTTCTTCTCAGGCAGTTCGTGGAAGAAGCGCGTGCCCACCCGCTTGATCGCAGGGGCCAGATGCGGCACGTCGCGCTGCGCAACCTTCTCCCGGGCCAGCACGTCGAGCGCGTCCTGGAGCGAGTCGGCGAGCGGCAGTTCGCTCTCGGCACGGCTCACCGGCGACTCGTCGAGCCGGAACATCCCCGCACCCGGCGAGAAGAGGCGCATGCGCCAGACGCGCAGGCCAGCGAGCAGGCCGACCACGATGAACCCGATCCAGAACCAGCGGTAGGTGCTGTCGCCGGACGCCGAGACGGACTCGGCGCTGCCGAGTCCGGTCACATACGCCACGAGCGGCGGAACGAACAACGCGAAGATCACGCAACCGGCAAGCGCCACGCCGCCGGCCAGCGTGCGAAGCGGCGATTCTCGGGAGGCAGTGAAAGCGTAGCCGACCACGTAGGAACAGACTCCGGCGAAGAAGGACACCACGATGAGCACTCCGAGCATCCGCGCCCCCTCAGGCTAGCTGCCGTTGCTCATCCCCCACATGAAGCCCATCGCCGACACACGGTCGAGGAGCTCGCCCGCGGTCATCTGGCCGGCCGGCGCAAGTTCCTCGCGCACGATGCGCAGTGCCTCGTCGAAAGGCGGGGCACCTTCGGCATTGACTGTGTGGAACACGAAACGGTCGACACCGGCCATGCCTGCAGCCAGTATCTGCAGCAGCGACATCACCACGCGGTCGCCGCCGAACACACCGCAGCCCCAGTACCCGGAGTGGATCACCACGGGGGCGCCTGACTTGACGCTGGCCGACTCTGCCACCGCGGCCGCGAAGCCCGTGTACGCCGTGACCAGGATACGCTCGAGCGCGCCCCGCTCGTATGCGCCCACCCCGTACGAGGGTGCAGCCAGCGCGATGAGATTGCTTATCGTGGGAGGGTCGATGCGCCTCGTCGCGCGGCGCACCACGTCCACCGAGGCCGCCGAGAACTCGTTGCCGTACAGACCGCGCGGGCGGCCCTCGGCTTCGTTGGGATCCGTCGCCACGCAGCAGCGGCGCTCGGCACCCGTGACGAGCGCCGGCGTGGGGCCGCTGTCGTCCTCGGTGATTGCACGGTGCCCGCCGACGTGCAGCGCCTCGACCAGCGATCCGAGCACCGGGTGTTCGGCCGACTGCATCTCGTCTTGAGCGAACAGGCCGGAGCCATACGCGTAGAACAGCAGAGGATCGGCGAAGTTCACGTGCCACTCCACGGCACCAGGCATGTCCGTCACCGGGACATAGTCGAAGATCGTTGGCGCACTGGACAGGTGCTCGAGCGCCGCCGCCAGATCGAAGCGCCCGGGAAGCTCCATCGCCGGCCAACGCGTGTAGCCGAGCGTGCCCGAAGGCTCGCAGATCTCGCCACAGGCAACGCTGAAGACCACGAGTTTGTTGGTGTGACGGAGCACCGGCGGGTACTCCCGCATGAGCTCGGCGGAATCGAATGTAAGCCGCTCGAGCGGCTCCGGTGTGGTCACAGACATACAGCCCCTCCTCGGAATGGACTACCTGAAGTCTACAACGACACGACGCGACAAGGCAGGGCAGAGTAGATACGTGGCTTCGCTCACGGTCGACATCTACGCCTGGCAGTAGGTCGTAGGTCGACTACCACGCGCGAGAGTCGAAGGGGCCCGCTCCGATCGGGAGTGAACCCTTCTTCTCACTCCGCCCAGAGCCCGCGCTTCGCCCCGCGGGCTTCTGACTGCAGGTCCTTGAGCACGTTGGTGTACTTCACGTTCGGCGGGTAGGTGTAGGCGTTGGCATAGCCGTCGAGCACCAGCCGGGCGTTGAGCATCTTCTCGCGAACCTCGGCCGCGTCGCCGACGGTCGGCCGCTCGAGCCACACATAGGCGAGCAGCCGCCCGTGCTTGTCGCGCAGTTCGGCGTCGGTCTCGAGCCACACCGTCGTGCCGACGGGGATCGCCTCGGCGGTGTATACGGCCGCCTCCTCGCCGAAAGGCTCGAGGTTCTCGCCCACCTCGGGCGTGTCGATGCCGATGAAGCGAACCTTCTCCTCAGCGCCACCGTCTAGGCGGAAGTGCGCCGTGTCGCCATCGGTGTGGCGGATCACATCCGCCTGCGTGACCTCGGGCGCGCCGGGCGGTGGCTCCTCGGCGGACTCGGGCAGCAAAGTGCAGCCCGCGGCAAGGACGGCCGCGAGCAGCAGAGCGAGGGTGAAGTGAAGACGAGTACGCATGCGGCCATTGTAGCGGGACGCGCTCGCACTACGCCTACTCCTCGACATGTACCCTAGACACACGACGTGCGCAGATGAACCGCAAACGCACACCCTCGCGCAACTGGCTCTACCCGACGAACCGCTTCTCCACGTAAGGCGAGGTGAACGCCGCGAGCGTGGCGGCGTAGCTAGGAACGAACGCGATGGTATCGCCGAGACGAGGCGGATCGGGCAGGTCGTGGACATCGAGCACGAGGTGGTCGCTCGAGGCGCCGAGCACCTGGACGCGCGAATCGAGCGGCACGATCCCCTCCGGCACCACGTCCTGGCGCCCCATCGCGAGAATCGCACGCAAACGCTCACCCCGGTCGAGAAAGACCGCCCGCTGCCCGAATGCGTCCTGTGCGCTCGTGCCGTGCGGCGCACTCGGCTTGCGCATGCACTCGATCACCGGTGCGCTCACCGTGATGGCGTCGGTGTGCAGGCCGAGGATCGGCTCGCGCGTGACCGTGGAGACTCCCAGCAGGATGGACTCGCCGATACGCAGACCGTCTATGCGCGCAGGCAGGACGCCGTCAGCGAGCGCATCGAGCGAGCTCGACATGCCACCGCTCACGTGGAGGCGCCGCCCGAGTCGGGCTTCTGCAGTCTGTGTAAGCGCGACAAGTTCGCCTAGATTGTCAGCGTCCGGCACGATCGCGCCGTAGCACGTCAGGCTCGTGCCAATCCCGAAGACCTCTATGTCCGGCATCGCCTCGGCAGCATCGAGAAACGCCGGCAACTCGGCGGGCATCATGCCCTCGCGCAGGTCGCCGAGGTCGACCATCGCCAGGATACGGTGGCGCTTGCCTGCACGCGCTGCGGCCGCATTAAGCGCTGCTACCGTCTCGATCTCGCTCTCCAGCGACAGGTCCGCGATCCTCACCACGTCGTCGGCCAGCGCCGGTGCCGGCGCGCGGAGCGACCAGAAGTCGGCATCCACTCCCGCCTCGCGCATGCGCGCGATGTTCTCGAACCGCGAATCCGCGATACCGACAGCACCGCCGGCAAGCATCGCCTGCGCGACCTCGGGGGAACCGCACGTCACCTTGGTGACGCCATACACTGCCCTTCCGCCGAGCGCGTCGATCACGCGCCTCGTGTTCTCGGTGACTTTGGCCAGATCGACGGTGACGCTCGCTACAGCAGACATCGGTCTCCCCTCGGCAGCCCGGCAACACGAGTGTACCCGCCCCGGGAAGCGCCGTCAGTCACCGAACGCCGCGGTGGCCGTGCCCAGGACGTCGGGCATGAAGATCGGCGAGGCGAACATCCCGTCGTCGCTCGGATACACGAGCGTCAGGAAGACCATGCCGCTGTCCTCGCCGGGAGGGACCAGGCGGAAGCGGACCGGCCAGATCGAGCCTTCGGCATCGGTGGGGCCGATGGCAAGCACCTCAACGGTCGTGCCCGCCTCCAGGCCGAGGAAAGCCTGCGCGCTGTCGCGGATCGCCCTCGAGACCATTCCGGTGTTCGGCGAACCCGGCCAGTAAGTGCCCGGCTTCGCGAACAGGAACTTCATCCACTCGCCAGCGTCGACGTCCGCAGAAGCGTCCTGCTCCTGCGCGTTGCCGGCAACCGCGTCGCCCGCTGCCGCGCCTCCGTCACCTGCGGCGACATCGTCGGGCGGCGTCCAGCCCAGGTATTGGGCTATAGCGCTGTCCACGTAGCGATTGCGGTACTCGTCGCCGCCCGCACTTGCCGTGGCGCCGCCCGCCTCGATATCGATGACGAGTTGCCCTGCGAGCGAATCGATCTCCTCGGGGCTGAGACCTGGGTCGCTACGCACGAGCGCCGCGCGCCCCGCCTTCAGCTTCGCCTCCACTATCGCCTGCTCTGCCGGCGCGGTGTAGTCGCGGGCTGGCTGAAGACCCTGCAGCTGCGCGATCAGCGGGTCCGCACCTCGGTCGGTGAGTCCCCACGATTTCAGCGCGGTGTCTCCGAGCTCCCAACCGCCCTTGAGGTCCCAGGCGAACTTGGCCACATCGATCACCGCTCCACCCTGCAGTGGCGTCATCACCACGTCGCCAGCGTTGTTGCGCACGTTCACCAGCACGTCTTCGTCCGCGGCACGCGTGAGCGCGCCTGAGACGGCGTACATGGCTGTAGCGTGCGCGCCGAGCGCCTGCGCCTCGGCCGAGCGATCGTACTGGGTGCGGGCGCGGATGTCGGAGGCCACGTACGACATCTGGTCGGCAGCTTCCCGGACATCGGCCTGGTTCATGACCGAAGCTGCCGTACTCGAGCCGCCCACGATCACCGCTGTGGCGACGCCGGTGATCAGCAGCAGCGTCGTGACGGCGAAACCGCCCTCGCGATCGAGGCGCCCTATCATCGGGCCACCTCCGCGATCTGCAGCGGAGCCGTCTCGACCACGGCAAGCTCGCCGTCCACGAACGTACACGACACCACGCCGCTCCAGACAAGCGTGCGCACCTCTTCACCCAACCCGGCGCTGAGCGTAGCCTCGCCGCCGGGTTCTCCGCCGAGCAGCTCGCTGACATCGTCGGGAGACATGCCTTCCGAGAATGACGCCGGAGAGATGGCGGGATAGGCGAAGGCTGCCGGATCGAGCACGCTGATGTCGCGCGTGCCCACGACGGCGCCGTCGCGGAACACGAACCTCGTACCCATCTCGTGGTAGTCCCACGTCTCGATGCGGTGGACGTCCAGGTCGCCGCCCTCGAGCGCGCCCTCCACATCCTCACCGATCACCACCGAGAACGTGCGCGGCAGGCCGAACTCCTCGGCCACACGCTTCTGGTCCGCCGACAGCCCTCCGCCACCACCGCTTCTCGAGCCGAGCAGGAACACCGCGCCACAACTCAGAGAGCAGGCAAGCACCAAGGCGAGACACCCGAACGCCACCGCCCGCGACCGGGAGCGCTTCCCCGGCGTCACCGGATCCAAGCGCGAACCGCACGCGGTGCAGAAGGACTCACCTGGCGTTCTGGGAGCACCGCACGAATTGCAGAACAGGTCGCTCAAGGACAGCTCCTCGGACAGGCGGACACCTAGAGAGTAGCAAATACGGCGCGGGAACTGCGCCCGTCAGAGTCCCGCGCTCGAGCGCATGAGCGCTACAACCGCCTCGGGCGCGAAGTGCGACGCCAGCGCTCCGCAGCAGACGAAGACGTAATGGGAGTCTAGCGCCACTTCGGCATCGGATGGCGGGAGCAGCCGCTCGCCGCCGGCCGCGCTCGCCCGGACCGCCTCGAGCATCCCCTTGCCGCCGGGCAGGCGCGTGAGCGCCCCACCGGTGCCGATCACGAGCCGACAGGCGGTGAGGTCGCGGCCGTGCGCGACCGTCTGGCGGCCCTTCGGCGTGTACAGGTGCACCAGTCGGCCGGCATGCCGCTCGACGGCCACGCGCGCCGCGGTCCGCGCGAGGGACACTGCGGCGGCGATCTCCTCGGAAGCGGTCGGCACTGCGGACGGCAGCGACAACGGGCGCTCGGCAGGGGGCATCAGCTCCACGACGTGCGATGCGCTCACGTACGTGCCGAGATCCCCCTCCACGGTACGCTTGGCGTGCGGCTGCGGGTCGGTGGAGATGGCAGAGATCTCGGGCGTGCCGTCGGTCACCGAGTGCACGTCGGTGGTGGCGCCACCCACATCGATCACGACCAGGTCGCCGAGTTCGGCGGAGAGCAGCTCGGCAGCGATGAGCACCGCGCCCGGCGTGGGCAGGATGGCGCCGCTCACGAACTCGCCGATACGCTCCATGCCCGGCGCGTGGACGATGTGCTCCTCGAACGCATCGTGTATCGCGTGGCGCGCGGGCACGATATCGAGCTCGTCGACGCCCGGGTAGACGTTGTCCGTGACGCGCACGCAAAAGCCTGCGGCCTCGAGTGCGGCGCGCGCCTCGGGAGCCACCGCCGAGTTGCCACCGTAGATGACCATCGGGCGCGAACGCAGACCGGAGAGCTCCTGCGCGTTGAAGAGCGCGACCTCACTGTCGCCGCCCTCCACACCGCCCGCCAGCAGGATCAGCCCGGGCCGCGCCGCGTCGATCGCTTCAAGGTCGCTCTCGTTCAGCCGCCCGGCAGTCTGGTACTCCACCACGCCACCGGCGCCAAGCGCCGCTTCGCGCGCAGCCATCGCCGTCATCTTCTGTGTGAGGCCGTGCACGGTCATGCGCAGACCGCCGGCCGCCGAAGAGGTCGCAAGAGTGATGCCGGGCGCCAGCGGTCCGGTGGCCTCCTCCAAGGCTGCGCGTGCCGACACGACACCGATGCCCACGTCGCCCTGCTCGACGCTGGTGGGTGCGAACCCCTGACCGATCAGCCGCGGCGCGCACTCGGACCCGGCATCGAGGCCGTCGAAGGCCGACAGTACGGTCGTGGTGGACCCGATCTCGGCGACGAGTGCATCTACGCGACGGGCATCAGACATCTGGTGGTCTCTCGCCGACACCGATGCTGATACGAGAGCCGAGGCCGACTCGGATGCAACGGTCTCCGAATCCCGCCTCGAGACTGCTCACACCTGTCTCGCCGGTGCAGTGTGTGGGCGCGACCCGCCCCACACCGAGCGCCCGGAGCTGCCCGGCGACCTCGTGACACCGGGCGACATCCTGGTCCTTCAGGTGAAAACCCCCGACGGCCAGGCAGATCGAACCTGACTCGGCCACCGAACGGACGATCTCGACTATCCCGGGATGCGCGCAACCAGTGATCAACACAAGGCCTTCCCCGGTCTCCAAGACCAGCGACTGCTCCACGATCGCCGACCCCACCTCGCCTGTCGTGCGCACACCCGGAACGATCTCGGTCGGCCCACTGACCTCCACGACCGGGATTCGCGCGGACAGGGTCTCGCGAAACGCCGCTGAGAACGACCGCGGCACATATGCGACCGGCCGCGCACCTTCATCGAGAAGCGCGCTCAGACCGCCCACATGGTCGCTGTGCTCGTGCGAGAGCACTAGGATGTCGATGGATGCAGAGTCCACACCAAGAGCAGCCATGTTCCCCAGAAGTGTCGGTCCATCGCCACCCGTGTCGAAGAGAAGCCTTATCCCTTCGGCCTCGACAAAGCACGAGAAGCCCCATCCGGTCCGCAACGCGGGATCGGTCGGAGTCGACCCGGACACCGGACCGTCGTTGTCGTAGACGATGGTGAGGCGCGCTTCTGCCGACTCTGTGGGCCGCATGTCACTCCTTCTCGCATCTGAATCGTACCGCGTTCTCGCCCACTATCGGATACCGTCCGACACCATCAACTCTCCAGACAGCCCATGAGACCGCGATACTCCCAGGCGAGACAGTCCCTTTGCACCGGCAGTTACGGTGGCGGCATGGTATCTGAAGCGAGCCTGGTCGCGCATCCATGAAGCAGAGGTGCCGACGGAGAAAAACAAGTTGGAGGACATCGTCGCGGCAGACGCCCCCTAGATCTCCCGCTCTCGCATCGTCTTCACGATGAAGCTCGCCACATCGATACCCTTGGTCCTGCGCCCGAATCCGGCGTCCATGCCGCTGTCGCGCGCGATCTCGTCGGTCACCTGCGTGCCTCCGGCGATGAGCAGGAGCCTGCCACGCACGCCCTTCTCCTCGGCCAGGTCCGAGAGCTTGCGCATCATCTCGCGATGAACGTCGGCGTGCGTGATGATCGTGGAGATGAGCACCGCGCTCGCAGCGTGCTCGATGGCTGCATCGAGGACCTTCTCGATCGGTACGCTGGTCCCGAGGTAGGTGACCGAGAAGCCCCACTTCTCGAGGCCGCCGTGCTTGATGTCGATGATCTCACGCATGCCCACCGAGTGCTCGTCCTCGCCGACGGTGGCCGCCACGCAACGCACGTTGCGCTCGTGCACGAACTCGCGTACCTCCTCGTCGGTGAGGACCTCAGGCGGCTCCGGAATCTCCAGCGTGGTGAGGTCGACCGTGGCGTCAAGGCGACCCTTGAGCTCGACGAGCGCGCCCTCGGCCGGATGCATCACGCGTTTGTGGATGACCTCGCAGTCGGCAAGATTCATCTCGCGGCCGAGCTCGAGCGCAGCCGCCTCGGCCACCTGCTCGGAGGCTGGCAGGAACATCGTGACGACCACCACGCCGTCGCCCGCCCACTCCACCTCGGGAGTGATGAGCCCTCGCTCGCGCGCTTCTGCAGTCTGCATGAGGCGCAGGGGGGCGTTGTCGGTGGGGTCGAGCTCGTCGATGAACGGGACCGTCGAGTCGTCGCACAGCGTGCAGCCGCCGATGAACTCGCAGGCGCGGCTTTCGGGCGACACGCCGTACTCTGCCAACAACTCCAGGTGGTTTTCGCCGAAGTGGTGGCACACCGGCGCCAGATAGTCGTCAGCGCGCGGCACGATCGAGCCCGCAGCCACCCCACCCTGGCTGTCCCTGCCGATACCGTCGTCGTTGGTCTCGGGATACTCGCCGCTATCGACGAAGTACGCCTTCTCCACACCAGCGAAGTACCCGCCGTCTTCGAGCATAGCCTCAAGGAAGAGCACCGCGCGCTCCTTGACCTCGCGCACGCGCGCCTTCAACTCGGGGTTGTCACGGTCGATCTTCACCATCTCGCACAGGCCGTCCATCCCGATGAGCGACTGCTTGGCAGTGTCCACCGCGGCCACGTTGTTGTAGTGCCACGGCACGTTGCGCCCCTCGTCGGGGGTTATCGTGGACTGTATATCCGCGCTCGTGAGCCGCGAGATGAGCAGGTTCATCACGTGCGAGACCGTCGCGTCGCGACCGTCGGACTCCATGTACCGGGTGTTCTGCTGTGCCCGCATCTTGTACCTGCCGAACAGGTCGCGCAGCGCGATCGCGTAAGGTAGGTCCATGCGCATGCAGGGCGCGGGCGCCGCGTCCGGCGGAACGGTGGACAGCGCTATCAGCTCGGCCGGCATGCCGACGGCCTCGGAGAACGCGCAGTTGACCGCATGCTGCACCAGAAGCTCGGCCATCACCTTCCACGCCTTGATCGCCGTTGCGTTCGCGTTGTGCGCGCCGTCTATCTGCAGGATGCCGGCCGAGGCCATGACGTGCTTGGCCTCCGCGGCGTCCACGAAACTCCGGTACATGTTGATGTTGCGGTAGAGCACGTTGTACTGCGGGTCCTGGTGCGCGCCGTTCACGCCCTCCTCGGCGAACATCACGGCTATCTCGGGTCCCGCCACGCCGCTCACGTAGGAGTGGAAGTTGACCGGACGACCCACCTCTTCCTCGATGAGATCGAGCGCGCGGCGCGTGAACCGGAGCTGCTTCCGCGTGATCGCGATGCCTCCCACACCTTCAGGCGTGCCCTCCAGCAGACCGTCCATATGACTCTGGCCGGCGGTACGGATGACCATCAGATGGTCCGCGCCGTGCCACGCTGCCATCCGCATGCGGCGGATGTCGTCTTCCGGGCGGCCCGAAGCTATCTCCGTTGTGATCACGCAGTCGGGCTGAGGATCGATGTTGTCGAAGTAGTGCGCGGCGGGCAGCGGGATGCTGCGCTCTAGAGGCTCGGCGGTCTCGTGATAGGTGAACTCGTAGGCGCGCTGGTTCGGGACTCGCTTGCGCCACGTCCACCCGCGACGGCGGGGGCGGTAGTGCTCGAGACCGTCGAGCAGCGCGGCGACATCGAGCTTCTCGTCCGGCGACAGCGGCGGGTCTGAAAGCGGGCGGCCGAAGTGAACGTCCTGCTCGCTCATCGCCCGTCATCCCACTTCGACTCGGCGAACTCCCAGCCCTCGCCTGCCGCCAGGCGCGCAGCCGCGCTTGGTGCGTCCACACCGAGCCCGCGCATAGCCAGAAGCATCACGTGACCTGCACCATGCCCCAGCAGACCGCGCGCCTCGCACTCGGCCACCACGGCCTTGCAGGTCAGGGAGTCGATTCCCATGCGCATGAGCACGCTACGCTCGATCGAGGGAGACGTGTGCGTGCGAGCGAGCTCGACCATCGGGTCAACGCACTGCCCGGACAGCTCCCAGAAGCGAGCCTCGAGCTCGGAGTCGGTCAGGCCTTCGAGATGCTTGCGCGCCTCCGCGAACGTGTCCTCGCGTGCCATTCGTGCTCCTCCCCGATCGGCCTATGCAGTCTGCATCATCTCTTATGCAAGCATAGCGGCACCGGACGCGTTCGCAAGGCGGACCCAGAGCCAGCGCACCACCGTACATACAGGTAGTGCGAATATTCCCCAGGAGGGTAGCGCTGGCGCAGGCAGCCCCTCCAAATCGGGCGGCTACTCGGCGAGCACGTCCAAACGCGTCCGAAGTCCCGCCTCGGTCAGCGGGCCCATCACGGTCTCCACCACCGCACCGTCAGCGCCTACGAACACCGAGGTCGGGATGTACCGCGTGGGGTAGCGCTCGAGGACCGGCCGGGCCGAAGGCTCGCTGGTCACCACATCTACGTATACGATGCGGCCCTCGTACTCGGGCATGACCTCCGCAGCGACCGCCGCGAGCTCGGTGCAGGAGGCTCAAGTGAGCGAGTGAATGAGGATGTAGACAGGCTCCCCCGCGGCGAGCGCCGCGTCGAGTGTGACCGAGGGACCACCCGTAGGCGCAGGAGACTCCGGGCCCTCGGCGGAGAGGAACGCCGCGACACCGACGACCGCGATAACCGTCAGCGCGATCAGCGCGACCCGGAGCCTGCCCCGGCGCCAGGCCACAGGAGCGGCCTCCGTTTGAGGCATCGCACCCTCGGCCCGCTCGTCGCTCACGCTAGGCTCCCGCACGCTCTAGGATCGATTTGACCTCGGAGACCTTGGGTAGGCGTCCGGAGAGGCGCACTTCGCCGTCGACCACCAGACCGGGCGTGGACATGATGCCGTACGACATGATGTCGGTGAGCTCGGTGACCTTCTCTACCGACGCGTCGAGGCCCATCTCGTCGACCGCCTCGCGCACCGTCTTCTCCAGCTGCTTGCACTTGGCACATCCCGTGCCGAGGATCTTGATCTCCCTCACGCAGTCCCTTCCCGGTCGAGCCTGTTACGGCCGCTACAACCCTTCGATCGATCCGGCCACCGCACGGAGCACGTCGCGCTGCACCGTGTAGTAGACCCAGGTGCCGTCCTTGCGCGCCGTCACGATACCGGCGTCCTTCAGCGCAGTCATGTGGTGAGAGACCG
The DNA here is from genome assembly GCA_016926975.1 of Coriobacteriia bacterium. Classification (GTDB taxonomy): domain Bacteria; phylum Actinomycetota; class Coriobacteriia; order Anaerosomatales; family Anaerosomataceae; genus UBA6100. Next base: position 33,997 of record JAFGNP010000006.1, on the reverse strand, counting down.
TCGACGCGGCAAGACCGAGGTGTTCCGAGAGCTTGCACGCGCACACTTCGTCGGCCGCACAACAGGTCTTGCCTGCGGCTGCACAACTCGCAAGCAGGAAGCGCACTATCTCGCGGCGCTGTGCCGAGGCGAGCGCCTTGAGAGCGACATCGAGCTGCTCTTCGGCTACCAGCTCAGCAACAGCGGCCGGCACTTGCGGGTCCTTGCTGCAGGCTGCGTGCGACGGCATCCAGATCCACTCCTCCGTGACAGACGACCGCCCCGTTCACGAGCACCATCGGGAAGGATGCTTCGGCCCCGACGAGGACGTCCAACACCGCCGCGCGGTCGGCCGAATCAAGCGCGTAGACATCGCGCTCGCTCACCAGCGCGCGGATGCCTACGCTCTCAAGCCGCTTCTCGACGACGCGGACACGCCACGCCGACGGCATGTCTCATGTGGCGCCTTCGGGCCCCACGAACTCGACCTCCGGACCGGGGTCGCACGAGTCTCCTCCTCAACCGCACCCCGGCCCTCCGACGAGAGTAACAGTGGGCTCACCGACGGCAGCGGTCCCGGACGCCGCGATGATCGCGTCGAAGACTACGTCCCGACCGACCGCCTCGGTGCGGACCCCGCCCACCTCGACCTCCCTGCAGGACACCGCAGTGCCGAGCATATCGCTGCAGGAGACGCACTCGGTCATCACCGAGCGACCACCCAGCCATTCCTCGGCGGGCCGACCGTTCACCAGCACCCGGTTCGAGTCCCCGAGTTCCGAAGCTCCCAGTTCGCGCTCGACAAGCTCCAGCTCGACAGCGGCTGAGGAGAACAGCGCCCGCGCGTCGGTCACTGCGGCCCGGACCGCCTCGCGAGTGCTGCCGCAGCGCTCGCAAGTAGAACCGTCTACCACCAGGTACTCCAACTCGACGAGCACCTTCACCGGCCCGCTACAACCACAGCTCACAAGGCCTCCTTCGAACGATCGGAACTCCCGCCCCATCGTGGCGCTTGCGCCACCCGGCATTCGTGTATACTGCGACAGAATATACTTCGATACTCATCGAAGTATATGGAGAGAGTACCGGCAGCACAAGAGGGAGAGTTCGCAGGACAGGATGGGGTGCGCTGCAGACATGTTCGCCTGGATGAACGACCAGCTCCTGAAGATGCTCTGGCTCAACGACCTGGTTGGCGCGTTCGTCGAGAACGTGCTCCGCCTGCCGTTGGACGAACGCCTGGGCGCGAGCATCCAGTTCTTCGTCTACGACGTCGTGAAGATCTTCGTACTGCTCTCGGTGCTCATCTTCACCATCTCGTACGTGCAGAGCTACTTCCCTCCCGAGCGCACCAAGCGTATCCTCGGCCGCTTCAGCGGCATCGGAGCGAACACCCTCGGCGCGCTGCTCGGCACTCTGACGCCGTTCTGCTCGTGTTCGTCGATCCCGCTCTTCATCGGGTTCACCTCGGCGGGTCTTCCTATCGGCGTGACGTTCTCGTTCCTCATATGCTCGCCGCTGGTGGACCTCGCCTCAGTCATCTTGCTGGCAAGCATCTTCAACTGGAAGATCGCCGCCGCCTACGTGATCACCGGATTGGTGCTCGCCATCATCGGCGGCTCCACCATCAGCGCGCTCAAACTCGAGCGGTTCGTGGAACCGTTCGTGTACGGCGCGCACCTGGCGGATGCCGAGTTGCCCGAGATGACACGCCGCGACCGCATCGCCTTCGGCTGGCAGGCAGTGACCGACATCGTGAAACGGGTCTGGCTGTACGTGCTGGCCGGAGTGGGCATAGGCGCCATCATCCACGGATGGATACCGGCCGAGTGGGTGGCTGCCGTTCTGGGCGAGAAGAACGCGTTCTCGGTGGTGCTCGCCACACTCGTGGGCGTGCCGATGTACGCCGACATCTTCGGCACCCTTCCGATAGCCGAGGCGCTCGTGGCCAAGGGCGTGGGCATCGGCACCGCGCTCGCGTTCATGATGGCGGTCACGGCGCTCTCGCTGCCATCCCTCGTGATGTTGAAGAAGGTCGTGAAGACGCCGCTTCTGGCCACGTTCTTCGGGCTGGTCGTGACCGGTATCCTCGCGATCGGTTACGCGTTCAACGCTTTCGGCGGACTGCTCGTCTAGCCGCGGCGCGAACGCCCCGTGTCGTAACGGCCGATATTCGGCGAATGAGACCCTGAGCCTACTGCGGCCCGCGTATCGCCAGGTACTCGACGATCACAGCCCTGCGCGCTTGATCGATCTGGGCACCGTTCGCGATCATGTGGTCTACGGCGGTCTCCCAACCGGTCCAGTCGTATGCCGCTTCGTTCACGCGCTGCGTGGTGTGGCAGACCATGCACTCCTGCTGGAAGACCGACGGTCCGGTGGCGAAGACCTCGTCCCTGGTCCTCAGGTACTCGAGTACCGCCTGCTGCTCGGCATCGGTCAGAGTGGCGCCGTTGTCGAGCATGTGACCTACGGCCGTCTTCCACTCTTCCCAGCTGAGTCTGGCCTCATTGACTGTGGCAATCGGGTGGCAGACCGTACACTTTTCCTGCATAAGCGCCCAACCGGTCTTGGAGGCGACTGCATCGACCTCGGGCAGCGCGGCGACGTCGCCAGCGCTCGCCTGAGTCTCTTCTGCCGTATCGGTGGCGGCTTCCGATCCGCAGCCCACCAACACCAACATGCTCGCGAGCACGAGGGCTAGGACCACCAGTCTCTTGTCGCAGCGCATAACAGCCTCCTTCAACAACGCCCCTGGAAGAACAGTCAAATCCCGGGGACTGAACGCCGGCAGCGAAGCGCTACCGCGAAGTCCCGCCTTTGCTTATGTGTTCTCCGAATACCACTGCACTCCTGCCTCAACCCCTCACACCGGCACGTCGTCCTGCGCCTTCGAGCAGGTAGCCGGTAACCGGCCCGGCCAACCCGGCAGGCATCTTCGCAGCTGCCATCGCGTAGAGCGCACCGTCACTCGGTGGCAAGGCATCGGCCAGCCGTCGGCCTGCCTCGCGGATGTCTCCGGCGGCCCGGCCGACATCTCGCTCGCTCATGCCTGCGCGCGCAAGCACGTCGAGCGCGTCGGGCAGCGTGTCCGCAAGCGGCAGCAAGCTGTTCACGCGGCTGGCTGCTGAAGCATCGTACGCTCGCGATCCGGCACGCCAGTCGGGCGAGCCTGCCGCCCAGATGCGCATGCCCGCAAGCAGCGCGACGATCGAGGTTACGCCCCAGACGACAAGGTACGCGCCCTTGCTCAGCGACTCGGGCCAGTTGAAGGCGCCGGATAGGCCGTATGTGGCCGCGACAGTCCCGCCTACCGCGTCCAGCCCGGTGACCTGCGGCGGCAGGAAGATCAAGCTGAGCCCGCCCACCACGATCAGCAACACACCGCGCTTCGATCGGACGAATGCGTCCCGTGGCGCGATGAAGGCGTAGCCGATCGCGTAGGACATCAGGGCTGAGCCTGCCAGAGCAGCCAACGCGACGAAGATCATGACCGGCCTCCTCCCGGGAGCGCGCCCCCTACTGACCGGCCCGGAGCCCGGCGATGATCTCCTCGACTATCGCCGGCGTGGTGTTGGTGTCCTCGGCGAGGAACACCGTGTCCTCGGGCGTCGGCTCGTAACCCTCCGGCGCGTGCTGCAACGCGTTACGCACGTACGACCGGCGCATCTTGCCGAGGTCGAAGTCCGTCGCAGCGATCTGCTCGGGACGCTCGGGGATCACGATCGCCTTACCGGGCGCGTTCTCGGCTGGGTTCCCGGCCCGCATTTCGATGCCCTGCTCGCGCGCGAACGCCAGCTGGCTCCAGTGGTGCTTGCCTGCGCCCGTGTACTCGGTTTCCTGTACCACCACGGTGGCGTCTTGCGGCAGGTCTCTCGCGAGCGACATCGCCGCCGCCATCGCGGTGTTGCCGGACGGCCCGCGCTCGAGTCCCTCCAGCTTCGAGAGCGCCTCGGTGACGTAGAAGACCTCGCCTTGAGTGACGATGAGGTAGCGATCCATGTAGCGAAGCGAGCGCGCGGCGTTGCGGGGCACGTCGGCGCGGTCCGGCCACGTGGCGAACGGCACTCCGAAGCCGGTGTGCCCGGTGGTGAAGCTCTTGCGGTTGAAGTCGGTGTCACTCGCCATGTGGAGTCCCGACAGGTCCACGCTCGCACTCACGATCTCAGTCCTCGCGCCCATCCGCTTCAGGCCGCGCGCGGTGCCCGTGGTGTTCCCGCCGCCGGCGTGCGTCACCACCACATGCGTGGGCGGAGAGCCCGTGAGCGCCGTCATCTCCTCGGCCAGCTCCGCACCGAGCGATTCGATGCCCGACACGCCGAACGGCGAGTACAGCGATGCCGAAAGATAGCCGGTCTGTTCCAGAAGCTCGAGCATGTGGAAGAAGAGTTCGGGACCCACGGTCATCTGAATGACCTCGGCGCCGAACGCCTCGCAGATGCGGGACTTCTCGACGATCTCCGGCTGGCCGACGTGGCGCGAGTCGAAGGTCTCCTGGCAGATGATGCACTTCAGGCCGGCACGCGCCGCCTGGCTTGCCACCGCCGCGCCGTAGTTGCCGGAGGTGGCCGCGATCACTCCTGCGTACCCCTTCTCGGCCGCCACGTGGATGCTCATCGACGCCCGGCGGTCCTTGAACGAGCCGGCCATGTTGGCGGCCTCGTCCTTCACGAACAGCCGCGCGCCACGGCCCGGTCCCGCATAGGAGCGCACGAGATCCGTGAGATTGCGAAGTTCGAGCAGCGGCGTCAGTCCCACACCAGCGGCGCGCTGGATGCTCCGGATCTGCTCGAGAGTGTAGCCGTGCGCGCCCATCATGCCCTCGTAGTCGAAAGCGATGGGACTGCGCTCGAACTGCGCGTAGTCCATGCCCAGCGCGCTCTTCATGATCTCGCCCTTGCGCGCCATCACCTGCTCGTAGCGGGAGGCCACGTCACTCACCCGCCTCGGGGTCGACGCGTACACCTGGCGTGGCCGCGCGGTACGCGGCGACGCGCGCGCGCAAGTCCCGGCCGATTCCGACTATCTCCGGCAGCGGCGTGCCGAAAGTGTGCGAGTAGCCGGGGCTCACAGCCGAGAGACGCCCTCGCACCTTTCGGCCGGTCATCGTCTCGATTTCGACCTCGTCGCCGATCATGCCCCCGGCGAGAGCGAAGCCCTTCACCCACGCACGCAGCGGCTGTGCAGCGGTGTCCGCCGGAAGTCCGGAGGCGCGCTCGGCAGGCTGGAGGAGAACGTACTCCACCTCCACCCAATCGCCGGCGCTGCAGCGGAACGCGTCTGGCACGGCGCTCTCCCTCTCTCTTCCGGCCGTCCCGGTTGCGGGCGGCGTCTTCGTCCGCCTACGCCTCTGGCGCCCAGAACCGCGGTACGGGCAGATCGGTCACTGTAAGTATCCCCGCGGGAGCATCGACTATCAGCGGGATGTAGTTGCCGGTGCTCGCGTACGTCCCCTTGCCACCGGGGATCTCCGGCGAGTTGGCCATGTGCACCTCGGGGTCGCCGAAGATATGTATGTAGTCGCCCGTCTCGACGCCCTCCAGCCCCGGATGGATCTGCTGCGGGTGCACCAGCTCGATCTTGAGCTCACCCTTGCTGTAGCCACGGCCGATGTGCCGGCATCCGCACACGTCACCCGGGTTCACGTGAACGTGCGGCGTAGAGCGCTCCACGCCGGTCACGATCGGCTCCCGCGTCTCCCGGATGTCGTCTATCTCCCAACCCAGCGCGTCGGCTATGAGGTTGATCGACTCGGGAAAACCCATGTGCCCCACGATCGTGCCGTCGGCCACACCGACCTCGAACTCGGCGACTGTCGTCCCCACGCCCTGGCTCGCCATGACAGTGGGACCGAACGGCGACAGGTCGTTCACGCGCTGCGCCTCGATACGATCGACTCTGAGACAGACCGAGGTCCACATCACGATGAGCGCGTCCAGGATGAAGCCGGGGTTGATGCCCGTGCCCAGCACGGAGACGTCGTGCTCGACCGCGAGCTCCTCGAACCTGTCGGCCCAATCCGGATCGCTCGCCCACGGGTACGCCAGCTTCTCGGCGATGCAGAGCACGTTGGATCCGGCACGCACGCACGCCCCGATCTGATCGGAGACCTCGCTGAGGTTGCTCTGCGTGCAGATGCAGACGACTTCAGGCTGCTGGCCGAGTACCGCCTGGGCATCGGTGATCATGCGGACGTCGCAATCCCTGTCGAGCAGCTCGCCAACTCGCCTGCCCTCCTTGGCGGGGTTAGTGACGATGGCGCCGACAAGCTCGAGTTGCCGGGGACGATCGAGGATGTAGCCGAGTAGCCCCTGGCCCATCATGCCCGTTCCCCACACAGCGACCTTGATCATGCCGGCTCCTTCCGAGGCTATGCAGTTCGGCAGATCCTCTATGCAACTCTAGCCCTACCGGCGACCACATGCGAGAGTCTGGCGCGGCCGCTGGATCAGGCCGCCGTACGGCTTTCCCCGGCCAAGCTCACTGGCTGTCGGCCAGTAGCTCGCTGACCGTCACGAACGTGAAGCCCTGCGCCTGCAGCTCCGGGATGATGCGCTTGAGCGCCTCGTATGTGGCCTTCGAACCCCAGTGGCACAGGATGATGTCGCCGGCACGCACCGGGCCGTTGTTGACCATCACGTTGTTATAGGCGCCCTCGGCCGTGATGCCCGTCCCGGAATCGCCGAAGGTCTTGGTCCACATGATCGAACGGTAACCCTCACCTTGCACGACAGCCTTCACGTCCGCGTTCGTTACCCCGTAAGGCGGCCGCATCAGCATCACGGACTTGCCCGTGATCTCTTTGAGCACGCTCTGCGTCCTACTCAGTTGCGATGAGATCTCGTCGGCACTGAGCTTCGTGAGGTCGGGATGGTCCCAGCTGTGATTGGCGATCTCGAAGCCGGCGTCCTGCATCATCTTCACCGAAGCCCGGTTGCCGGAAGCCCACTTCCCCGGGAGGAAGGTGGTGCAACGCACGTCGTAGCTTCTCATCAGCTCGAGCATCTCGGGCTGGAAGTTGTAACCGTCGTCGATCGTGAGGGCGATGTACTTGTGCGAGGGTTTCAATCCGCTTGCCGAGGAGCCGCTGGAAGTAGACGTGCGCTTCAGAGGGTGCTCCGAGGCGACGAGAGCCTGATACTCGGCTGGCGGCTGCTCCTCAGTCGGAGGCTCGATCACGGAGATGCGATTCGCGAAGACCGCGTCCGATCCGGACTCCGTGTCGGCGCTCTGTCCAGCGTCCGCGTCACCCAGCTGAAAGGCGGACCACACGACAACGAACAAGACGGCAACCGCACCCATGGCTATGAGGCGCTGGCGTGCCCAGGCTCTCGTTCTTCTTCTCTTCCGGCGCCTAGGCCGGTCCGCAGGTCTGTCTTGCACTGGCCCCCGCCTATCACCAACTGCAGCAACACTCTGCCACCTTATTGCCCATCGCGCCATCGTCCGCATACCGAAACACGATCGGCGACTGTCTATGAGTGTCCGCAAGGGCATCCGATAGAATGCGAGGAGAGCGCACGTCTCATCTCAGGGGCCCCAAGACAGTCGAATGTGAAGAGCGGGGACTACACGCATGCTGACTGGTACCGCATTGCTCCTCGCAGGGCTCTTGCTCCTGCCCTTCGGAGCGCAACTGCTAGTGAATGGGTCGAGCTCCCTGGCGGTGCGCCTTGGAATCGCTCCTCTCGTCGTCGGCCTCACGGTGGTCGCCTTCGCCACCGGCGCCCCCGAGTTCGCGGTGAGCGTCAAGGGCGCGGCCACCGGCAACAGCGGCATCGCTCTCGGCAATGTCGTCGGCTCCAACATCAGCAACATCGCCCTCGTGCTCGGCGTTGCTGCAGTGATCAAACCGATGCAAGTCCGAGCACGGCTGGTGAGGCGAGAGATGCCGCTCATGCTCGGGGCCACCGTTCTGCTGTGCGTACTCCTGCTCGACGGCATGCTCGGTCGGCTGGATGGCCTGCTGTTGGTCACTGCAGGCGTCGCCTACACCGTGTTCGCTTACCGAGGCGCGCGGGCGGGCGACATACCTGCCGTATCGGCTCAGTTCGACGAAGCGATCCCGCAAACTCGTCTGCTCGGCAGAGACCTCGGCTTGATCATCGGCGGCGTACCCGCACTGGTAGCCGGTGCGGAACTGCTCGTGAGTGGAGCCGTCACTGTCGCAGGTGGGCTCGGGGTGGACCAGGCGGTCATCGCACTCACCGTCATCGCCATAGGTACCAGCCTCCCCGAACTCGCGACCTCCGTGGCGGCAGCACGCAAGGAGCAGGCCGACGTAGCGTTCGGAAATGTCATCGGCTCAAACACGCTGAACATCCTCGCGGTGCTGGGCATCACAGCCCTGATCCACCCATTCGCCGTCGAGGGACTGCGCCTGCTCGACTTCGGGGTGCTCGTGGCGACGGCAGTCCTGGTGCTGCCGATGATGATCCGGGGCTGGGTGCTCAACAGGGCCGAGGGGCTCCTGCTCGTGGCCGTCTACGGCCTGTACCTCGCCTCACTGGTCGGGTAGCGCTTTCACCCCACACTCTCAGATGCTCCCGTTTGCCCCGACAACGAAACAGGCCCCGGGCGCTTTGAGCCCAGGACCTGCGGATATGTTGGTCGCGGGGACAGGATTCGAACCTGTGACCTTCGGGTTATGAGCCCGACGAGCTACCAGACTGCTCCACCCCGCAACGGGAAAGTCACTCTAACACGGTCCTCACCAGGGCGCAACCGACGGAGGCGCGCTCGCGCGGCCGGCCGGAATCGTCCAGACGAACTGCGTACAGCACCCTGCCGACGCTTAGAGCAGGCACTTCCTGGGGATTAATATGGATTGTACTGCTACTGCTGTGACCGTAATCGTCCGATAGATTCGCTAGAAGGACGCATACGGAAAGGACACCAGTTGGCTACGCGTTCGCGATGGCCTGTTTTGGCTACTCTGGCGCTGCTGCTTGTCGTGGGAGCGGTGGCCTTCTTCTCGCTCACCGCCGGAGACGGCGACTCACCCAAACTGCACATCCCCGATGTCTTCCTCCCCAAGGTCCTGGAAGGCGACGGCGAGTCCGAAGGAGGGTCCGCTCTCGATCCTGAGACAGGCGAACCTGTGGAAGAGACATCCACACCCGAAGATGTAGCCGCCAGGAAGCGCCGCTACGCCGTGAAAGACACCCCAGCCATCCCGGATGAAGGAATACCTCCTCAATCCTCGAGTCCCCACGAGATCACGGACGACCAGTCAGAGTACTTGGAGGAGACCAGGAGGAACGTACAGTCGAACCCTGACGCCGTCAGGGCGATGGTGGCCGCGATAGTCGAAGCTCTATCCGCAAGGGATGCCGAAGCACTTGCCGACTTCCTGGCTCCGGATGAAGGTTCTCAGACCACATACATCGAATACATAGCCGAGCGGTACCCGCCCATCCTCACTTCGGCTCCCGGTTGCTGCGTCAACATCTTCACCGTGAACGACGCTACAATCTACATTGCGTACAGCCAGCTGCAGTGGCGAGATGCGGGGCTCATATCCGAACACACGATCCCGGTCGCGATGCGCTATGTGGACGGGCGCTGGTACCTGACATCGCTGGATGACGCGACGCCAGACCTGAGATTCGTGCAATTGGTACAGGTTTTGCAGTGATGGTGGTACGAATGGGCCATTCCAGAAGGGCACTGGAAGTGGAACGGAAGAGACCGCACAGATGTGGCGCGCGCTACATCTGCATGAGTGTGCTTGTCGCGCTGGTCGCAACAGGTGTTCTTGCCTTGCCGTCCCTCGCCCATGCCGCCGCCCCGACGCAGCCTCTCATGACTGACGCGCACGTCAGCGGAGCATCAAGATCGTCTGTGAGCGTGCTGTGGGAAGCCTCGACTGATGCCGATGAGGACCCGATCACCTACAACGTCTACCGGTTGCCGCAGCCCGTGACCACGGCCAATCTAGGTTCGGCCACTCTGGTCGGCACCACTGAAGAGACGAGCATCGAGGTCGATGCTGATCCGCTCGAGATCCTCCAATCGTGCGTCTGGTGGTATGCGGTGCGGGCCACCGACGGCACGGAGGTGTCCACCCTCTCCAAGACCATGGCGCCTAACGTCCACGGCTACCGTGATGTGGGGGACGTCGAGAACACCGTCACCTGCACCAGGTGTCACGAAGTCCACGGCGCGTACCCCGCAGAGTGGGACTACCACGACGTCGAGCTCTGCTACACCTGCCATGGCTCGACTTCCGAAGACTCGGACTTCGGCGCCAAGAGCAGCAAGAACATCCAGCGCGCGTTCGGCGACTACGAAGGCCAGACGGCTTTCACGTCCTGGCATCGCAGCACGAAGATGGAGACCGACGAGACCGAGTGCGACGCCTGCCACTCGTCGCACCGCACCGCGTACTACTACGACAAGGACGGCAACTACGTTGCCTCCCTGAGCTACCCGAAGATGCTAAGGGTGCAGACCGGCGTCAGCGGCGGTGCGCCCACATACACCTACTACACCCAGGCGACCAACCCGCAGGGTATCGGCTTCTGCCTGGCATGCCACGGCCCGAATGCCACACCGATCTCCTATGTGGGTGACTCGGGCATCTACTCTGATACTGCCGGCGATCACACATATGCCAGTGGCGCGGCTCACAGCACGGGCAACGTGTTCGCCAACGACGCTCCCGCGACGAACCCCGCGGTGCAGTGCCTCGCCTGCCACAACAAGCACGCGTCGGCCACGATCAAGCTCATCGACTACCGCGGCAGCGGTACGACCGACCCGGAAGAGAACAAGCAGTCCTACCTCTGCTATAAGTGCCACAGTGCGGCCGGCTATGCCGCCGAGGTCGCGGCAGGTACGGCGACGGGCAACGTGAACTTCGCCTGGAACGGCCGGGACATGCAGGCCGAGTTCGGGCAGGCGTCCAGGCACCCGACGCTTGCCGACAGCGGGATCTGGGTCGAGGCGGGCGGGACGATATTCACCCAGACCACACAGGCCGAGTTCGAGACGAACACAGCTTATCAGCTGAGCGCCGCCCTGATACCCGACTCGGTCGTGCTGGAGCAGTACACCGACACCATCGATCCTTCGTCGGAAAGCTACCTGTTCGCTCACGGCGGTGGAGCGCAGACGTTCGACCAGTATCGGCCTGCCGACAACGCGTGGAACGCCAACAACTACGGCAAGTTCGACCCGCCCGCCAACGACAGCTTCAGCACCGCCACAGGCTCAACGCTGTTCAGCGCGAACGGCAAGGTCTATGTAATCCGCGGCGGCAACAGCATCACCAGCCCAATGATCCGGCAGTACACCCCGCCCGTGAACTCCGGAACCGGCACGTGGGCGCCCGCGGCGATCACCGCGTTCGGCGCCGGCTTCAGCACCGGCGCACAGGCCGCGGTGAACTCCGGCTCATCGGTGGTCTACATCAACCGCGGCGGGAACACGAACGCCATCCAGTGGTGGCAGTACTCCGGCACCACCGTCAACAGCATCACCTACCAGCCCGGCGGCTCGACGGCCAGCCTCGGCGCCGGCTCCGCCATGGCGTACGCTCCCGGCGCCGACCGCCTGTTCGTGGTCAACCGCAACGGCGGCACCGGCAACGGCATCCTCTACTACCTGTCCAATCCGGCGACCAAGACCGGCAACCAGACCTTCACGAGCTCAACCCGTCAGGTCACCGACGCCGGCGGCATCACCTACTACAACCGCCTCGCGCACTTCCGCGACGGGGCCGGCACCGAGTACCTCATGATGATCGGCAAGGACTTGTCCGGCAACGACGACACCGTGATCGTCTCGAGTCTGAGCGGTACCCCGGTGCCGACGTTCCTCAACATCGCCCCCTTCTCCTCGGCCCTGGGTGACGGATGCGACCTGACGTGGGACGGGGTGGACGGCGGCTACCTGTACGCGATCCGCGGCTCCGACAACTCGATGGCCCGTATCGCCATCCCGGCGTCCGGCGCCGAGACCGCGGGTAACTGGGGCACCTGGGAAGCTCTGACGGCTACGCCCTGGACCCAGGGAGCGGGTGCGGGGATTGCGTTCTGCAACGCCGATCCGCCGAGCTACACCGGCCTGGCCTACCGAACCTCTGGAACTCTGACCACGAGCGATATCACCATACCGAGCACTCACCCGACCTCCTGGGGGACCCTCTCCTGGACCGAGAGCGAGCCTTCGGGCACCGCCCTCTCGGTGAAGGTCCAGGGCTGGGACGGCGCTGAGTGGGACGATCTGGTGACCGATGCGGACAGCCCGACCGATCTGAGCTCATTCTCCGTCGAGACATACACGAAGATCCGGCTGGTGGGGCTGTTCACCACTAGCGACACGAGTACCACCCCGCGCCTGGACGAGTGGTCCGTGACGTCCGCATGGGAAACGGCAAGATCGCTCACTTGCTCCAACTGCCACAACGTCCACACGGTCGGCACGGGTGGCTCGACGGCCTGGGACATGACCCGCGTCAGCGACCCGGACAACACGTTGAACGCGTTCACGGGGACGCCCACCCAGTTCTGCCTGGTCTGCCATGACGGCGTGCTGCCCGCAGCCACCACGACGGACACAACCCTCATCCCCTACAGCGTGGGCTTCCACATCTACACGGACACCACCGCGCCGTTCTTCACAGGCTGGAACAAAACGGAGACAAGCTACGAGTGGGCGAACAGCGGTCACGCCAACTCGCGCGTGAGCAACATGTCCACAGGCTGCGACAGCTGCCACGACCCGCATGCTTCGGACCAGCCACGTCTGCTCGCCTCCTCGGCCTACTACACGGGAGTCGCGGGCCACATCGCCGTCATGCGCGACGACTCGACGACCTACGAAGAGGAGAAGGGCTGCTACGTCTGCCATACCTCGCAGCGAAGCACCCCGACCTGTACGACCACAGGCTGTCACCCCAACATAGACTCACTCACCGGCACCGGTATGGACGTTCAGGAAGCGTTCACCGCCACGTACCGCCACCCGGTCGAGTATTCAGACCGGCACAGCGACACCGAGGGCGCCGCGGAACTCGGCCAGTCCAACCGCCATTCCGAGTGCGTGGACTGCCACGACCCGCACGCAGCGCGTGCCGGAAGACACACGCTGTACGACTCTAAGGCAGGCGAGGTCCTCCGAGGCGCAAGAGGCGTGATGGTGGAGACCTGGCCGGGCAACTGGACGGCCGTGGCAAGCGGCGACTGGGTCCCGATCCGCCTTTCCGGCCAGACCACCGACTTCGAAGCGTACCTGTGCCTGAAATGCCACAGCAGCTACTCCGGTCAGCCGTTCACGGTGACGAGCGGATCCGGGACGTACACTTCCACCGACGTCGCGCTCGAGTTCAACCCCAGCAACCAAAGCGAGCACAACGTGTTCGGGCAGCGGACGGTGATGGAGACCGCGTTCACGGTCAACGGAAGCAACTACACCTGGTCGAAGCCGGCGACACTCACTCAGTGGCTGAAGTCCCCCTGGACGACCGACTCGATGATGACCTGCACGGACTGCCACATGAGCGCCGCGACCACAGACGCACGCGGCCCCCACGGTTCGGGCGCCAAGTGGCTCATCGACCCGGCGTACCCGTACTCGTGGAACTTCTACGACGGCGAGACGAACACACCTCAGCTCAACGCAGGCTCGAATACCGGGATGAGCAGATCCGGCAGTGGCACCGCCAACGCAGGTATCATCTGCGAGAAGTGCCATGGCAGCACCAGCTTCACGACTATGAACAACGTGCATGATGAGCACAAAGGCCGCAGCAGCCAGGGCGGCTACTGCAGGCACTGCCATGTAGGGATCCCTCACGGCTGGAAGCGACCCCGACTTCTCGGGTACACGACGGACCCGGACCCCTACGCTACCTGGCGCTCGCAGACCGGCTACTCGGCCACAGGTACCTGGGGCACGGTGAACTTCAGTCTTAAGAGCTACACGCCGCTCGGGTGGACGAAAGACGACTGCTACGCCGGGTGCAGCTCCGGCAAGCATCCCAACGACAACACAGCCTGGCCGTAGTCCGGGATTCTTGCGCGCGAACCGCAACGACCCTATCAACCTCGCCGTTGAACTATCCGATAGCGACTAGTGAAGGTTTCGGCAAGGTTTTCGCAGTAAGCGGTTCATGAACACGTATCAGAGTCATGCTGACAAGGAAGTCACGATGCACAAGACGACTCACAGGAAGCTTCTCACCCGGTCTGTGGCTGTAGCCGTGTCTATGGCTCTCCTGACAGTTCCCGCGTTCGCGCTGCCTTCAGAGACCGCCACGGACACGCCCTCTCCGGTAACCGGACCGGCTGTCGCCCCCGTTGACGAGAGCCCGATCCCGCAGCCCGAAGACGCCGCCTCCAGGGCTTTCCGCGAGGAACTCGCGCGCAAACAGGCGGCTCTCGACGAACTCGAAGCACAGCTTGACGCACTGGACCGCGAGCTGGCGATCGCCGCAGAGGCATACAACAAGGCCGTCATCGAACTCGAGGCCACCAGGAACCATCTCGACACGACCAAGACCGACCTCGTAAACGCTGAGGCCGCTTTCGAGATAGGGCAAGACACTCTCTCCGAGCGGGCGCGAGACATCTACCGCCGCGGAGAGATGAACATCCTCGAGGTGCTGCTAGGCTCCAAGTCGGTCTCCGACTTCATGGCGCGAATCAAGTTCCTCCACTCCATCGGCGAGAGTGACGCCGACATCGCCGCCGCACTGGAGGCGCAACGCGACCAGATAGCGCTCGCTGCCGCCGAGCTCGAGGAAGACGCGCTCCGCGCCCGCTCGCTGGAGTTCGAGCTCCAGGCGCGCCAGATAGAGGTCATGCTGCGGATACAGGAGCGCGAGGCGCTTCTGGCCGCCGCGCAGATCGAACTGCTCGAGATGCTCGATGACCAGGCCGCCGCACGCCAGCTGGCCGAAGCGGAACTGCTCCGCCAGGTGTTCTCGGGCGCCAACAAGGCCGGCATCGTAGTGGAGCCGGGCTCTCCGGTCGAAACGGCGCTCGGCTATCACGGCGTGCCATACCTGTGGGGAGGCGAAAGCCCTGCAGGCTTTGACTGCTCCGGTCTCGTTATGTACGTGATGAACCAGCACGGTGTGAACCTTCCCCACTACTCCGGCGCGCAGTTCCTGCTGGGCGAGAAGATCGTTCCGGCCGACTTGAAGGCCGGCGACGTGGTGTTCTTCGGCTCGCCCGTACACCACGTCGGCATGTACGTCGGAGCCGGCTACTTCATCCACGCACCCCGCACCGGCGACTTCGTGAAGCTCTCCAGGCTCGCCGACCGTAAGGACTACGCAGGCGCCCGCCGCTACGACTGGCAGTACCGCACCGACCCGATCGCCAACGCGGTCGTAGACCCGACAGCCACGGTGCAGTAGACCGCTCGCGCGCAGGGGTATCTTCCTTTCAGACCACCGCAGGTTCCTTTGCGCGTGCCTACGCACGTTCGCTGTATCACGGACTGGAGGACAGATGAGGGAGCACATAGCCGTTGCGCTGGATGCAGCGCGTACGGCCGGGGCCACTTATGCGGATGCCAGAGTGGTCGAGACGCGCCACCAGACCCTCGCGGTGCGCACGGGACGGGTCGAATCCATAGAATCCGGCGAGTCGCTCGGGATAGGTATCCGGGCGATCGCCGAAGGGGCCTGGGGTTTCGCGGCCACCAACGACCTGACGTCTGACGGCATCAGGGCCGCTGCACGCCAGGCGGTCACCCTCGCGCGAGCCTCGGCGACCACCGTCCGCACGCCGGTGAGCCTGGCCGAGGTCGCCGCCTACACGGATACCTGGACCGGCGCATGCGACACCGACCCCTTCGCTGTCTCGCTCGAAGACAAGCTGGCCCTGCTCTTCGCAGCCGACGACGCACTGCGTAGCGAACCTGCGGTGAGCGTCACCACCTCGAGCATGGGATTCCTTGCGGTGCGCAAGCTCTTCGGCTCGACCGAGGGCTCGCTGATCGAACAGTCGTACATCGAGTCGCAGGCGGGGATCACCGCTTTCGCCATCGCCGACGGTGAGATGCTTCCCCGCTCGTACCCCAACAACCTCGGCGGGCAGGCCATCCAGGGTGGCTGGGAGACGATCCTCGCACTCGACCTGCCGGGCAACGCACCGCGCGTGGCCGAACAGGCCGCCGGGCTACTGTCGGCAGACCCCTGTCCGGCTTGCGAGACGACCGTGATCATCGACAGTTCCCAGGTAGCCCTGCAGATCCACGAATCGATCGGCCACCCGACCGAACTCGACCGGGTCCTGGGGGACGAAGCCGCCTTCGCCGGAACCTCCTGGGTGGGCATTCCCGATCTCGGGGAGTTGCGCTACGGCTCGGAGCACGTGAACGTCGCCGCCGACGCCACCGTCCCCGGCTCGATCGGCTCATTCGGCTACGACGACGAGGGCGTACCGGCGCAGCGCGACAACATCATCGAGGCAGGCATCCTCACCGGCTTCCAGACCTCCCGGGAGTCGGCTGTAGCCATCGGCCGGGCTTCGAACGGCTGCATGCGTGCCGACGGCTGGCAGCGACAACCTCTGGTCCGCATGACGACCGTCAGCCTCGAACCCGGAACGTGGGACTTCGACGACCTCGTGGCCGACACCGATAACGGCATCTATATCGAGACCAACAACTCCTGGTCTATCGACGACAGACGGCTGAACTTCCAGTTCGCCTGCGAGATCGGCTGGGAGATCAAGGGCGGCAAGCTCGGCCGCATGATCAAGAACCCCAACTACACGGGCATCACGCCTGAGTTCTGGGGCTCGTGCGACGCTGTGTGCTCGCGAGACCACTGGCAGGTCTGGGGAATCCCCAACTGCGGCAAGGGCGAGCCCATGCAGGTCGCGCATGTCGCCCACGGGGCCGCCCCGGCCCGGTTCCGCAACGTCCGGGTGGGGGTGGGACGATGAGGCTCGATCTTGAGGACATCCGCATGCTCGCAGGTCGTGCAGCGCACAACACTCCCGCTGACGCCGCCGAGGCGGTCATCATGGCAACGTCCTCGGCGCTCACGCGCTTCGCCGGCAACCGCATCCACCAGAATGTAGCCGAGACCGACAGCCAGCTGTCGATCCGTGCCGTGATCGGCACCCGGACCGGCGTTGCGAACACCAACCGACTCGACGACGACTCGATTCTGCGATGCGCCGCAGCCGCGGCAGAAGCCGCCCGCCACGCACCGCAGGATCCGGACTTCCCGGGGCTGCCAGACCCGCAGTCCCTCACGATCCCCTCGCGCTTCGAGCACGCATCGAGCAGCTTCGATGCCCGGCGGCGCGCCCAGGCAGCGCGCGACATCATCATCCAGTCCGAGGCGCGCGGACTGGTGGCCGCGGGCACGGTCGAGATCGGCGAGTACGCCGTAGCAGTAGCAAGCAGCCTGGATGTGGACGCGGCGATGCAGGCCGACCACGCGCGCGCCACCGTGCTGTCGATGGGCGAGAACGGCGCCAGCGGGTGGGCATCATTCCTTGCCAACGATCCGTCTTCCCTCTCACCCTCCGCACTCGGCAGCCACGCCGCGACCATGGCCGAGCGCTCGGTAGACCCGATAGAACTCGACACTGGCACATACCCGGTGGTGCTGGCCCCGGAGGCGGTGGCCGACATCCTCGATTTCGTGGGCTATCTCGGTTTCGGCGCCAAGGCCTTTGCCGAGGGAAGCTCGTTTCTCGTGGGTGCCGCGGGCACACAGGTGATGGATCCGCGCATCAGCATCTACGACGACGCGCTGTCTCCCGCAACGATAGGCCTCTCCTTCGACTACGAGGGTCAGCCGAAACGGCGCACGCCGCTCATCGAGGGCGGCATCGCACGGGGGCCCGTGACCGACTCGTACTACTCGGCCAAGCTCGGTATCCCTAACACGGGGCACGCGCTGCCCGCGCCGAACATGTACGGCCCCATCCCGCTGAACATCGAGATGAAGGCGGGCGACAGCACCCCTGAGGAGATGATCGCGTCGGTGGAACGCGGCGTGTACGTCACGCGCTTCCACTACGTCAACGTAGAGGACCCGATGAGACTCGTACTCACAGGCATGACGCGCGACGGCACCTTCTTGATCGAGGACGGGGAACTCTCCCGGCCGGTCAAGAACCTGCGCTTCACGCAAGATGTCCTCGAAGCGTTCTCGCGAGTGCGCGCGATCGGCTCTCAGCGGATGCTCGTGGGTTCCGACGAGGCCGCGGCCACGTTGGCGCCCGCGCTGATGCTGGACTCCTGGGCGTTCACGGGGCGGTCGGGATAGCGGACCCGGCGCTCCCTCGCATCATGAAGGCTTCGCACGCGGAATCCGAACAGAAACCGGCAGACCCCGAGGCGGGACCCCCGGAGCCTGCTGTCTAACTCTGTCCAGCCCTCCGGATGGAGGGGCGCCACCATCGGGCCGGACTATCTGTCAGGTGACGTTCTCTTGTCCTGACGCCCTAATCATCGGGTTAGAAGCAATCGGACTTTAGAGGCGAGTTCGAAATGCTGACCAGATGCACTGTTTCACCGATGGACGGTCAAAGGCTCCCGCCGAGCGAAGAACTACGTTTCCCCACCAGCCTCCTGCTTGGCGATCATCTCTTTCACCTTCATCAGGCGCGTGAGATTCGAGCGCTCGGCTTCGTCCAGCTTCATGGTGATGTCGCGGACGGTCGCGTCGATGTTGGGTATCAGCACGTACTCGAGCGCGTTCACGCGGCGACGCGTGCGCTCGATCTCTCCGGCCAGCAGCTCGATCGCCTTCTCTCGCTCGGCCAGCTCGACCATCCGTGGCGCAACGGCCGCCAGACTGCCCAGGGCCTTGTCCAGAACTGCCGGTGTGGTCGCAAGCGAGTAGCCCCCGGGCTCCGGAAGTCCGCCGAGAGTGAATACGGGCACCCGGACGCTCATGACACTCTTCTCGGCTACATCCAGCAGCGGGAGTGGCGTCCCCGCCATCAGCGCAGATGCCAGAGCTCCGCTGCCGGCCTCGGCACGCGCCAGGGCAAACAGCCCGAACGCGCCGGCGAGCTCGCGCTCCACATCCACGCGCAATCTGCGGTTGTCGCTGATCCGAGCCAGGAACTCCTTCATCAGCTCGTCCAGCTTGTCCTTGAGCAGCTTGTGGCCGCGTCGCGCCACATCTCCGCGACGGCGGAGTTTCAGGAGCTCCATGCGGTTGGGGTTGACCCTAAGCGCCGGCATGGTCATCCCCTCGCCAGGTTGACGGCGATGAGAACGGTTCCCCCCACTAGAAGGACGATGTTGACCAGACGGATGACCAGCACAGCCCTTGGAACCTTGCCGGTCGTCTTCTTCGTCCAGAACAGCATGTATGCCTGGTAGGCCAGCAGGCCTGCCAGCAAGACGAACAGACCGATGATCAGAACGTCTCTCACGCCTTGGCCTGCTCCTTCATGTACCGCTCGACGTACTCGTCCTTGATACGCTTCAGTTCCGTTCTGGGCAGCAAGGCGGCCAGTTCCCACCCTAGCTCGAGCGTGCGCTCCACCGAGCGCTCCTCGTGCTCTCCCTGACGGATGAAGCGGTCCTCGAACGCATCGGCGAACGCCACGAACGCTTTGTCTGTGTCCGACAGCGCTGCGTCGCCGAGGATGACAGCCAGTTCCTTGGCCTGGATGCCGCGCGCATATGCGCCGAAGAGCTGGTTGCTGAGGTCGGCGTGGTCCTCGCGCGTCTTGCCGGGACCGATGCCCTTCTGCTTCAGGCGCGACAGGCTCGGCAGAACCGCTATCGGCGGATAGACGTTGGAGCGGTGCAGCGCGCGGTCCATGATGATCTGACCCTCGGTGATGTAGCCGGTGAGGTCGGGGATCGGGTGGGTCTTGTCATCGTCGGGCATCGACAGGATCGGCACCTGCGTGATCGAGCCCTTGCGCCCCTTCACTCGGCCGGCACGCTCGTAGATGGTGGCGAGGTCCGTGTACAGGTAACCGGGATAGCCACGACGGCCCGGCACTTCCTTGCGCGCTGCCGAGACCTCCCGAAGCGCCTCGCAGTAGTAGGTCATGTCGGTAAGGATGACCAGCACGTGCATATCGCACGTGTATGCCAGGTACTCCGCCGCTGTAAGCGCCATGCGCGGCGTGGCGATGCGCTCTACGGCCGGGTCGTCAGCCAGGTTGAGGAAGAGCACGGCGCGCTCGATGGCCGCCGTCTTGCGGAACTCCGTCATGAAGAAGTCGGCGTCCTCGAAAGTGATGCCCATCGCGGCGAACACCACGGCGAACTCGCCCTCCAGCTTCGCGCCCACCGTCGTCGGGTCGTCACTTCTCTCGAGCACGGCCGCCTGACGGGCGATCTGCGCCGCCAGCTGGTTGTGCGGCAGTCCGGAGCCCGAGAAGATCGGCAGCTTCTGGCCGCGTACCAACGGGTTCAAGCCGTCTATGGCCGAGATGCCGGTCTGGATGAAATCATCCGGGAAGTCGCGAGCGGTGGGGTTGATCGGCTCGCCGTAGATCGACCGGCGCTCGTCGGGCATGATCTCCGGTCCGCCGTCTCGCGGGCGTCCGAGCCCGTCGAAGACCCGCCCCAGCATGTCGCGGCTCACCCCGAGCTCCAGCGACCGGCCGAGGAACTTCACCTTCGTCTGGCTGGGGTTGGCCCCACGCGTCCCGCCGAACGCCTGCACGAGCGCGACGTCGCGGTTGACCTCGAGCACGTTGCCGAGCGAACGCGTACCGTCGGGGAACTCGAGCTCCACGAGCTCGCCATAGGTCACGTTAGCGACCTTCTCGACGAGCAGCAGCGGCCCGACGATGTCGCGCGTAGTAGTGTATTCGCGGGCCATCTATGCCTCCCCCTCGCCTTCTCCGACCAGCTGCGTCTCGATATCCGAGGCAATCTCGTCGAAGACCGCCAGCTCATCCTCGGTCAGATACTTCGCGCGCGCGATGCGCTCCCGCACCGGGGCGGTGAATATGCCCTTGAGCGGCGCGCCGTGCTTCTGTGCCGACAAGGCCTTCTCGTGGAATAGCAGGATGGTCTGCAGCAGCAGGTCCTGCTTCTTCAAGCTGGTGAACTGGTCATCATCTCGGAACGCGTTCTGCTGGAGAAAGTCCTCACGGATCGATTTGGCGGTCTCCATCAGGATCTGCTCCTCCTGGCTGAGCGCCTCGAGGCCGACCAGCCGCACGATCTCGGCCAAGTTGCTCTCACGCTGGAGGATCGCCATACACTCGTCTCGCCTTGAGCGGTACTCGCGAGACACTTCCTCGTCCCAATGCGGGCGAAGCTTCTCGAGATACAGCGAGTAGCTGGTAAGCCAGTCGATGGCCGGGAAGTGGCGCTCGTAGGCCAGGGTGTCCTGAAGGGCCCAGAAGACCTTCACCACGCGAAGCGTGTTCTGGACGACCGGCTCCGACAGGTCTCCGCCGGGAGGGGATACCGATCCCACGACCGATACGCTGCCCGTGCGGGGCTCGCCCGAAGTCAGCGTCTCGACCTTTCCGGCCCGCTCGTAGAACGCCGCGAGCTTCGTGCCGAGGTACGCAGGGAAGCCCTCTTCGCCCGGCATCTCTTCCAACCGCCCGGAGATCTCGCGCATCGCTTCGGCCCAGCGGCTGGTGGAGTCGGCCTGAAGAACTACTTCGTAGCCCATGTCGCGGAAGTACTCGGCCATCGTGATACCCGTGTACACGCTCGCTTCACGGGCCGCGACCGGCATGTTCGAGGTGTTGGCCACGAGCACCGTGCGCTTCATCAGCGGCTCGCCCGAGTACGGGTCGGTAAGCTCGGGGAACTCCATCAGCACGTCGGTCATCTCGTTGCCCCGCTCGCCGCAGCCGATGAAGATGACCACTTGAGCGTTGGACCACTTCGCCACCTGATGCTGCGTGACCGTCTTGCCGGCGCCGAACGGTCCCGGGATGCAGGCCACGCCGCCCTTCACGAGCGGGAAGAACGTGTCGATGACGCGCGTCCCGGTGACCAGCGGCTCCTCGGCAGAGACCTTGCGCGCGTAGGGTCGCGGGATGCGGACCGGCCAAGTCTGCATCATCACGAGATTGTGCGTCGTGCCGTCGGCTGCCTTCAGCTTCGCGACCGTGTCGGTAACCGTGTACTCTCCGCCCGAGATGGAGACGATCTCGCCCTGAAGGTTCGGCGGCACCATGACGCGGTGCTCGATGACCTCGTTCTCCTGCACCTTGCCGATGAAGTCGCCGCCTACCACCTGCGCGCCGGTCTCGACCACCGGCACAAACTCCCAGCGCTTCTCGCGATCCAGACCCGGCGCCGAGATACCCCGGGACAGGAACGACCCCGCGATCCTCTCCAGCGCGTCGAGCGGACGCTGCACTCCGTCGTAAACCGCGCCCAGCATGCCCGGGCCGAGTTCCACCGACAGCGGCGCACCGGTGCCCTCGACCGGATCCCCTGGGCCGAGACCCTCGGTCTCCTCGTACACCTGAATCGACGCGCGGTCGCCCCGCATCTCGATGATCTCGCCCATCAGGCCCTGTTCGCCCACTCGGACTAGGTCGAACATCTTCGATTCGGCCAGGCCCTCAGCTACCACAAGCGGGCCGGCGACTTTGACGATAGTGCCTCGCTCCATCTACTCTTCCTCTTCTCGATAGGGCACCGAAGTGCCCAGCGCCCGCTCGATCGCACGATCGAGCTTCGCGGCGCCAACGCCGCCGGCGGATCCGGCAGCGGGAATCACAGTCACGGCCGGCACTGGTCTGTCGGCGACCTCGGCCACCAGATCGTCTATCGCCGCATAAACCGGCTCGGTTACGAACACGACCCCGTAGCCGCCCTGCACGATCTCGCTCCATCGGCTACGGACGTCCTCGGGCTTATCGACGGCGAAGACTACGAAGCCGAGTGGCCGGAAGCCCGCGACACTCGTGGACTCCCCCATCACGGCGACGTTGTGAGCGGCCATCAGATGCGCTCCCTTAAGCTCGCGCGCACGTGCTCGCGATCCAGTCCTGCCAGTCTGCCCACCATCACGGTTCGCAGGAGCATAGCCTCCGCCTCGCGGCCGAGCACGTACGCAAGAACCGGCTCGGCGCCCCCCGGTGACCTGCGGGCCGAAAGCATGCGCTGTGCGATGAGCGAGTCGGCGCTGGCGTCGAACCGCTCGATATCCGTGAGGTCCGCCTCGGACATCGTGCCGAGTGCGCGGGTGGCCGCTATCGCCTCGCTCAAGTCTGAAGCGCTCATCCGCGGAGCAGCAAGAACAAGCGCCTTCAGCGACTGGGACCCGCCCGGCACGAAGCGTGCGGTTATCTCGGCTGGCGGCAGTCCCTTGGTCCGCGAGCGGACGAGCAGGCGCGCGTTGGCAAGGTCTATTCGCAGCTTTGTGAGCTCCCGCAGAAAGCGCACCTTGCTTGCGCGTGCCGCCGCATCCAGAGCCGAGAACATCTCCCTGTCGACCAGCGTCTCAACCTCATCGAGGTCCGGGGTCTCCGCTGCCTCGTCCCATGTGGTGAGCAGTTCCCTCATGGACGCCGGTAGGGCTGTCCCTTCCCCGGCGAAGTCCTCAGGAGGTATGGAGCCGAGTGGGGAGAGCGGCTCGTCGACAGGCACGCCGAGGACTCGCGACTTGACGGTCAGCCGCAGGTTCGCGAAGTCGTGTGGCGCCTGGAAGTACTTCACGACTGCAGCGGGCAACTCGGCCCGCTCCAGGAACTCGTCGTAGAGATCGGCGAGCGAAGCGTCGAGCGCCCTCTCCACCTCGGCAGCGGTCTCGGCGTGCTCCAGATAGCGCCCGACGTGAGTCTCCGCGAGGATCCGCTTCTGCTCGCACAGGTCGGGGGCATCGAGAAGACGCTCGAACGTCACGCCCGAAAGCAGACGACCGCTGAGCACGCGCACCCGGCCTACGGCGTAGCCGTAGCGCAGATCATCGCGTATGCGGGTGGTAGTCGCCAAAGCGTTTCTACTCCTTCTCGCCGAACAGCTCGCGGGCGGCTACTGACAGCAGCTCGTCCCGCCGGTCGGCGATCACTGTAGCCGGCGAGATCTCAACACGCACCCGGTCACCGGTCAGCAGCACGCCTCGGTCGATCGGTGCAGGATCACCGGTCGCCGACACATCCACACCGAGCGCGGAAAGGCGTTCGGCCAGTCCTTTCAGGCGACGGGAATCGGCCGAGGACACGAGCAGGTCCTCCCCGCCTACAGCCGCCTGCGCTACTTCGGCGGCGATGAATTCACGGTACTCGTCGTCCGGGAGTGACTCGAGTGCCTCGCGCGCGCGCTCGAGCACTTGCTCGGCCATCACCCGCTTCCCGGACAGCAGCCCGTCGCGCGCGACCAGCCGCGCACCGGCGATGAGAGTCGCAGCTTCGTCTTCACCGGCACGCTCGGCAACATCGAGCGCTACCTTGCGCTCGGTAGCCACCTTCGATTCGGCTGCGGCCACTATGCGAGCCGCTTCGGCCGTAGCCTCGGCGAGAATTTCAGCAGCCTCGGCGGCGGAGTCTCTCGAGATGCGGGTCAGGATGTCGGTAATCGCCACGTCAGTCCCCTACATGTAGGCGCCCTGCAGGCTCAGCATCATCAGAACGGTGACGATGAGAGACAGCACGGCGTAAGTCTCGACCAGCGCGGGGAAGATGAGTGCCTTACCCGAATCCTCACCACGGCGTGCGACGATGCCCGCCGCGGACGCTCCGGTCTTGCCTTGATAGATGGCGGAGACCAGGCACAGCCAGGCCACCGGCTGACATGCGAGGAAGACCTTGAAGCCGACGGCCCCTTCCAGCGACACGTCCCCGTTGAAGATGCCGAAGAATACGAGAACCAGTATCGCCGAGATGAAGCCGTAGATGCCCTGCGTGCTGGGCATCGCTGCCAGAGGCAGTAGCTTGCCGAACTTCTCCCCGTCCTCGGTGACTATCCCGGAGACCACCGCGCTTGCGATGGTGATTCCGATGGCCGACCCGATGCCGCCCAGGATCGCCGCTGCGGCACCCCCCAACAACGCCCAATCCACACCGCTAAGACCCCAGAATGCGTCGGTCACGATCCCGCTCCTTCCTGCCGGGCTCCGCCGGCATGCAGCACAAGTGATTTGGTCCGATGCGCGAACGGCTTGAACGGTCGGCCGCCGCCCTCGTAGAACTTGCTGAAGAACTCGACGAACTGCAGGCGCGCGGGATGCACGAACGCGCCGAGCAGGCTTATCACCACGTTGAACGTGTGGCCGACGGCGAACACCAAAGACCCAAGCAGCACTACCACGATGCCGCCGACGACGGACAAGCCGCCACTTGCGAACAACCCCCCTGCGCCTCCCATCACGAGTCCCGCCAGCGTGTTGAAGACCATGCCCACCAACATCCCCGAGAGACCGAGGGCTGCAAGGCGAGTGTAGGAAAGGATGTCCCCGATGAACGAAGTCATGCTGTAGACGGCGTACATGCCGCCGAGAAGCGCGACAACGGAGCGCCGGACGGTCTTCGAAGCCGCGAGACCGACTAGCGTCAGGCCCAGAAGTACCCATCCGACAGGCAGCGACAAACCTGTGGCCCATGTCACCAGCGTCACCAAAACCGCGACCAGCCAGGAGATTCCCAGCGCGCGATCCCAACCCGGCGACTCCTTGCGCCCCAGCGCTGCCTCGATCGCACGCCCTTTGAATACCGCCGTCACGCCCACTCCGAGCACTATGGCGGGCATGGTGAGCGCCGGGACGGCAGCTGCCACCCCGATGCTGGCGAACATCAGGATCGTGGAGAACTGATCGAAGAACGCCGCACGCCTGTCGCCATGACGTGCTAGGTCCCAGGCCGATATCAGAATTCCGAAGAAGACCTGGATCACTCCGAGGACAATGGTGAAGATCAGGAACTTGGGAAGCTCGATCAGCGGGTCTATCACCTGCAGGGGCTCGAGGAATGGCAGCGCTCCGGCGACCATCTTGAAGTCGAGCGCGAAGTACGAACCGAAGAGCACTCCAGCCACCATGGCACCCGCGCCACCGTACATCAGCAGATCCATGAACCGCTTCACTCCAGGGGCGACGTCGATCTTGTTCTTGATGTACCAGGCACCGGCTATGAGCATCAAACCGTAGCCGACGTCGCAGATACACAGTGAGAAGAACAGCAGGAAGAACGGGGCGAGCAGTGGTGTCGGATCGACTTCACCGTACTTCGGCAGACCGTACAGATCGGTGAGCGTCTCGAAAGGCCTGATGATCCTGAGGTTGTCCAAGACCACAGGAGGCTTGTCATCATCGGCAGGCTCGGCGAAGCTCACGTCGACTTCGTCGGCCAGCGGCTCCAGAACCGCCTCCAGCTCTTCACGCTGTGAGGCACGGACCCACCCGCCGATCGCGAATGTGCGCTCTGTCGCTCCGAACTGCCCACGCACGATCACGGAGTCCAGTTCGGAGGCGACCGCTTCCACTACCGCCACACACCGGCTGTGGTTCGCAGCTGCAAGATTCTGCGCAGCCTCGTCCAGCCTCGCCAGCTCTTCGGCGATGTCGTCCGCTCGCTCCAGGGCTTCGGCACGCTCCTCAGCCGGATAGTCCTCGAGATCTGGGAACCCGACTTCCTGGAAGTTGGTGAGTGCCAGTGTGGCCCGCACGGCATCGACGACAGCACGGTGAGCCATCACCACCCAAGCCGCACGGCCGTTCACCGACTGAAGCTCCTCGACCGTCACGTCGCTCGCGGTCTCGCGAAGCGCCTGCCGGATCGCCGCTCCATCGGACGCCGGGACTATACCGGTGAAGAGCACCATGTGCTCCGTGCCGAGCCAGCGCGAGATCTGGAGATGCAGGTTCTCCCAGGGCAGCAGCTCTTCCGCCAGATGCAGCAGGCGGGTGCGCTCCCGCTGGAGCGTCGCGCTACGCGAGGAGATCTCCTCGCACTCCCGATAGAGCTGGAGCATAGCGGCATCGGCCGACAGCGAGTGGAACTCGTCCACATCGATATGTATCTTCTCGGAGACGAACGCACCGAAAGGCTGTCCTGAGACGTGATACCGCCCCAGGAAGTCCCGCACGAACGTGGCGTCGGCCAGGTACTCCTCCAGCCGATGAAGGCGGTCCTCGTCCGACGAGCTGTCCAGGCCCGGCAACTCGGCCGGCGCGCTGTCGATAGCGAGCACACCGGCACGCTGCATGCGGCCCACAAGATCGTCCATCACCGACTGATGGGCGAGCACGGTGACCTTGAGCATCGGTGCGACAGCCACTAGCGCCCCTTCAGAACCTGCATCACGGCCACGAGCGCGCCGTCCCTGCGAGCATCAGCTTCCTCGAGCACCCCACGCGAGTTCAGATTCGAAGTCTCCTGCAGAGTAACTGCCTCTTCGCGCGCCTTGGCGGACAGTTCGTCTCGCCTGGCCGAGGCCAGTTCCCGCGTCTTCTCGCGACCTGTGCGCAACACCTCGGCAGCCTTGGCACGAGCTTCACTGATCGCGGCCGCCGCCGCGCGTCGGGCGTCTTCCGTCTCAGAACGCGCCGCATCTTCGGCGTGTAGTATCTTCTCGAGTTTCTCCACGCACGCCCCTACCCTTGGCCCGATAGAACTTGCAGGTCTCATTGCCGACACCGTCGCGTCCTCCAGAGAGCATTCTCAAACCGCATGCGACGGCTCATGTAGTCGTACAGTATAGTACACAAGGACTCTGATTGCTCCAACCATCTGGACATGCGATGGGATCCGCATCATGCCCACTCACCGCACCCGCCGAGGCGACACAGGCCTGAAGGTCCGGGATGCCCATAGGCACTGCAAGCGACGCCGTTCACCCCACCCGGTGATGACGGTCATCGTCGCCGTCATCGGACTGGCTGTCATCGGCTGGACGCTGACCTTGGGTGATGCGGGCGGCACCGTCGAAACACAGGCCCCCGCGGAAGCTGGGCCCGTAGTACTTGATGAGCGCGATCCAACGCCCCTGTTCGCCCGGGAAGGCACCACCTCCCTGCACCTGATGATAGACCCGCAGCAACTCACTGCACTAGCATTCCACCAGGCGTCGGGCTCCGCTGCCCTGCACATCGACTCGCTCGTGCCCGATGCGGACATGGCGCTGGCCGACCAACTCAAGGCGGTGCCCCCGGCAGGCGAGGACCCGGATCCGTCAGACGGCGTGTGGCACGGCGTCTGCCTGCGCCTCTGGCGCAGCAACCGTACCGGCGTGCCGGACACCGCAGCCGACATGGGTGCGGATTACGGTACGCCGGTATGGTCTCCGGTCACCGGAACCGTCACCCAGGTCCGACCCTACATGCTGTACGAGAAGTACGAAGACGTAGAGATCCACATCAGACCCGACGGGAGAGAGGACGCGGACCTGGTCGTCATCCACGTGCAGGACGTCCTGATCGCAACCGGAGACCGCGTAAAGGGAGGTGTCACCCAGATCGGCAGCGTGCGCAAGATGTCCGACAAGATCGAGATCCAACTCAGCGGGTATACCACCAACGGCGGCGACCACGTGCATATGCAGATCAACCAGGTCCAGGCGCAAGGCGACCTGACCGGTACGGGAGGATCCTAGTCTTCGCCTCCAGAACGCCCGACGAACCCTCGAAACCGGCGGTCGAATTCGTAGCGTTCGAGGCGGACCTTGCGGTCACATCCCGTGCACCTCAGGCCGATGTCCATCCCGAGCTTGGTGACCTCCCACTCGTTGGTTCCGCAGGGGTGCGGCTTCTTGAGGCGCACCACGTCACCAATCTTGATGGGTGTGATCGGAACCGCCACCGGGCTCTCCATCGCGCACAGGGGTGAAAGGCGGGTAGAGTATACCGCGTGGATGCAATGGAACCTCAAGGAGGATCTATGAAGACCAGGGCGATCCTGTCGGTACTCGGCGAGGACCGCGTCGGCATCGTCGCAGCGGTGTCTACCGCGCTTGCCGATAGCGGCGTGAACATCGAGGACATCCGGCAGACGATCATCTCCGGCATCTTCTCGATGACCATGCTGGTCACCGTCGACGAGGAGACGCACCCGTTCGAGGAAGTGCAGGCGCACCTCGCCGATGTAGCCGACCGCATCGGCATGCAGATAACGCTCCAGCGGGAGGATGTCTTCCGCTTCATGCACCGCGTGTAGCGGAAGGGGACCGGAATGCTCCACATCAGCCCGGAGGAGATCGCCGAGACACTGCTGATGGTTCATCAGCAGCACCTCGACATCCGAACCGTCACGCTCGGGATCTCGATCGGTGATTGTGCCGCCGACACCGCCGATGAGATGGGCAAGCGCCTCTACGAGAGGGTCACCGCCACCGCGGAGCGGCTCGTGCCCGTCTGCGAGGCCATCGAGCGCGAGTACGGCATCCCGATCCGCAACAAGCGCATCTCGGTCAGCCCCGTCGCGGCGGTTGCCGGCCGTTGCACCTGCGATGACCTAACCCCTATCGCCCAGGCCATGGACCGCGCCGCAGAGGCTGCCGGCATCGACTTCATCGGCGGCTTCTCGGCACTCGTGCACAAAGGCGTCGGTCGGGCCGACGATGCCCTCATCCGTTCAATCCCCAACGCGCTGGCCGCCACCAACCGGGTCTGCTCGTCCGTGAACGTCGCTTCCACGCGCGCCGGCATCAACATGGACGCCGTCTTGCGCATGGCGCACTCGGTGAAGGAGACAGCGAGGCTAACTGCCGAAGCCGACAGCATCGGCTGCGCGAAGCTTGTCGTCTTCGCCAACATGGTGGAGGACAACCCCTTCATGGCGGGAGCCGTCCACGGCGCGGGCGAAGCGGACGTCGTTGTGAACGTGGGCATCTCCGGCCCCGGCGTAGTGCGTGCGGTCATCGCAGCGATGCCGGAAGATGCCGATCTGACCGACGTGGCCGAGGCGATCAAGGCGACCTCCTTCAAGATCACGCGCGCGGGCGAGCTCGTGGCGCGAGAGGCGGCCCGCCGCCTCGGAGTGTCGATGGGCATCGTCGACCTGTCACTCGCGCCCACGCCCGTCGAGGGCGACAGTGTCGCCGAGATACTCGAAGCCATGGGCGTAGAACGCTGCGGCGCACCCGGCACCACTACCGCGTTGGCGCTGCTGAACGACGCCGTCAAGAAGGGCGGCGCGATGGGTACGTCGAGCATAGGGGGCCTGTCCGGCGCGTTCATCCCCGTCTCGGAAGACGCGGGCATGGTGCGCGCGGTGGAATCCGGCGCCTTGAACCTCGAGAAACTCGAGGCGATGACCGCCGTGTGCTCGGTCGGCCTGGACATGATTGCCATCCCCGGCGACACGCCCGCCGAGACCATCGCCGGGATCATCGCGGACGCATGCGCGATCGGCGTCATCAACGGCAAAACGACGGCCGCACGGCTGATCCCGGCCTTCGGCAAGAAAGCCGGCGACCGGGTGAGCTGGGGTGGCCTGCTGGGCACCGCTCCGGTGATGGACGTCTCGAAGTGGAGCAGCGCCAAGTTCGTGAACCGGGGAGGGCGCGTGCCCGCGCCTCTCGGCAGCCTGCGGAACTAGATTCCGACCGCCTCGCGGAACAGCTTGACCTGGCGGCGTGCCACCGGGATCTGCGTTTCGTCGCGATCCGCGGCCACAACCGTGTACGCACCCTCGGCACGCACGATCTCCTTCACCTTGTTGAGATTGATCATGTAGCTTCGGTGAAGGCGACGGAACGCGTCGGCTCCGAGACGTTCCTCGAGCTCCGACAGAGTCAGGTCAACCAGGTACTGGTTCTCGTAGGTGTGCACGTAGGTCGACTTGTTCTTGGCCGAGATGTACACGACCTCATCGAGGTCGAGCAGAACGGTCCTGCCGGCCTTGCGGACGGCAAGCTTGTGGAAGTCGCCTTCCGCTGCGGTGACCGTGCCCGCGCGCGGACGCCCGCGCATCAGGCTCTGTATGCGCGCAACGAGCTCCATGAGGTTGAAGGGCTTCGTCATGTACTGTTGTACGCCCTGTTTGAAGGCCAGGATGCGCGCGAGGTCCTGCGTCTTGGCGGTCAGCATGATCACGGGGATGTCCGCCGTGACGGGATCGTTGCGGATCTCCATCAGAGCCATC
The DNA here is from genome assembly GCA_016926975.1 of Coriobacteriia bacterium. Classification (GTDB taxonomy): domain Bacteria; phylum Actinomycetota; class Coriobacteriia; order Anaerosomatales; family Anaerosomataceae; genus UBA6100. The sequence continues at coordinate 3,068 of JAFGNP010000006.1, read as the reverse complement.
CAACCGTCGACCCTGGGCATCATGATGTCCAGCAGCACCACGTCGGTAGGGTGCGCGTGAAGGGCATCCAAAGCCTCGGAGCCGTCTGAAGCGGATATGACCTGCATGCCCTCGGCTTCGAGGCCCATGCGAATCATCTCTACGATCGACTCGTCGTCGTCGACGACCAGCACCCTGATGGGATCGGACATCGTCACCTCCGAGGAGCCATCGAACCCCAAGCGCGCCCCATTTGTCCGGCTACCGTGCCGAATATCGCGCCTTCAGTGCAGATTGTACCGCACATCGGAAACCCTGGACTATTCAGAGCCCGCATCCAGCCACTCGTCTATCGAACGAGCGGCACGCTTGCCCGCGCCCATCGCGAGGATGACCGTGGCAGACCCTGTGACGATGTCACCGCCTGCGAACACGCCGGGCTTGGAGGTAGCGCCATTCTCGTCGGCGACGATGTAGCCACGCTTCGTCAGCTCCATGTCCGGTGTGGTCTTGGACAGAAGGGGATTCGCCCTGGTACCGATCGCCATGATCACCGTATCGCAATCGATGGCGAAGTCCGCACCTGTCACGCACACCGGCGAACGGCGGCCGCTCGCGTCCGGCTCGCCCAGCTCCATCCTGTTCGCGATCAGGCCGGTGACCCAACCGTCCTTGCCGGTGATCTCGGCCGGAGAGCACAGCATCTTGAACTCGATACCCTCCTCGCGCGCGTGGTGGACCTCTTCCCTGCGCGCCGGCATCTCATCTTCGGTGCGCCGGTAGACCAGGAAGACCTCCTCGGCACCGAGCCGCTTCGCCGTACGCGCCGAGTCCATCGCAACGTTGCCTCCGCCGACGACGGCGACCTTGCGGCCTCGCCACACCGGCGTGTCGGCCTTGGGGAACTCGTACGCGCGCATCAGGTTAACGCGGGTGAGGAACTCGTTTGCCGAGTAGACGCCGTTCAGGTTCTCGCCCGGGATGCCCATGAACATCGGCAAACCGGCGCCGTTACCGATGAAGACCGCGTCGTAACCCTCTTCGGTCATGAGTTCGTCGACCGTGTACGTCGCGCCTATGACCATGTCACAGCGGATCTCTACGCCCATCTCCTCGAGTAGTCCTACCTCGGCCTGCACGATGTGCTTGGGAAGGCGGAACTCGGGGATTCCGTAAGTGAGCACGCCGCCGGTAGCATGCAGGCTCTCGAAGATCGTCACCGCGTGACCGAAGCGGCGCAGCTCGCCCGCGCAAGCCAGGCCCGCCGGACCGGAGCCCACTACCGCCACGCGCTTGCCGCTGTCAGCGCCCACCTCGGGCACGCAGCGGTGATCCAGTTCGCAGGCCAGGTCGAAGTCGCCGAGCCACCGCTCGAGGCGGCCGATGGCTACCGACTCACCTTTCTTGGCAAGCACGCACTGCGCCTCGCACTGCTCCTCCTGCGGGCACACGCGACCGCACACGGCCGGCAGCGCATTTCGCTCCTTGAGCACCGCCACAGCAGCAGAGTAGTCGCCGTTGATCATCTCGCCGATGAACGACTTGATGTCGATGTTGACCGGACAGCCCTCGATGCACGTGGGGTTCTTGCACTGCAGGCAGCGGCTTGCCTCGGCACGCGCCATCTCCTCCGTGTAGCCGAGGGTGACCTCGTCGAAGTCCTTGGCTCGCTCGGCCGCATCGCGCTCGGGCATCGGCGTGCGCGGGATGCGAGCGGGACGGTGCCGAGGCTTCTCCTCCGGCGCAGGCGTGGTGGTGTCGTCTACGAGTGGCATCTGCACTCCTCGTGATACTCGGCGTCGGCAAGACGCTCGTCATCGTTGTACACGCGCTGGCGGCTCATGAGCTCCTCGAAGTCCACCGCGTGACCATCGAAGTCCGGCCCGTCCACGCAGCCGAACTTGGTCTCTCCGCCCACAGTGCAACGGCAGGCGCCGCACATGCCCGTACCGTCGACCATGATCGGGTTGAGCGAGACGACCGTCGGCACGTCGTACTCGCGCGTGGTGGCCGCGCAGAACTTCATCATGATCACAGGGCCGATCGCCATCGCGTGATCCACTGCCTTGGCCTCGCAAAGCTCCTTGAGCGGCGCCGTTACGAGGTCCTTCCGGCCGGCCGAACCGTCGTCCGTGGTGATGATGAGGTCCTTGAGCGGCAGCGCGCGGAACTCGTCCTCGAGGATCAGCAGGTCCGCGTTGCGCGCCCCGACGATCACCGTGACCTCGGCGCCGGCATCGCACATCGCGCGAGCCACCGGGTACGCGACCGCGGTGCCCACGCCGCCGCCGACGACCACGACGCGCCCCATGTCGTCCACGTGCGTCGGCACGCCGAGCGGACCCACCACGTCCGCGAGCGAATCGCCGACGCCGAGATGCGAAAGCTGGTGGGTGGTCTTGCCGACCCGCATGAAGATGAAGCGGATCCAGCCCTCCTCGGCCGACCAGTCGGAGAACGTCAGCGGTATGCGCTCGCCGTTCTCGTCGATCCGGAGCATCAGGAACTGTCCGGCTCTGGCCTTCTTGGCGATCGCGGGGGCATGAACGCCCATCTCGAACACCGCTTCGGAGAGCTGGCGGGCGTGAACGATAGGAAACATCGGTCCTCCATAGGCTGATACACTGACTTGGTTGCCGGACACGTGCCGACAAGTATACCCATCACCGTGAGGCGCACAATGCGACGTTTCGTGATACTCGGTATCGCCTTGGCGATGCTTCTCGCACTAGTCGGCTGCTCGGCCGACGAACCGGTCGTAGTCAGCCGTGAGGCGCTGGGCACTGTGGTCAGCATCACGGCATACGGCGAAGACGAAGCGTCGGTCCGTGAGGCTGTGGAGAATGCCTACACCGCCATGGCCGAGGTGCAGGCGCAGATCGATTCTCACAATCCCGAGACACCGCTGTCGCAGTTCAACTCCAGCCCTTACACGCCGACGGTACTGCCGCCTGAGGCGCTTGCCATTCTCGATGAGGTCGCCGCGCTTGGCGCGAGTGCCGACTACTCACCGACGCTCCTCGGCGTGAGCAAGCTGTACCGCTTCGAGGAAGGCGGCCCGGCCCCTGACGGCGACGCGCTGTCCATCG